>CALXKW010000224.1 GCA_944389045.1 uncultured Clostridia bacterium | reverse complement strand
TATCCCTACAAGCCCGACGACTGCCAGTTCCGCTACGACAATTCGATCGGCGGCAAGGTTCTGAATTTAAGGCCGGGGGAATCGCCGAGCCTCTTCGGCATGATCGACACCACCCCCGACATCTCGCAGGATCTCGCCTATGTGGAGGCGACCTATCGCGACGCCAAGCGGATTCTCGGTATCTCCGACGCCTATACCGGCGAGGACGAGGAGGCTGGCAAGTCGGGCGAGGCCAGACGGATTCAGGTCGCGCAGTCGGAAGGGCGGCTGGTCTCCAAGCGGGTGATGAAGAACGCGGCCTATGCCGACATGGACCGTCTGGTCTTTACGCTTTACCTGGCCTATGCCGACGAGCCGCGGAAGCTTGGGGAAAAAGGGCTCTTCTCCCGCTACGATTTTCTCGAATACGACCCGGCCGAGGGCGTGTATTTCTTTGACGACGACTTTCTCTTTTCGGTCGAGAGCGAAACGCCGGCCAAGGCCGAGAGGGAGGTCTTGTGGAAATACAATCTCGAAAACTACCGGGCGGGAGGCTTCGGCGGCGTGGGGGAGGCGGACGCGCTTATGCGTTACTGGACGGCTCAGGCGCGCTGCGGGTATCCGGGAGCCAAGGAATACGCGGCTTTCTTTCTTTCCGGACGGGAGGGTTTCGATCCCGCGTCCGGGCGTGAGTCCGGGTAAGAGCAGAAGAACCGGTTTGCGCCGGAAGACGGGAAAGCTCCTGTCCCATAGGGAGAAGCGTTCGCTTTATCCGATCATCCTCCTTTTACAACATACGTCCGGATTTTGTGATCGATCTTTTTGCAAGAAAGGTTCCGGCCGTCCTCGAGCTCCCAATCGGGGCGGCGGAAGAAGAGTAGGCATGAAAGGAAAAGAGGCGCGCGTGTCCGCAGGCCCCTGTCTTTCCGGCGGCGATCTGCGCTGCGGAAGAGAAAAAGGCTGAGCTTGGGTGTTCGGCGCTTTTCGGCAGGCCCGAAAGCATCTCGCTTAGAGAAAGAAAAGAGCGGGCCTTTTGCCGCAAAGCGTCCGAGGCACCCGACCGGCCGTAAACAAACGTATATCAAAAAAGAGAAAACAAATGAGAGGAAATGAGGAAATGACAGCCGAAAAGGAAAGAGAAGAAGAGCGGTCTTCCCGAGAAAAAGAGAGCGGGAGCGCCGCTGCGGCAAAAGAATTGCTGTCGGAGCGGTCGGGCAGGGCCGCCCCGATGAAAGCGGCGACAACGGAGGACGGCGGAGAGAAGCGTTGCGCCAAGACCAAAGAAGTGTCCGACGGTAATTTCGTGTCCGGGGTTTTCCCGGCGTCCGAGACCTTTTTTGCGGAACGGCTCACGGAAGAAAATTTTACAGAGGAAGATCCTGCGGTCGGGTATGGTTCGGTCGGAGAGAAAACAGCCGCAGGAGCTCCTGCCGGATTGTCTGCGGCCGAGGGGGCCGCGGAAAATCCGGCGGTGCATGAGGAACAAGCGGCGGCCGGGCGGGAGGATTCCGCCGAGGAACGGGAGAAGGATCTGGAAGAGGCCTTGGCCTTTGCTCTTCTCTATACACCCCGTCCGGGGCGGGGAAGAGCATCGGAAAAAGCGATTTTCCGGCGCTTTTGTGAGCTTCGCCGTCTGGGGCTTTCGGTCCGGGAGGCCTTTTCGGTGGCGGACTGCGCGGGCGGCGACGGAAAAGAGGAGTTTCCGACAGAGTCTTTATCGAAATCCCATCTGACCTCGAGCGTACCCAAGGCCTACGACCGCGGGCCCCGTCTTGCGGGGGAGGAGCTGCGGATCGCCCGGGAGCTTCTCGGCGATTCCTATTCCGGTGAGGAGCTGGTCAGGCTCTACCGCCGGGTGACAAAAGAAGCATATTGATTTTTGGAGGTTTTCTATGGCATTTATCTATTCCGAATTCTCCGGTCTGAACGATTCCAAGATCGGAAGGCTGGCAAACCCTTTGAAAATGGTCATCGAGGCCGAGAGCGACGCGCAGAAAAAGAAGGGCGGGGCGCTCGACTGGCTTTTCAACATCGAACGCTCCTCCCGCTACGGCGAGACCGTGCAGTATCAGGACGAGTTCGGCACCTTTACGGCGGTAGCCGAGGGCGGCGGCGCAGAGAACGACATTCAGGTGGATACCTACCGCAAGCTGATCGAGCACATTCCTTTCATGAAGGAGTTTACGATCACCAAGGAGATGATGGACGACAGTCTCTTCGGGCTGGGCGCCGACGCCAAACGGCGCGCCCAGAATTTTGTGCGCGCCTACTACCTCACGATGAACAAGATCGCGCAGTGCGCCATCGCCAACGGCAAGAATACGTCGATGGTCTTCAACAAGGCGACGGTCGACCTTTCCACCGCCGACGGCAAGGCCCTTTTCGCTGTCGATCACAAATACGGCTCCGCGGCGGGCCACGGCGAGGGGACGCAGTCGAACTATTTCGGCATCAACCGCTACGGTACGGCCCATGTTCCGCTGACCCTTTCGGACGTCGAGGACATGATGACCAAGGGCGCTTCCCGGATCCGCAACAT
>CALXKW010000223.1 GCA_944389045.1 uncultured Clostridia bacterium | reverse complement strand
CCTCGCCTCGCTCCTCTATTACGCCTATTGCAGGGGCCTGAAGGACGCGCAGCTCTGAAGGCCGTTTTCAGCCCCCGGCTTTTCAGAAGGCATCTTTAACACCCCCGCGCCCCTTATCCATCGTCATTAACCGCCTCTTTGTCGGTATGCTTTTTCTTCCTCCCGCCCCGGCGGCTCCTTTTCGGCCGCCGGGCCTTTTTTGCCCCTGTCCCGCCATAGCTTGTCCGTCCGCCCGCCGTCTGCTCGTCCGTCCGCTCCGTCCCCTCGCCCGTGGTGCCGTGCGCTCGCCTCACGTTTTCCGTTCCGCCCGGCCCGCATCCGCGCTGTCGCCTGCTGTCCGTGTTGCCGCCCGTGCTGCCGTGCGCCGCGCCGCCGTGCGGCTGTTCGTCGCCGTGCTTCGGCCCCCGGCCCAAACGGCGGAGGCGCCCCGCCCGGCCTTTTTCCGCCGAAAAAAGGCAGACCGGCGGTTTGACCGTACAGTCTGCCTTTTTCTGCGGGGGCAAAAAAGCCCCTCGCACAGCCTCAGCGGCGGCCGTCGTTCGGCCGGTCGAAGGCGGGGTTGTAGAGATAGAAGTTCGATTTGTCCGTGAATTTGTCCTGCGCGATGCGGAGCGCGTCGCCGAAGCGCTGGTAATGGACGATCTCCCGCTCCCGCAGAAAGCGGATGGGATCCTTCACGTCGGGATCGTCCACAAGGCGGAGAATGTTATCGTAGGAAAGGCGCGCTTTCTGCTCGGCGGCCAGATTCTCGTGGATGTCGGCGAAGACGTCGCCGGCCACGGCAAAGGTGCCGGCCGAGAAGGGCGTCCCCGACGCCGCCTGCGGATACACGCCGGTCGTATGATCGACAAAGTAAACGTCGAAGCCGCTGCGCTTGATCTCGGCCTCCGACAGGTTGCGGGTGAGCTGGTAGATAATGGAGGACACCATCTCGATGTGGCCGAGTTCCTCGGTGCCGATGTCGGTGAACATCCCTTTGATGCGGTCGTCCGGCATCGAATAGCGCTGCTGGAGATAGCGGTTGGCCGCGCCAAGCTCGCCGTGCGGCCCGCCTACCTGCGAAATGATGACTTTGGCAAGGGCGGGGTTGGGATTCTTGATCCGCACGGGATATTGTAATTTCTTTTCATATACCCACATGGTCAGTTTGCCTCACATTCCCAGGGCCAGGGTCCTTTGGTCCAGGCCCATTTGTCGTCTTGAACGCCGCTTATCATCCGCAGGGGACCGTAGTGGCGCTCGTACTCGGCGACCGCGGCGTCGCGCGCGGCGCGTGTGCGTTTGAAATAATCGACAGCCTCTTCGCTGTCATAGGCGTTGAGATAAAGCCCGGTTTCGAGAAGGGCAAAATCCAGCGCGCGGATCTGGTTCAGAAGCGTTTTGCTGTCCGGCATGGCGATCCTCCTCAGCAGCGGCCGCCGGCAAAGGGCTTGTCGAGCTCGGCAAACTGCGTGCCGCGCGAAAGCGCCTTGACGGGGTCGTAGATCTGCTGCCATTTCTGGCAGGGCGAATAGACCATGGCGAGAGAAGGCGCGTCTTCCACACAGGGGATCGCGGAACTATACGCCTGTCTTGCCGCCGCGGCCGTCGGCTGACTGCGGTTCGATGCCGCCGCGGAATAACTGCGGTTGGATACCGGCGCGGCGGGGGATTGACGGTTGAATCCGCCGGTCGGGCGGAACCAGCCGTTGCGTTGATAATCCATAGGTTGTCGTCTTCCTTTTTCGGTTTTTCGAAGGGGTATGGCCCCCCTCGCTGTCAGTCTATGCGGCAGGTCGTTCTTGGTGCGGCTTTTCCCGCGGGGCGGCGCGTTTTTTCCGCTTCGCTCTTTTTCTTCGCGCGCCCCCGCGCCCTTCGCGCGCCCCCGCGCGCTCCCCCTCTCCCCCCCACACACACTCCCTCTCTGCCGCACCGGCGGAGGATTTCTCCGCACGGAAAAGGAAGGCGCTTCCGGGCGCAAATGCCTCTTTGCGACATATTTCCCTCTTGCTTTTTCGGGGGAGCTATGCTATAATCTTAAAGTAAGAAATTAACATGGCGTATTTTCGCTTTTCTATAGATTGCGATTCGCATACGATGGAATGGCGCCCCTTCCCAGCGGGCGCATGGTGACGAAAGGATTATAATCGGGTTTACATACGATGGAAAAACAAAAACGAGATATAAAATCGCTGACGCTTCCCCTTCTTCTTCTGAAGAACGACGTCTTGCTTCCTCTCTCCTTCCTTGCGCTGGAGAGCGGCGAAGAGCGGGTGATCAACGCCTGCGCCGAGGCAAAGGAAGCGGGCGGCATGCTGATCGTGGCTCCCGACACGGGAGAGGATCCCCGGAACGCTCTTGTCGGCCGCACGGCGACTGTCGGGGAAATTGCCAAGTCTGAAAAGGACGAGGAGGGCCGGCTTCGCGTCCGCATCAACGGCTACGGCCGCTGTGAGATCCTGTCGGTGGTCCTGGGCCGCCGCTATCCCGTCGCGACCGTTCTTGTCCGCCCGGCCGCCGAGGAGGAAAACACGCCCGAAAA
>CALXKW010000222.1 GCA_944389045.1 uncultured Clostridia bacterium | reverse complement strand
ATCGAGCTTGACGCCGGAGGATACGCCGTTTCGGACGAAAACTGTGAGACGAAAACGCCCGGCGTGTTTGTGGCGGGGGACTGCCGCACCAAACGGGTGCGGCAGATTGCCACGGCCGTGGCGGACGGCGTCAGCGCGGCGCTGGGCGCTGCGGCGTATCTGGACGCAAGGTAGAGTGCGGCCGATAACATTTGGCCGGTATCTTTGAATCGATAGCGCGTATTAGCGAAGCGGGTCGCTCCCGCGGGCTCCCGGCGGACGGTTGTGCCTTTCTGCCGGGAGTTTCTCGTGAATATCGGGCCGGCCGGACCGGATCCGGGACTTCGACCCTCGGGCAACGGGCCGGATAACGAGAATAAAGACAATCCGAGCGGGATAACGGGAAAAAACAAATCGAACGATTTTGAACCCGATAGATTTTGAAATAGAATGGCAGGAAGTCAGAAATGGAGTTAACACAACGCTTTGTCCGGGCAAAACGGGCGCTGTTCGATGTCCTCTACGCCGATCTGAACAAAGAACAGCGGGAGGCGGTCTATACCGTCCGCGGCCCGCTTCTGGTGCTGGCAGGAGCGGGAAGCGGAAAGACCACGGTGCTGGTCCGGCGTATCGCCCACATCATCCGCTTCGGAGACGCTTATTACGACGAGACTCTCCCCGACGGCGTGGGGGAGAAGGAGGTCGCGGCGCTCGAGGGGGCGCTCTCTTCCGACAAGGAGGAGATCGCCGCGCTTCTCGCCCCCTACGCCGTCCGTCCCTGCCCGGTCTGGGCCATGCTTTCGATCACCTTTACCAACAAGGCAGCGGGGGAGATGAAGGAGCGTCTGGCGCGGGCGCTGGGAGTCGATCCGGCCGATCTTGAAATCTGGGCGGGCACCTTCCATTCGATCTGTGTGCGGATACTGCGCCGTCACGGCGCACCGGTAGGCCTTGAGCGCGGGTTTACGATCTATGACACCGACGACAGCAAAAAGGTCGTCAGTCAGGTGCTGAAAGAGCTTCGGATCGACGAAAAGTCCTTTCCGCCCAAGGCGGTGATGGGGGCGATCAGCCGGGCCAAGGACCGTCTGATCACGCCGAAGGTTTTCGCCGACGAGGCGGGGAGCGATTACCGGCTGGGGCAGCTCGCCAAGATCTATCGGCTCTATCAGGAGAAGCTCGACGAGGCCAATGCGGTCGATTTTGACGACATCATTCTGAAGGCCGTGACGCTGCTCGCCGAGAATGCCGACGTGCGGGAGTATTACCAGAAAAAATTCCGCTATGTGTCGGTCGACGAGTACCAGGACACCAACCACGCGCAGTTCATGCTCGCCACGCTGCTCTCGGGCGGCTTTCGGAACCTGATGGTGGTGGGAGACGACGACCAGAGCATCTATCGCTTCCGCGGGGCCACCATCGAGAACATCCTCAGCTTCGACCGCACCTATCCCGATGCCAAGGTCATCAAGCTGGAACAGAATTACCGCTCCACTCAGGTGATCCTCGACGCTGCCAACGCCGTGATCGGCAACAACGAAAAGCGGCGCGGAAAGACCCTTTGGACTGCCAAATCCGGCGGGGATAAGATCGCGCTCGCCAATCTCGACAGCCAGAGCGATGAAGGAATCTACATAGCCGAGAAGATTATGCAGCTTGTCCGCACCGAAAAGCGTCCTTTTCGGGATTTCGCCGTGCTCTACCGCATGAACGCACAGTCGAACGCCATCGAAAAGGTCTTTTCCCGCAGCGGAATCCCCTACCGGGTCCTGGGTGGCACCCGCTTCTACGACCGCAAGGAGATCAAGGATATTCTCGCCTATCTCTGCCTTGTCAACAACCCCGACGACAATCTGCGACTGACCCGGATCATCAACGAGCCCAAGCGCAAAATCGGCGCGGCGGCGCTCGACGCGATTTCCGACATCGCCGCCGTCGAGGGAATCTCGCTTTTGCGGGTCATCGAGAACGCGGGGCAGTATACCGCGCTTTCCCGCATCGCGCCCCGTCTTGAGCTTTTTGCCTCCCTGATTTCGCATCTGCGCCGGGTATCCGAGGAGGAGTCTCTTTCGGCTCTCTTCCGCAAAACCATCGATCTCTCGGGCTACCGCGCCATGCTGGAGGCCGAAGGCGAGGAGGGCCGCGAGCGGCTGGAAAACGTGGAGGAGCTGATCTCGAACGCGGTGGAATATGAGGAAAACAACGAGGGCGCGACGCTGTCCGGCTTTCTGGAGGAGGTGGCGCTCGTCTCGGATGTGGACAACTACGACAAAGAGGCCGACGCGGTGGTGATGATGACCATGCACAGCGCCAAGGGACTCGAGTTTCCCGTCGTTTTTTTGCCCGGCATGGAGAACGGGATGTTTCCCTCGATGCAGGCTCAGACCGAACACGAGGAGATGGAGGAGGAGCGGCGGCTGGCCTATGTGGCCATCACCCGCGCCCGTGAGAAGCTTTTTCTGACCCACGCGCGGGAGCGTCTCTTTTACGGGCAGACCCAGTATAACCCGCTCTCCCGTTTCGTGAGAGAAATTCCGCCCGAG
>CALXKW010000221.1 GCA_944389045.1 uncultured Clostridia bacterium | reverse complement strand
CGGCGCTCGGTGTGGGCTTCTTTGCGGGACTGAAAACCTGTAAGCCCGCCATGCTGAGAACGGCGAAGGACTATCTCGAAACGGCCTGTTTCTACGATTACCGCCTGATCTCCACAATAGGCTTTACCGAAGAGGAGATCGCCGCTCTCGCTTCGCTTCCCGGTATCGGCAGCGCGGAAGGCGGGGTTTTCGCCGACTTCATCGCGAAGAGCGAAGCGGGAGAGGGGGAGGTTCTCTCCGCCCGTTCCCTGCCCGAGACCGTCAACAAGCTGTCTCTCACCGCCGGCCGTCTGCCCGAAAAGAGCGGCGAATGCGTCCTCGACGCCCGCTATTACGGAGAAGAGATGCTGGGAAAGACCCTCTCTCTGTCCGACAGCAACGACGACGAAACTTTCGCTTCCTTCGCCGTCACCTCCTTCACCGTGGTCGGTCTCGCCAACTCGCCCCTCTATCTGAATTACGAACGGGGCTCCGCCTCCCTGGGAAAGGGCACGGTGGACGCCTTTGTCTTTCTTTTGCGCGAGGACTTCACGGCCGCATACGCCTATGAGGCCTATCTCACGCTCGCGGTCCGGGAAGAGCTCTACTCCGACGCCTACCGGACGGCGGTAAACGCGCAGAAGAGCGCGGTCGAACCGCTCGCGGCCGAGAGCCTCCGGGACCGCTTCGACAAAGAATGCGCCGAGGCGAAAGCGGCTCTCGAAGAGAGCGCCGCCCTTCTCGCCGCCCAAGAGGAGCGCCTGACCGCGGCCGAAAAAGAGCTGGACGAAAAGACCGCCGCTTTTGAGGCGGCCCTGCCCTTTCTCTCCGAGGAGGAGGCCGAAAACGCGAAAAAAGCGATCGACGAGGCGGCGGCCGCACTCGCCGAAGGGAAAGAGGCGCTCGAAGCCGGCCGCGCCGAGTGGGACCAGGCCGACCGGGCGCTCCGCGACGCCAAGCCCCCCGTTCTGCACCTTCTCACCCGGGAGGAGAACGTCGGCTACGTCTGCTTTGAGAACGACGCGTCGATCGTCGAGGGCATCGCCGCGGTCTTTCCGGTCTTCTTCTTTCTCATCGCCGCGCTGGTCTGTCTCACGACCATGACCCGGATGGTCAGCGAGGAGAGAGGCGAGATCGGCACCTTAAAATCCCTCGGCTATTCGGATTTCTCGATTGCGGGAAAATACCTGCTCTATTCGGGCGCGGCCGCGCTCAGCGGATGCGTCGTCGGCTTTTTCGCCGGCTCGGTCTTCATCCCCCGGGTCATCTGGAGCGTTTACAAAATCCTGTACGGCTTCGCTCCCCTGATCACGGTCGTCCGGCTTCCGCTCGGCCTGCTCTGCCTGTTTGTGGCGGCCCTCTGCTCGGTGGGCGCCACCTATGCGGCGGTCCGGCACGAGCTTACCCATGTTCCCGCCGCCCTCATGCGCCCGAAGGCGCCGAAAAACGGCAAGCGCATTTTCCTCGAAAAGCTTCCCTTCTGGAAAAGACTTTCTTTTCTGAAGAAGGTCTCGGCGCGCAATCTTTTCCGCTATAAAAAGAGGGTCGTGATGATGGTTCTCGGCATCGGCGGATGCACCGCGCTTCTCTTGACCGGCTTCGGCATCCGCGACTCGATCACCGGCATTCTGCCCAAGCAGTTCGATGAGATCAGCGTCTACGATTACAGCCTTGTCTTCTCGGAGTCGATGGATGAGGCGGCAGAGGAAGAGTTTCTCTCCTCCTTCTCCGGGCGGATCGACAGGATCGCCTTCCTGCACGAGAGCGTGCAGACGGTTTCGTCCGAAGAAGGAGACTCCAAATCGGCGCATATCGTCACCTCCTCGGGAGAAAATTTCACCGAATTCTTTCATCTGCGAGAGGACGGAAAAACGCTTCCTCTGCCGCAGAAGGGCGAGGCGGTCATCAGTCAGGGACTCGCCGAGCGGCTCTCGCTCTCGGTCGGGGATCCGCTTCGGATCCTCTACAACAACGAAACCTCCTTCACCGTAACGGTCAGCGGACTGGCGGAAAACTACGTCTACTATTACGTCTATCTCGACGAGGCGACGCTGGCCGAGGCGATCGGCGAAGTGCCGAAGAAAACCGCCTATCTCAACGGCCGGGACGAAGAGGACGAGGAGCTCGCAGCCGCCCTTGCGGCAGACGGCGCGGTGGCGTCGGTCAGCGTCACGAAGAATCTTCGGACGCGGGTGGAAAACATGCTCGACAGCCTTGACGCCATCGTGTGGCTGGTGATCGGCTGCGCCGGCGTTCTCGCCTTCATCGTGCTCTACAATCTGACCAACATCAACATCACCGAACGGGAGCGGGAGATCGCCACGCTGAAGGTCTTGGGCTTTTACCCCGGTGAAACCGCCCGCTACGTCTTCCGGGAAAACTACCTTCTCACCCTTCTCGGCGGGCTTGCCGGCCTTCTGGCGGGCAAATTTCTTCACCTTTTCGTCATGCGCCAGATCCAAATCGACCTGATGACCTTCGATATCCGCATCTCGCCTGTCAGTATTCTTATCTCGATGGCGCTCACCTTTGTCTTTGCCCTTCTCGTCAGT
>CALXKW010000220.1 GCA_944389045.1 uncultured Clostridia bacterium | reverse complement strand
CCGAAAATCTCTTGCAAAATCCCGAAAACTGTGCTATTCTATCCCCGGGCGCCGGTCATCCGGTTGTATGGGCGTACCTTGGACGCCTGTGCAGGTCTGTCATATCCCCGTATGGCAGACCGCCTTTTTTGCGCTTCTCAGAACAGATTTGAGAAAGACGAAATAAATAAGGATAGTATAGAAAGGATGGAAAGGATGATCCGGAAATTTCAGCGCTCCGACACCGACGCGGTCATGCAGATCTGGCGGGACGGAAACCGGGAGGCGCATTCCTTTATCCCGGCCGGCTATTGGGACAGGATGTTCCCCGAAGTGCGGGAACAGCTTTCCCAAGCCGAGGTGCATGTCTGGGAAGAGGGCGGCGCGGTGCGGGGCTTTGTCGGCGTCACCGACGGCCACATCGCCGGCCTGTTCGTCGAACGGCAGTCGCGCTCGGCCGGCATCGGAAGAGAACTTGTGCTTCATCTTCGGAAAGAGTACGCTTCCCTGACCTGCTCGGTCTATCGGAAAAACCGCCGCGCGCTCTCCTTTTATCTGCGCGAAGGGTTCGCGCTAAGGTCCGCGGGCTTAGACGAAGAGACCGGAGAAGAGGAATATACGCTGTACTGGAACCGCGATTCCCGGCCTCCGGACGATTGGACGCGCCTCTATACGGCGGCGCTGACCCTGCGGCAGGAAAGAAAGGTATCGGCCTTTATCGAAGCCGGACAGGTCGCGGCCGCGCTCCTGACGAAGAGCGGGAGCCTTTACACAGGGGTCTGCTTCGACACCGCGTGTTCGCTGGGCATGTGCGCCGAGCGCAGCGCCGTGGCACACATGCTGACCGCGGGCGAGAACGGGATCGCCAAGCTGGCGGTCGTGCTCCCGGACAACCGGCTGGGCCTGCCCTGCGGCGCCTGCCGCGAGCTGATGATGCAGCTGGGAGAGGACGTAGGCGAAATTGAGATTCTGACCGATTACCCCAAAAGGGAAACCGTCGCCCTGAAGGAACTGATTCCCGCCTGGTGGGGCGGCGGGAGGGCGGAGGCCGGACAGGCCCCGGCCGAATCCGGGTAAGACGCCGCCGGGAAGCGCCGCGCCAAAGCCCGCATCGGAAGCCCGCGAAGCCTGCACCGGAAGCCTGCGAAGCCTGCACCGACGCTCGCACCGGCGCAAAAACAGCTCAAGAACCCGTACCGCCGTCAAAGCCCCCAAACCCGCACCGACCGGCGAGAAAAACAAGCTCAAACCCGCGCACCGGCGAAAAAAACGGACACAAAAAAACGAGACAAAAACAAGATCAAAACAGAGGAGGAAGAGCTATGCCGCAGCATGTAAGAGTGACCGCCCATTCCCCGGCGTGGGAGGGCCTGTTCGAAGAAGAGGCGAAAATCATCCGCCGCATTCTGAAAAAGCACTGCGTCGCCGTCTACCACATCGGCAGCACCGCCGTGCCGGGCCTTACGGCAAAGCCGATTCTCGACATTCTGCCGGTGGTGACCGATCTGCGCGCGGCCGACGAGGCCGCCGCGGAATTCGAAAAGGCCGGTTACGAAGTGCTCGGCGAGTTCGGCATTCCCGGCAGGCGCTATCTGCGCAAGGGGGGCGACGAGCGGACGCATCAGCTCCACATCTTTGCCCAAACGAACAGAAAAGAGATCGAACGCCACCTCGCCGTGCGGGACTATCTCCGCTCCCATCCGGAAAAAGCGGAGGAATACGGCCGCCTGAAGACCTCGCTGGCAGAGGCCTTTCCCTACGACATCGAATCCTACTGCGACGGCAAGGACGCTTTTGTAAAGCAGCTTGAAAAAGAGGCGCTTCTCTGGAGAAAAAACACCCCCGCGCACGGCCCGGACCCCGACGCCGTCCACCCCAATCCGGCGGTCCCCAGCCTCTCCTTTATCAAGAACACGCTCACCCGGCCGAACATCACGGCCGGCGCGTACAGCTATTACGACGACCCCGAGGGCTCCGAAGACTTCGAGCGCCATGTGACGCATCACTACGAATTTCTGGGGGACCGCCTGATCATCGGAAAATTCTGCGCCATCGCAAAAGGCGTCGAGTTTCTGATGAACGGCGCGAACCACCGCATGGAGAGCGTCACGACCTATCCCTTCAACATTCTGGGCGGGGGCTGGGAAAAATGCACGCCCCGCCTTGACGACCTTCCCTTCAAGGGCGACACCGTCGTCGGCAACGACGTCTGGATCGGGCAGAACGTGACGGTTCTGCCCGGCGCGCAGATCGGCGACGGCGCGGTCATCGGCGCCAATGCGGTGGTCACGGGAAAAATCCCCGCCTATCATGTCGCGGGGGGAAATCCCTGCCGGGTGATCCGCCCCCGTTTTGACGAGGAGCTGATCGCCTGTCTCGAAAAAGCCGCGTGGTGGAACTGGCCCGCGGAAAAAATCTTTGAAAACCTCGAAATTCTCTGCGGCAAAGACCCGGACGCCATCCGGAAAACGCTCGATCAAGCGAGCGATCCGGCAGATTAAGCCGGATAAACCCCGAAAAATCCGGCCGGAGCGCTTTTCTTGCGGCTCCCGGTCCGGATCTCGCAGTTTCGCCCTCCCGGAAAAGGGCGGGAGGGCTTCGCGCCCTCCACCCGCGCAAGCC
>CALXKW010000219.1 GCA_944389045.1 uncultured Clostridia bacterium | reverse complement strand
TGACCGACTTCTTTACCACCGGCCTTTACGACCGAGAGCGTCCTTTTTATGTGACCTCCTCGCCTTCCATGGATATTCTGATTTCGAGCAATCTTGAGCGGCTTCTGTCGCTTACCGCCGGAACCGAAAAGACGGCGGCAATGATGGAAAAGCTCTTTTCCAAAGGAAGTTTTCGTCTTTCCTCCGATCTTTTGGCGACGCTCAGGGAAGATTTTTCGGCCTATTGGGCGGACGAGGAGGAGACGGAAAAGAGCATTCGGACGCTTTTTACCAAAGAGCGCTATCTTGTGGATCCGCATACGGCGGTGGCCTTCTGCGCTTATGAAAAATGGCGATCCGATGAGAAAAACATGCTTTTTGCGGACGCGCCGACGGTGATTTTGTCCACCGCATCCCCCTACAAATTTCCTCGGCGGGTGCTTTTGGCACTGGACGCGGCCGAAGACCGCAGCGTGAGAAAAACGCGGGATAGGATGATAGGCCGAGAAGCGGCGGAAGAGGGAGCAATAAACGATGCGGCTTCAAAAAAGATGCGGCCGGAAGAAGCGGACGCGATGGAAAGATGGCGGGAGCTCGATGATCTTAGACTGATGCCGCTTCTTGAGAAGATCAGCGGTGCTCCGATTCCCGCGGCGCTTGCGGCCCTCTCTTCAACTCCATTGTATAACAAGATTGCGTGTGAGAAAAGCGAAATGGCGGCGCTGACCGAAAAACTGCTGCAAAAGCCCGGGGAATACGAGGAGAAAAAGGAGATCGAGATAAAGCGTGTTCCGGAAGGACAACGGGCAAAAGAGAAGAGAGCGGGGAGAAAACAGGCAGAAGTGAAAACAGAGAAAGAAAAAGCAGCAGGGCGATTTCGGAGGAAAAAAATATGATTGCGCTTCGCGTTCCCGCCTCTACCTCCAACATGGGTCCCGGTTTTGATGCTTTAGGCTGCGCGTTCATGCTTTATAATCGGCTGACATTCTCTTTTGCGGAGGAGGATGTCGTTACGGGAGGCGATCCGGCTTTTCGAAATCGCGACAATCTTGTGCTGGTCGGCTTTCGGGAGGCCTGTCGAAGCGTCGGTATCCGCCCCTGTTCGGTGTCTGTGAAAATCGACTCCGAGATCCCTCCTTCCGCCGGCCTCGGCTCTTCGGCTTCGCTTCTTACAGGAGGAATCGAAGGGGCCAATCTTTTATGCGGTCTTGCGATGAGCCGGGAGGATATCTTTTCTTTGGTCAGCCGCTTAGAGGGGCATCCGGACAACGCGGCGCCCGCTGTTTTCGGCGGCCTGACGGCCTCCTTGATGAACCGAGATCGGTGTTTTTCGGTTTCCTATCCTCTCGCAGAATGCTGGCGTTTTGCCGCTTTTGTCTCGGATTTTACGATCCAAACCCGCGATTCCCGCTTGCGTCTTCCCGCGCAGATTTCCCGCTCCGATGCCGTTTTCAGCAGTACACGTGCGGCGCTTCTGCCGGCGGCACTGATGGGGGAGGATCCCGCGCTCCTGTCGGCGGTGTTCTGTGACCGTCTGCATGAACCGTATCGCATTCCGGCGATTCCCGACTATCCTCTTCTTCGGGAATTGTCTCTGACTCTCGGCGCTCACGCTTTCTTTCTCAGCGGGAGCGGCCCGACATGCATGGCAGTCTATACCGAGGCCTCTTTTCCGGAAAAAGCGTCCGCCGCCATAAATGCCCTTTCCGAAGAGTCGCGTCTTAGGCAGAAATGGCGTCTTCTTCCCCTGTCTGTCGACAGGGAAGGACTCTTACGGGAGTGAACGCTTCTCTTCGGATTCTCTTCTCATCGCGGTGTCCCGACAGGCTCGTGAAAAATTTTTTTCGGGAGGGGCGGCTATGGGATATGCCTCTCCTCTTATCGGCTTTTTAAGTACAACGGTGAAGAGAAAGGCCGGCCGCCTTCCCGCTCTCCTTCTCGTTCCGACGCGCGGCCGCTTGCCCGCGGCGTGTTTTTCGGGTGCTTCTTTGGCCGTCGGCGGTTCTTTTATTTCTTCGGCGGTACTGTCAAGAATTCTCCTGCGGCATAGAATAAGAGCAGAGGCGGAAGAAGGCCTTCCGTCTTTAACGATTTACACAGGAGGATCCTATATGCCTGATATCAGAGGTTTGTCGCATGATTGCGGCCCCCGTCGCGAAAATGTATGTATTGACACATATAGAATTCTGGACAGCTGCAAGGATAAGGATTGCTTCGAGGATACCAAGCTTTTTCTCACGGATTACGGTCAGGAGATTATTGATAAAAGCGGCTCGGTGAGAGTGGTCAGCACCGAAATTCTTTGGACCGACATTACGATTGATCCCGTCAAATTCAACAAGGGTTTTTATCAGGTCGGCATTCGATACTACACCAAGGTCGTTCTCGAAGTATGCGTATGTCTCGGAAAAGTGCAGGAAATTGAGGCCATCGCGGTCAACGATAAAACCGTCGTTCTCTTCGGAGGCGAGGGATGCGTCAGCACCTTCCGTAGCAGCGATAATCCCGGCGATTTCTGCATGTGCAAAAACGACGAAACCAAGCTTTCCGGAAAGCCCAGCGTGGTGGTGGAGGTTGTCGATCCCATCGCCCTTTCGGTGAAAGTCTGCGAGCATGAGCCCCCGAACTGCTGTTGCTGCTGCTGCTCGGCCGAGGAAATGCCCGGTGCGGTTCTC
>CALXKW010000218.1 GCA_944389045.1 uncultured Clostridia bacterium | reverse complement strand
TCCCCTGCAAAAGCTTTTAACTGAACTCGTTTCTTCTTTTTTTACTTTTTTGGTCTCACATCATTGACAAACATACAAAACAAAAGTTTTTTTCATTTGAAGATTTTCGCAAGGAATGGCGTATTCCCGCCGGTACGGAGCAAGGAAGATGATTCAAACCGGCAGGCCGTGAACCGTCCTGAGTAATTCTATAAATCGCTTCTCGCGACGCAGAGGCCCAATTGCTTTATCCGCCAATTTCTCTGCAAAAACAGATGCCAAAGGAACAATTTGCGAAATATCGGGAAGCCCTGCATCGTTTTCCCATTTCGAAATCGCCTGATGGGTCACTCCCAGTCTTTCAGCAAGCTTCTATCATATCACATATTTGCTGTATTTCAAAGCCGTGAGGGATGAAAAACAAAACAAAATACGGACAAAAGCTTTTTCTTACATACAATCATGCAATTCTCGGAGCATTTCTTGACATTCCCGGCATTCGGTGCTATAATTGAAAAAGGAAAAACCCTTCACGGGAAAAACGAAAGGATGATCCAACCATGAAATTCTACAGATGCGAACATTGCGGCAACATCATCGCCTTCGCCGAGAACAAGGGCGTTCCGGTAAGCTGCTGCGGACAGAAAATGACCGAGCTTGTCCCCAATACCACCGAGGCCGCCACCGAAAAGCATATCCCTGTCGTGGTCTCGAATCAGAACGGACTTGTGGAGATCGCCGTAGGCTCCACGCTCCATCCCATGCTTCCCGAGCATTTCATCGGCTGGGTGGCCATCGAAACCAAGGAAGGAAATCAGAGAAAGACGCTGAGCGGTACGCCCACCATTTCGTTCGCTCTCGTTCCGGGAGACGAGCTGGTGGCAGTCTATGCCTACTGCAACCTGCACGGTCTTTGGAAGGCGACGGTCTGATCGGCTCAACCGAGGCCCGTATCCGCCGTGTGTCGGTTTCCCTAAAGCGCGCTCGCAAAGAGAGAGGGCGCGTCTGAAAGATCATGCGGCAGAACGCGCGAGGTCTTGCACGGCGAAAAGCTTTATGCCGAAACAATTCTTCCGGTCCAAAGCACGATAGACAACATACCGGAATATACCGAAAAAAGGAATGGGAGCCCATTCCTTTTTTTGCGAAAAAAAGCCACTTTTCCGGAAACTGCCGCAAAAATTCGGGTCAAAAAAGCAGATACCCTAAAATATTCTTTTGAGCAAGGGGAATTTTGTATAAAAATGCTCTTTTCTTTCTCCGGGGACTGTGTTATAATGTTTTAAATCACGAGAAGAGTCAAAAAGCCATTTGAGAGCGAAAGGAGGGAGCGCCATGTGGTATCCCGCGCATAAAATCATCATCCTCTGTGGGCACTACGGCTCGGGAAAAACCAACCTCGCGGTGAATCTGGCCGCCGCCCTTGCCGAAAAAGGCGAAAAGACGGTTTTGGTCGATCTCGACATCGTCAATCCCTACTTTCGTGCCGCCGACAACCGGGCCGAGCTCGAGGCGGCAGGGGTGCGCTGCATCATCCCTCCCTTTGCCAATTCCAACGTCGATATTCCCACCCTTCCTCCCGATATTCAATCGGTGTTTATCGGAGAGGAAAAGGTCATTCTGGACGTGGGAGGCGACAAGGACGGGGCGGCGGCTCTGGGCGTCTTTCGCGCTTCCATTCTCCGGTGCGGCTACGATATGCTCGGCGTCTGCAATATGTACCGCCCGCTGACGCAAAACGCGGCCGACACGATCGAAAACCTCTCCGAGATCGAGCGACAGTGCGGTCTTGCCTTCACCGCCTTGGTGAACAACAGCAATTTGGGAGAAGAGACCACGGCGGACGACGTAAAAGCCTCCTTTGCCTACGCTGACGAGCTCGCCGCGCGCACCGCGCTCCCCCTGCTCTTCACCGCGGCGGTCGACAAAGTCGCGCCCGCTCTGGCCGATCTTCCCCACGAGATCTTTCCTATCCGGGACAGAACGCGCAAACTCTGCTGACCCCGCATTTCTCGGGCCGGGCTCTGATTTTCGCATGAACCGGAGAGAGCATGCCGTTTCCCGTTATTTCCAAAACGCTTGACTGCCAATGAAAAATTTATAAGATTTTACATAGAACGAAAGGAAAACACCATGAACAGAGTTACCGTCCGTGTGGACACCTGTAAGGGCTGCGGACTCTGCATGACCGCCTGTCCGCAGAAGATTCTCCGTCTTGCCACCGATAAGCTCAACGCCAAGGGATACCATCCCGCCGAAGTGACCGATATGGAAAAATGCAGGGGCTGCGCCCTCTGCGCTCTCATGTGTCCCGACGTGGCCATTATAGTGGAAAAGGAGGTTGAAGCATAATGGGAAAGGTTCTGATGAAGGGCAACGAGGCCATCGCCGAGGCGGCGATTCGTTCGGGCTGTCGCCACTATTTCGGTTATCCCATCACGCCGCAGACCGAAATCGCCGAGTATATGGCCAAACGGATGCCCAAAATCGGCGGTCTCTGCTTACAGGCCGAGAGCGAAATCGCCGCGATCAACATGGTTCTCGGTGCTTCGAGCGCCGGCATGCGGGTCATGACCTCCTCCTCCTCCCCCGGTATCTCCCTGAAGAGCGAGGGAATCTCTTACATGGTGGGAAGCGACCTTCCCTGCCTGATTCTCAACGTCCAGCGGGGCGGCCCCGGACT
>CALXKW010000217.1 GCA_944389045.1 uncultured Clostridia bacterium | reverse complement strand
CGCCAAGGCCCCGCGGATTTCTTTCCGCGGGGCCTTGGAAGCTTATCCCTGGATATGCGTTTTTTCGTTCCGATTTTGCCAAACCGATTCGTTTCGGGCAGTTTAATGCCCCCCGGCAAACCAAAAAAATTTTTTATAGTCTATTTTTTCTGATCTTCCGCCCAACACATTGACGAACTTCCTGCCGTATAGTATAATGAAGCGTAAAGTTTCAACGAGAAACGATCGCGAGGGAGATCAAAATGAACGAACAAAAATCCGCAAAGGAACTGCCGGCTTGTCCTGTGGAAACCACCCTGACTCTTATCGGAGATAAATGGAAGGTGCTGATTTTGCGTGACCTGCTGCCGGGCACAAAACGATTCGGTGAACTGAAAAAATCGGTGGGAAATGTATCGCAGAAGGTATTGACCGCACAGCTTCGGGCAATGGAGGAAAGCGGTTTGTTGACCCGTACTGTATATCCGGAGGTGCCGCCGAGAGTGGAATATACCCTGACAGAATTGGGACGGAGTCTGCAGCCGATTCTTGACGCCATGCAGAACTGGGGCGAAGGCTATAAGGCTTCATTGAACTGAAAAAGCGGCGGGGTTCCGTTGAAACGAGGCCCCCGCCGCTTTTGCGGTTGTAAAGTTGTGAATGAGATTGGCCTCTATTATTTCTTACTCTTTTCCGAATGTCCTTTATCATGATCCCGCGCCGTCTGGTCGGCAAGGCGCTTTTTTTGCGCGGCCTTTATGCTTTTCGAAATCAGAGGATTTTTCTTTGCAGGACGAAATAGCGTCGTTCGTCCGTATCGCTCACGGGACTGCGGTCGGTATTCCCGTAGACGGCGAGCTTTTCAAAGCCGTGGGCCGAAAAGGCCCTTTCGATCGTCCGGTCGGAGAAATAGGTCTCGCGCTGGGTCTCCTCAAAGCGGCGGTAATCTCCCTTCGCGTCCCGGACGAAAAAGGTCAGATAGAAATCGCAGACCCGCCGCCTCGGCATGTAGTGATTTTGCCAGGCACAGAAAACGTCTTTCTCATCAAAGATGTAAGCATGGTCTCGATAGACCTCTTCGAATTTGAAGCGGGTGTTCACGTCGAAGACAAAGAGACCGCCGGGGGCGATGAAGTGCTTCAGCCGTCCGAAAAGAGCGTCCAGATCGGCGGCGGAGGAGAGGTAATTCAGGCTGTCCAGAAAGGAAAAGGCGGCGTCCACTGTGCCGTAAAGATCGAGGGCGCGCATGTCCTGGCAGAGGTAGAGCGGGGAAAGGCCGCGCTTCTCCGATTCTTCCCGGGCGATGGCCAGCATGTCGGGCGACAGGTCGGCGGCGATCATGTCATAGCCCGCCTCGGCAAAAAGATTGGTCAGGCGGCCGGTGCCGCAGGCCAGATCGAGAAGCGTCGCCCCGGGAGGAATCCCCTGGGCTTCGAAAACCGAAAGCAGAAAATCGCGGATGGCGGGATAATCAACATGCGCGTTCAGGCGGTCGTAAAAGGCGGCGAGAACGGTATAGGCCTCCATGGCGATTTCTCCTTTTCTTTATTTTGCGTTTCGCGGCCTTGATCGGCCGTCCTCCGGCCTTTCGCTGTTCAGCCGGACACAGGGGGAACGCGGCGGTTCTTCGGCGTTCATTTTTCCGCCCCGCCGTTTTCGGTCCGGCCGTTTTTCCCGGCGGCGTCTTCCTTTGTGGCGCCTTGTGCGTCCGCCTGCGCCGTCACCGGAGAATCGTCCGGTCTGTCCGGCCCTGCCTGTCCGTTCGGAAGCCCGTCGGAATTGGTATTGGCGGAAGAGGTTTGCGCGGTCGGCGTCTGCGGGGCGCTCATGGATTCGCCTTCTCCGCTTTCCTCTTCGGAGGCGGCCGCCAGAAAGCGGCGCATGGTTCGGATTGCCTCGGTCCGATCCTCGCTTGTCAGAAGGCGGGTCAGAACCTCCATGGCTTCGGCCCGGATTTCCTTCTCCTCTTCTTCGCCGATCGGTCCGTCGGAATCGCGGCGGGAGGCCACGGCGGCGTAAACCATATTGAAAAAGCGGTTGAGCTCATCCCGGGTGACCGGAGGCTCGTCATGGCCGTCCGAAGCGTCCGTTCCGTCCGAAGCGGCCAAATCCTGTGTCAGGGGCGCATCCGCTTTTTCCTCGGCCCGGCCGGCGTTTCCTGCGGCGGCCGCTTCGTCCTTTGTGCCGGCCGCGCGGCAGAGAAGCACAAGTCTTGCGGCCAGATAGAGAGAGAAGAGCGCTTCAAAGAGGTAATAGGCGACTTCGGCTCCGTCGGACAGAACGCCGATGAGATTGAGGAAAAGGTTCGAGAAGCCGGAGGCCGCCGCGAGGGTCATGGCCAGCAGGGTGAAAAAGCCGTAGGGAATAAGGCGGTCCGGGCGCATAACAAGACGGACCTCGCAAAGAACATAAAGCAGAAGCGAAAGCAGGGTGACAACCGAGAAGAGACGCCGGGGATTGTTCAGCATCAGCGACATGTCAAAATAGACGCGGAGAACAAAGGCGATCAGAAAAAGGAGAAGGGGGATCGCCTCGACGGCGGTCCGGCGCTTACCCTGTGCCGAGCGCAGAAAAAAGAAGGCGGCGGGAAGGGCCAGAATCAGCGAGAAGATATGGAGGGTCGCCACCACCGGCTGATAGCTGATCGAGCCGCTCCGCAAAATCTCGTCGAGGTGATCGCCCGAATCGATGAGAAAGAT
>CALXKW010000216.1 GCA_944389045.1 uncultured Clostridia bacterium | reverse complement strand
TTCCTTCTCCGAGGCTCCTCTTCCCGAGGTCCCCGATCCCGCCGCCCCCTCCGACTCGGTCAAGAAACCCTACCGCAGAACGAAAAAAGTCTGACTTCACACAAAAAAGATATCCAATCCGAAAAAATACAGGAGGATTTTCTGCATATGAAACTCGATACCATCGTCTCGGTCCGTGCGACCAAAATCATCTATCGCGACGGCGACTTAGCCATCAAGGTCTTCAACGAAGGATATAAAAAATCCGATGTGCTGAACGAGGCCCTCAACCACGCCCGCGTGGAGGAAACCGGCCTTTCGGTTCCCGAACTGCACGAGGTCGGAAGGATCGACGGCAAATGGGCCATTGTCACGCAGTTTGTCGAAGGAAAGACGCTGTCGCAGCTGATGCAGGAGGAAGAAGATCCCGACAAAAAGGACGCCTATCTCGATCTGTTTGTCGATCTTCAGCTCTCGGTTCACGCCAAACGCTCTCCCCTTCTCTCCAAGCTCAAAGACAAGATGAATATGAAGATCGCGCAGTCGGGGCTCGACGCCACCACCCGGTATGAGCTCAACACGCGTCTGGAATCCCTACCGAAGCACAACAAGGTCTGCCACGGCGACTTCAACCCCTCGAACATCATCATCACCAAAGAGGGGACGCCCTATATTCTCGACTGGTCTCACGCCACGCAGGGCAACGCCTCGGCCGACGCCGCCCGCACCTATCTCCTCTTCTCTCTCACGGGCGACGAGGCGCTGGCGGAAAAGTATCTGTCGCTCTTCTGCAAAAAGAGCGACACGGCAAGACAGTATGTCGAGAAGTGGATTCCGATCGTTGCCGCTTCCCAGCTTGTCAAGGGAAAACCCGAAGAGCGCGAGCTACTTATGCGCTGGGTTGACGTAGTGGATTACGAGTAAAAGGAAAGACGGAAAGAGAGTTTATAAACCATGCTGAAACCCGGAATTACCGGTCATGAAGAGACCGTAGTCAACGAATCGAACACTGCCGCCGCCATGGGCAGCGGCTCCCTTCCCGTCTTCGCCACGCCGGCTATGATCGCCCTGATGGAAAAAACCGCCTGCCGCAGCATAGCCGAATTTCTCGACGAAAACACCGGCAGTGTGGGCACTATGCTCTCGATCCGGCATACCTCCGCCACTCCGCTGGGAATGCGGGTGAGCTGTGACAGCATTCTTACCGAGATCGACGGACGGCGTCTCGTCTTTTCGGTAAAAGCCTACGACGAAGCCGGACTCATCGGCGAGGGAACGCACGAACGTTTTATCGTTACCAACAATACATTTCTGCAAAAGGCCGAAGCCAAAAAAACTTGAACAGGAAACCGCCCCCGAAAGTCCGTCGCAAACAGGCTTTCCGGGGGCGGTTTCCTTCTTCGTTCTGAAAGATCCCGTGCCCGCAGAGAGAACAGAAGGAATAGAAAATGGAGAATAAGGAGAAAAAATTCTCCTCAGAATCCGGAGACGGCCACGATTTGATGCGCCAACGCAGGCGGATGTATTGCCAAAGCGCGTGACGGCTTTTTCCCGAAAAAAGCAAAAAAGAAGCGAAAAGACTTTTCCCGTCTCTTCGCTTTTTATGTATGTTCCTTCTTCGCATACGATCATGATGCACACTAAAAGGAAATTTGAAACGCCGTATTCCGCACAGAACACAGAAAAAACGCAAGATTTCTCCGAAATCGGCTTCTTTCGGAAAAAAGACGCGTAAGGTGGAAAAAGCCGAGAACATAAAGTGCGGTACGGCTTACTCCCCGGTCTCACGGCAAAATTTTTGACGATAGGCCGCGCGGAGCGTCTCATAAAGAGCCGGTGCCCTGCCTCCCGCGGGTTTTCCGTTCAGTTCGCAGACCGCCGCGCCCTGAAGGGAGGAAGCCATCACCAAAATTTCGTCGGCAGCCTCCATCTCCGCCAGCGAAAACGCGCGCTCCTCCACCGGAATTTGCTTTTCCCGGCAGATGGCGATAAAATGCGCCCTGGTCACTCCCGGCAGAATCAGATTGGTCAGCGGAGCGGTGACAAAGACTCCGTTTTGCAGAATGGCGATGTTGCTGTGAGAACCTTCGGTCACATACCCGTTGCGGACGAACACCGCCTCATCGCAGCCCGCCTCACGGGCGGCTTCGGCGGCAAGCACGTTGGGAATCAGATTGATGGTCTTGATGTTGCAGTAATAATACCGGTTGTCCTCGACAGAAAGAAGCTTCAGACGTTTTGAGGCCGTATCGAACATATGGTGCGGCCGAAGCGTCACCAGAAGGTTGGGTGCGGCCTTTTCGGGAAAAGCGTGCCCCCTGAGAGCGGTGCCGCGGGACATATGCCAATAGAGGCAGAACTCGTCCGAATCGAGCTTCTCCAAAAGCGAGGCAAAAAGCGTCTTCAGCTCCTCCGGCGCGATACCGGGCTTGATTTTCAGCATGGCGCAGGAATTGAAAAAGCGGGCTACATGCTCGTCGAGGGCGAACATGCGGCGGCGGCGGCCGTACACCACATCGTATACTCCGTCTCCGTAATAGTTGGAGCGGTCGTTGGCCGGAATCAAAAGCTCCTCAAGCGGCGCGATTCTGCCGTTATAATAACCGAGATTGATCATAAAAGATTGCCTCCCCCTGTCGCCGAAAAGAAGACTTCCTTTTGGGCGGTACAGAGCCATTATATACCCTCTTTCGGCTGAATGCAAGGGCGGAAG
>CALXKW010000215.1 GCA_944389045.1 uncultured Clostridia bacterium | reverse complement strand
CTTCTGCGATGCGGCCGACATCATGCTCGCTTTCCTTGCCGACGTCCGGGAGCGCTTCGGTTATGAGGCGGCCTGTCTGAATCTCGGGGGCGGCTTCGGCGTGCGGTATGTAGAGGCGCACCCCGCCGTTGACATCGCGTCGAACATCCGCCTGATCGCCGCGCATATCCGGGAAAAGTGTGCGGAATTTTCCCTCCGTATGCCGAAAATTCTGATGGAGCCCGGCCGCAGCCTTGTCGCCGACACCACGCTGACCCTCTACACCGTGGGAACGGTAAAGGAAATCCCCGGCTTTCGGAACTATGTTTCGATCGACGGCGGCATGACCGACAATCCCCGCTACGCGCTCTACGGCTCGGAATATACGGTCGTCAACGCCAGCCGTGCCGACGCGCCCTGCGATTTTCGCTGCACGATTGCAGGACGCTGCTGCGAGAGCGGCGACCTCATTCAGGAAAACGTCTCCATCGCCAAACCGGCGCGGGGCGATATTCTGGCGGTGCTTACCACCGGCGCCTATAACTACTCGATGTCCTCCAACTACAACCGCATTCCCCGTCCCGCCATTCTGCTCGTGGGCAAGGACACCGAAAAGCTGGCGGTCCGCCGCGAGACCTACGAGGATCTCTGCCGCTGCGATCTTGACATCTGAGCGCCGCATTCTGCATCAAGAGGAACCCAATCTATGAAAATCGTCATCACCGACGCTAAAACCGTCACCCGTGGAGATCTCGATCTCTCCCCCCTTGCCACCTTCGGCGAGCTTGTCGTTTACGACAGCACCGTGCCCGAAGAACTCCCCTCCCGCATCGGCGACGCCGACGCCCTGCTCTGCAACAAATCGCCGATCACGCGCCAGGTTCTCGAGGCCTGCCCCCACCTTCGCTTTATCGGTCTTTTTGCCACCGGCTACAACAACATCGATACGGTCTGCGCAAGAGAACGCGGTATTGTCGTCTCCAATGCGGGAAGCTATTCGACCGATTCCGTAGCGCAGCAGGTCTTCGCCTATATTCTGCACCACGCCAACCGCGTCGCCGCATACGACGGCTTTGTGCAGAAGGGCGGATGGATCGCGAGCGAAACCTTCTCGCCCTTTGTCTATGACTTAAAGGAGATTGCGGGAAAGACGATCGGCATTTTCGGCTTCGGCAGCATCGGAAAAAAAGTGGCGGCCATTGCCTCTGCCTTCGGCATGTCGGTACTCGTCTGCACAAGAACCGAACGGAAGGAGGAGGCAGAGCGATACGGCGCGCGCTTTGTTTCGTTTGAAACCCTCCTTAGCGAAAGCGATTATCTGACGGTCCACTGCCCCCTGACCGACGCGACAAAAGGAATATTCGACGAAAGCGCCTTTTCCGGCATGAAGCCGGGCTGTTTCTTCATCAATACCTCCCGAGGAGGCGTTCTGAAGGAGAATGCACTGAAAGACGCGGTGCAAAGCGGGCATCTTTCAGGCGCGGCCGTCGACGTTCTTACGGAGGAGCCCATGACAGAAGCCTGTCCCCTTCTGGGAATTCCGAATCTCGTCATTACTCCGCACATCGCCTGGGCGCCGCTCGAAACCCGCCGGCGCCTTCTCTCCATCGTCTGCGAGAACCTCCGCGCCTTCATAGCGGGCCGGCCGATTCATGTCGTCTCGTGAAGAGGCAGAGAAGCTTTTTCTTGCTTCTTGTTTCTCAAAATCCCCGGCACACCGGAACAGGGCCAAATACCTTTCGCATTTATTGTATTATTTTTTAGATTTCTCAAATTCGATAAAATTTCTGTTGACAAATTAAAAAAAGTATGCTACAATTATTGTTGCCGTTCGGAAGACGCCTTTCGAACGCACAGCAATCGGGGTGTGGCTCAGTTTGGTAGAGTGCTTGGTTCGGGACCAAGAGGCCGCGCGTTCGAGTCGCGCCACTCCGACCACATGAAAATAATCCGAACGTTCTTTTACTTGGAGAAGCGTTCGGATTATTTGTTTTATCTGAGTATCCGGATTTCAATAGCAGGAAAAGAAAACAGCCTCCGACAAGGTCTGCTACTACCTTTTTTCGCTCTTTTCTTCTTACTCTTCTCTCCACTCTGCAAACTTCGCCATCTCCTCCCCGTTTTCAAAAAATACAGTAATAATAATCTTCGTTTACGGCTCAATAACCGTGCTCATTACGGACATTCCGTGTCTGAATAAAGCTGCATGTGGGCGACCAAAAAAATAATCCGGACGTTCTTTCTCGGGAATCGTTCGGATTATTTTATTTTCGGATTTATCTTCGCCGGTTTTCGCGCTTCCGGCCCCCGCAGCTCTATCAGAGCTCAAGATAGCCCTTCAGAAGCTTCAGCGTATTGAAAACGCCCGCTACATGACTGCGCTCGTAGCCGTGGCTTGCGTAAACGCCGGGCCCGATCAGACCGTGCTTCAGATCGTAGCCGGCGTGCAGCGTGGCCTCCACGTCCGACCCGTAGTGCGGATAGATATCGACGGCAAAGTCGGCGTTTTCTCTTCTGGCGGCTTCGATCAGCTTACCGACCACCTCGTAGTGGTAAGGCCCACCCGAATCCTTGGCACAGATCGAAACCTTTTTTTCGGTACAGCGAAGGCCGTCCCCCACGCATCCCATATCTACGCTGATCGCCTCGGTGACGCCGGCAGGCACCGAAGAAGCGCCGCCGTGACCTACCTCTTCAAAAACCGTGACATGGATATAGACGCGCCGCTTCGGCGTG
>CALXKW010000214.1 GCA_944389045.1 uncultured Clostridia bacterium | reverse complement strand
CATCCGCCCGCCTCGATGCCGGCCGGCTGTTTTCTCGACGTGGCCCGCATCGCCAAGGACTATTTCCGGGAAAACCATATCCTTTCGAACCAGGGGATTGAGGTGCCGATCGCGGCGGTGGGCAAGCTCGGCTATCCCGATCTTGCCGAAAAGGCTCTGCGGGACGAAGCGTGCGATATGATCATGCTGGGACGCCCGCTTCTGGCCGACCCCGCCTGGCCCAAGAAGGCCTATGCCGGGCGCGCCGCCGAGATCCTTCCCTGCATCGGCTGTCAGGAGGGCTGTCTCAACGAATTCGTGGAGGGGGGCCATCCTCAGTGTGCCGTCAACGCCCGCACCGCCTTCGAAGAGGAGTTCTCCGAGGAGATCCCCGAGGCGCCTGTGAAAAAGAAGATCGCCGTGGTGGGAGCCGGCCCCGCCGGCATCACGGCCGCCGAAGTTCTTCTGGCACGCGGCCACGCCGTCACGCTCTATGAAAAGGCCGACCGCGCAGGCGGCGCGGTCATTCCCGGAAGCGTTCCGAAGATCAAATACGAGTTCCGCAATTATCTCGCCTATCTGCAAAACACCGTCGAAAAAATGAAGGAGAACCCCCGCTTCCGCCTCCATTTCGGAAAGGAGGCCGACGCCGCCTCGCTCAAAAAGGCGGGCTACGACGTGATCGTCACCGCGCTGGGAGCCGAGCAGAACAGGCCGCCGATCGAAGGGGCCGACCGGGAAAACGTCTTTTTTGCGACCGACGTCCTTCAGAATCCGGCGCTTCTCGACGGAGCCGAAACCGTCGCCGTCATCGGCGGCGGCGCGGTGGGCACCGAGACGGCCTACTTTCTCGCCTATGAGAAGGGGAAGAAGGTCACGCTGGTGGAAATGGACAAATACATCATGAACCATGCCTGCACCGCCAACCGCGGCCATCTGATTCACTACCTCGAACGCGCGGGCGCGGTCCTTATGAACATGACCACCCTGAAGAAGATCGGCGACGGAAGCATCACGGTGGAACAGAACACCCACAAGAACGTCCCGAATCCCTACGTCACCTGGTCGCCCATCCTGCCCGAAAACGTGGAAAATCCGCTCGACCTGCTCCGTCCGATCAAGGACCGGCCGGTCACTCGGGAAATTCCCGCCGACGCCGTGATTCTGGCGGTCGGGAACACGCCGAACGACGCGCTTTTCCGCGAATGTCTGGCCGTACATGCCGCCGACGAGGTCTACAACCTCGGCGACAGCCAGAAGAGCGGCCGGATATTGGAAGCCGTGCGGGGAGCCTACCGCAAGGCCAGAAGCATTTGACCACCCCCTATACTCTATAAACGGAGGATATCACAATGACCGAAACTCATATGACCCTGACCGCCGAGCAGCAGGAGATTCTCGACGGGAAAAAGGGCGAGACCCTGGCCAAAGTCATGGAGACCGTGGTGCGCTACGGGGAGCTCTTCGGCGCCGAGAAGCTGGTACCGATCACCGGCCGCTACAATCACCTTGTCACCTCGTTCGGCCTGAAAGCCCTCGGCCCGGTCTACGACCTTATGGACCGGCTGATCCGGGACGGCGCGCTGTCGGGTCAGAAATTCTCGGCGGATCCCCGCCCGCTCGACCCCGGCGTTCCCTCAAGCTTTCTTTCGAATTTTGTCTTTCGCAAATTTATGTACACCAAGCAGGATTTTTATGAAGAGCAGCTCAGAAAGCTCGGCCTGATGGAGAAGGACGCCTTTACCTGCACCTGCTATATGGACGAGGTGGGAAACAAACCGAACAAGGGCGACGTGCTCTCCTGGTCGGAATCCTCGGCCGTGGTCTATGCCAATTCGGTGCTGGGAGCCCGCTGCAACCGCAACTCGGGCATCATCGACCTGATGGGCTCGGTGGTGGGCTATGTTCCCTATTTCGGCCTTCTCACCGACGAGGGGAGAAAGGCGACCTGGATCGTGGAGATCCGCACCTCCCAAAAACCCGAGGCCCAGCTTCTCGGATCGGCGATCGGCATGAAGGTCATGGAGGCCGTTCCCTATATCCGGGGATTGGACAGGTGGCTGGGACAGGAGCTGGACGACGCCGCCTGTACCTATTTAAAAGACTTCGGGGCCGCCACCGCCTCGAACGGAGCCGTCGGCCTCTTCCATGTGGAAAACCTGACTCCCGACGCCAAGGAGAAGAAGGAAGCGCTCATCGCGCCGGACGCGAAGACCTATGTGGTCGACGACGCGGAGCTTGAGCGGGTTTACAAAAGCTATCCCGTTGTATGGAAAAAGCCCGAGGCGACCCCGAAGCTCTGCTTTATGGGGTGCCCGCACATGAGCCTCGAACAGCTGAAGAGCTGGACCGACCGGGTCGAGAACGCGCTGCGCGAGGCGGGCAACCGCAGGGTCGTGATTCCGACCGTCTTTACCGCCGCGCCCGCCGTGCTCAAGGCCTTTGAAGAGACGCCCTATGCGGCCCGCCTGAAGGCCACCGGCGTCATCACGTCGTATATCTGCCCGCTCATGTATATGAACAATCCGCTCTGCGCCAAGATTCCGGTGATCACGTCGAGCAACAAGCTCCGCACCTATACCACCGCCCGCTACTACACCGACGACGAAATTCTCGCCCAGATCACCAAAGGAGGAAATGCCCAATGAAACAGTTTCAGGGAAGAGTCGTAGCCCCCGGAAGCGTCACGGCCGAGGCGCTGGTTTCCCACGGGGGACTCAACACGCTGGCCTCCTTCCAGAAGGCCCTTCAGTTC
>CALXKW010000213.1 GCA_944389045.1 uncultured Clostridia bacterium | reverse complement strand
CACCTCTTTTGCCGTTTTCACGCAGAGAAAATGTTTTTTATGCATATTAAACGAGAATCCGAGAAAGCAAAGCCTCTTTTCTGCGGCCCGGTTCTCTGTCCGGCCAAGCTTTTCGCTCCTGCCCTCGCGGCTTTTTATCTTTTTGTCCCCTTTTCATGAGATGCTACGAGTCCGTTTCGATTTTAGTTTCCGGATGCAAAGTCTACCGCTGCGTCTTTTGCATCGTTCGCTTTGATTCGCTTTTATATCTTATAGCATACAGATTGAGGATAAAAAAAGGATCCGGAAAAACCGGATCCCTGTTCTTACAAAGAATACAATATAAGGTTTGTTTCCAACCGTCTGAGAAAGCCGCAGAACGGTGAATGGCCGTCTCCTATCCAGAACCTACAGTCCGAATTAAAAGCAAGGCCTGAAAATCAGATCATCGAAGTGGAGGAAAATCCCTTTTCCAAGCAGGCGCGGGCAAGCCGCAGAACGGCGGGAGGCAGAAAATTCGATGCGTCCCGTCCTTCTTCAAGCCGTTTTCTCGCCTCGGTGGAGGAAATTCCCACGCGCTCGGCCGGCGACACCAAAAACAGCGTCTCCAAAGAGGGGTTTCGCGCCGCGTTATAACGGGCCATTTCGATCTCGTAGGCCGTGTCGCGCTCATTCCGCAGACCGCGCACCACATAGGAGATTCGATTCTCCCGTGCGTAATCGGCGACATAGCCGGAAAAAAAATCCACCCGAACATCCGAAAGTCCTGCCTCCTCCAGCATGGCGTGCAGCATACGCAGCCTGTCCTCTTCGGAAAAAAGGGCGGTTTTCTCCGCGTTGCGGAAGAGGCAGACCACCACCTCATCAAAGAGCGCGGCCGCGCGCCGCACAAGATCCAGATGTCCCCAGGTAGGGGGATCAAAACTGCCGCTGACCATACCCCGTTTCATTCATTGCTCACCCCCGCCGCTCTCTTTTATTAAAAGCGTGATATAGGTTTTGGAATAGCGGGCAAACCGCTTTTCCACAAGTCCCTTCGCCGCAATGGGAGACGGCCGATTGCTTTCGCAGACCACAATGGCTCCTTCGGCAAGGACATCCGCCCTTAAAAGACGGGCAAGGGCATCCTCCAGAAAATCACTGTCATAGGGCGGATCCAGAAAGACGATGTCGAACTTTTCCCTTCCCTGACAGCCCCGGATGACCGCTTTATAATCGGTGTTCAGAACGCGGGACTTCTCATAAAGCTTCGTCTTCTGTGCGTTTTTCTTGATAATTTCGCAGGCCTCCCGGCTCAAGTCTCCGAAGGTGGCAGAGGCCGCTCCCCGCGAGAGCGCCTCGAGCCCCAGCTGCCCCGATCCGGCAAAAAGATCGAGTACGCGCCTCCCCTCAAGGTCAAATTGTATCATTGAAAAGAGCGCTTCCTTTACCCGTTCGGCAGTAGGCCGCGTCACCTCTTCTCCATCGAGCGTCTGAAGTCTTGTGCCTCTGGCGCTTCCCGTAATAATCCGCATCGTTCTTCCTCCTTATCTGGCCGTTCGGCCCGCTGATACCGCCGCTGTGAGAGCGGCCGCTTTCTGCCCGTTCCGGGCGGTCTTCTTCGGACACGCTCCGGGCTTCGGGCCATAACCTTTTCCTTTGCATGGACTCTTCGCAGAGAGGGCTCCGTTCATGCGTTCTATCGAGACGGTCCGTTCTGTCAGCCCTCTCGGAAGCGGTTTTCGTTCCCGAGCGGTTTCGGCCGGGCGGCAGCGTTTGATTTCTTATCCGGTTATCCTGTCCGGTTATCCTGTCGTCGAGTCGCCTTCGGCTTCCCCGTCATTTCTGCCGGCCGCCCCCGTTTCGTCTTCTCCGACAGCTCTCTCAACGGCGTTTCCGCCGTTTTGGGCGGCCCTTTCGTTTTGAAAATAGGCCGCGATCTTCTCGGCGTCCCGTATACCGATCCCCTTGACCGAAGCGATCTCCTCGACTCCCGCCTGCGAGAGGCGCGAGAGGGTCTTGAAACGTGCCAAAAGAAGCGCCGCCTTTCGCGGCCCGATCCCTTCGATCTTTTCCAGCGAGGACCGGGTCAGCGTCTTGCTCTTGGCGTTTTTCATAGTGCGGATGGCAAAACGGTGTACCTCTTCCTGTATTTTATAGATGAAGACAAAAACCGAATGCTCCCGGGCGATGCTGATCTCCGATTCCTCGTCGGTCAGCGCTCTGGTTTTATGAAACTCGTCCTTGACCATACCGAACACCGGCAAATAGACGCCCTTTTCCCGCAGAACGGCCTTTACCGCCGCCACATGCGTCCGCCCGCCGTCGAGAAGCAGAAGATCGGGGAGCGGATCCTCCGTCGCGTGAGAGAGCCGGCGCTCCACCGCCTCCCGCATCGAAGCATAATCGTCGGGCTTTCCGTTCACGCCGCGGATCTTGTAGGTCCGGTAATTTTTTTTGGCAAATCGGCCGTCTTCCAGCGCGATCAGACCCGCCGTCAGATTGTCGCTCCCATAGTTGGAAATATCGATCGCTTCAATCCGCTCGGGCAGGACCTCCAGTCCCAAAAGCTCGGACAGACGGAGCAAAACCTCGCTGTCGCGCTCCGCCTCGGCGTTATAGGCCAAAGCATGGATCCGGGCGTTTTCCGCCACCATATCGCAGAGCTTACGGTGCTCGCCGCGCAGAGGACGGTGAAGATTGACCTTGCGTCCCTCCGCCAGCCCGCTCAGATAGGAGGTAAGAAAGGCCTGCTGCTCCTCTTCCAGCGTAAAACCGATATA
>CALXKW010000212.1 GCA_944389045.1 uncultured Clostridia bacterium | reverse complement strand
CAAAAGCGCCGTAAGCGTGTTTCGAATGCGTCTGACTGTCATGCGAGAAGACCTGCTTTTTGAAGAAAGGCGGCGATTTGTCCCCTAAGATCGCTCGATTCGGCGTTTTCGATCACGAAATCGCTGTGGCTGCGGAAAAAAGCCTCGTCGTGCTGGTTGGCGAGGCGACGTTTCGCCTCGTCGGGGGAAAGCGCGTCTCTTTCGACGATTCTCTCTATACAGAGTGGATACGGACTGACTGTTGAAACAATATAGTCGCATTCGCTGTCAAGATCGGATTCGAAGAGCTGCGGAGCCTCGATCAGAACGGCGCGTTTCCCTTCCGCCGCGAAGGCGTCGGAAAGAATCCGGCAGCGCTCTTTTACATAAGGATGCACCGTTTTGTTCAATAAGAGAAGCTTTTTTGGGTCGGCAAAAACAATTTCCGAAAGAGCGCGTCGATTTACTCCTCTGTCGGGCGTAAGAATTTTTTCGCCGAAAAGCTCCGCCAGCTTTTCCGCCAAAAAAGAGCCGGCCGCGTAGAGCTCATGGACGATAGCGTCCGTATTGATCACGGGAATGCCGTATTCCCGGAAAATACCGCTGATATAGCTCTTTCCGCTTCCCGACATACCGGTAAGACCGATTCGCACCATAAGACAACCCTCACTTTTCTTTGCTATTATACACCAAAAGAGCGGGCATTTCAATATCCATTTTCAGAATCTTCAGCCGTTGAGCAATAAAACGCAGAAATTCAGCACAAAGGCGAAGGCAAACCAGAGAATGCAGGGAATCATCGCGGCCGCGGCGGCCAGACTCCGCTTGATAAAAGCGCGGAAGACGAAGCAGGATGTGACGAGAATCAGACCGGCGATAATCAAGGCAAAAAGAAAGAGACCCGCTCCGAAAAAGATCGGATACCAAAGGAAAATCCAGAGAAGAAGGAGCGCGTAGAGGAGGGTGGCGCGCAGTCTGCCGTTTTTTCCCCGACAGGAGGCGTACATCAGTCCGAAGGCGGCGCCGAGCAGAAGATAGACGATCGTCCAAACGATGACAAAGACCGCCGCAGGAGGAGAAAAGCGCGGCAGGAGCAGAAGCCGGTAGATCTGCGGCCGTCCGCCGATCAGATGAGAGAGAATTCCCAGCCCCAGATTGACCAGCATGCCGATCAGAAGATAGCGCAGGTCGGCACAGCGGAATTCCCTCTTCACAAAAACGATTACTTTCAAAAAAATCACCTCACACATAAATATGTGAGGTGATCGTTTGCTATGCGCTACTGGGAGGGCGGAGGGATCGGAAAGAATCCCGCGATTCGGCTTTATCCCGGTGCACCGTGCATTTTGTCGGCGATATCGGACCGCCGTTAAAGTAAAGGCGAATCGAGGAAAGACTCTCGTACGGAAGACAGGCTTCGTTTAAGACGGCGAAAGAGCGGACGTTCGGAAAAATTTCGGCGATGTTCGTTTCTCCGCTGAAAGCATTTACACCGACGGTATTTACGCTGAAGGCATTTACGGACGTGCCGGACGTCCCGAGGGTGGCCTGACCGTGCTTGTCGCATTTTTCGGTGGGAACCGTGTCCTTTGTAAAATAGCCGATTTCGGTCCGGTTGCCCCGAGCGTCCGAATAGCAGGCGTCGGTCGCTGCCTTTCCCGAATCAACGCAGTATCTTGCCTCAACAAGGAGCCCGAAATCAAAATTCTTTTCGCGCTCCTTGCCGATCACGTCGTGAACCTCGCTCATGATCGAGTCCCAGAGGCGGATATGCTTTTTGCTTTCTATTCCCGAAAGGGAGGCCGGCGTGTCGTAGCCCAGCCAGATGCCGCCGATGCAGTAAGGCGTGTAGCCGACAAACCAGCGGTCGTTGTTGTCGCTTGTCGTACCGGTTTTCCCAGCCACGTCGCATTTGGCGTAAAGCTTGGTAACGGCACCGTAAGCGGTGCCGCCGCTGGCGGTAAGAACATTGGTCAGAAGCTTGGTCATGACCTGAGAGGTCTCTTCCCGGATGACTACCCGGCTTTCGGCGGTATTGTCGACCACGGTTTTTCCGCTGCGGTCAAGTATCTTCAGCACGCAGCGGGCGCCGGTATAGACGCCGTCGTTGGCAAGAGGGGTATAGGCCGACACAAGCTCGGTGAGCGTAACGCCCTTTGTCATGCCGCCCAGCGCGAGGGCCGAAAGATTTTTGTCGTTTCTCTCGCCGTCTGCCACCAGCGTGGAGATCCCGAGGGATTCGGAAAGAAAGGCGTATGCATTCTCCACTCCCACTTCTTCGAGTACCTTGACCGCCACCGTGTTCAGAGAGCGGGAGATTGCGTAGCGCAGAGAGACCTGTCCGACATAGGTGCCGCTGGCGTTTTTGGGCCACCCGGTAGCGGGATACTGTCCTCCGAAATAGAGAGGGGCGTCTTTAAAGGCGGAACCGTAATCGATCAGCCCTCTTTCAAGCGCAGGCAGATAGACAGAGAGGGGTTTGATGGAAGAACCGGGAGAACGGGTGGTCTGGGTGGCGCGGTTGAGAAGCCGGCTGGCCGTCTTCTCTCCCAGACCTCCGACCAGACCGAGAATCGACCCGTCGGTCGGATCGAGCACGACAAAAGAGGATTGGGCCCCTTTTGTGGAAAAGTACGTGCTGTCCGCGTAATACTTTTCGAGGATTTCCTGTACCTCAGGATTTAAGGATACCAGAATGCGGTATCCGCCGTTGTAGAGATGGCGTGCGGCCACCGTTTTGGAAACGTTGAGCGTCTCTTCCAGAAGACGAATGGCCTCGTTGAGTACGGCGTCGGTATACCAGGAGCTGGTAGTG
>CALXKW010000211.1 GCA_944389045.1 uncultured Clostridia bacterium | reverse complement strand
CTGATTCTCAGCAACTCGGGGGCCATCACCGCCAACTACTGGCTCTCCGAAATCTACGACGATGAGATCTCCAGGGCGCACAAGAGCGGGGACCTTCATCTCCACGACCTTTCGATGCTCACCGGCTACTGCGCCGGCTGGTCGCTGAAGCAGCTGATCCAGGAGGGCCTCGGCGGCGTGCAGGGCAAGATCACCTCGAAGCCCGCCAGCCATCTCGCCACCCTCTGCAACCAGATGGTCAATTTCCTCGGCATCATGCAGAACGAGTGGGCGGGGGCCCAGGCCTTCTCCTCCTTCGACACCTACCTCGCGCCCTTCGTCAAGGCCGACAATCTCGACTATCACCAGACCAAGAAGTGCATCGAGGCCTTCATTTTCGGGGTCAATACCCCCTCGCGCTGGGGCACGCAGGCGCCCTTCTCCAACATCACCCTCGACTGGACCGTGCCCGCCGACCTGGCCGAGCTTCCCGCCATCGTGGGCGGCCGGGAGATGGATTTCAAGTATAAAGACTGCAAGCGCGAGATGGATATGATCAACCGCGCCTTCATCGAGACCATGATCGAAGGGGACGCCAACGGCCGCGGCTTCCAGTACCCCATTCCCACCTATTCGATCACGCGGGATTTCGACTGGTCTCCCACCGAGAACAACAAGCTGCTCTTTGAGATGACGGCAAAATACGGCACGCCCTATTTCTCCAACTATATCAACAGCGATATGGAGCCCTCCGACGTGCGTTCGATGTGTTGCCGTCTGCGCCTCGATCTGCGCGAGCTGCGCAAGAAATCGGGCGGCTTCTTCGGAAGCGGCGAAAGCACCGGCTCGATCGGCGTCGTCACGCTCAACATGCCCCGCATCGCCTATCTTTCGGCGAACAAGGAGGAGTTTTATCAGCGCCTCGACCATCTGATGGACGTGGCGGCCCGGTCGCTCAAGATCAAGCGGACGATCATCACGAAGCTTCTGAACGAGGGGCTCTATCCCTACACCAAGCGCTATCTGGGCGGATTTGACAACCACTTCTCCACCATCGGCCTTGTGGGTATGAACGAGGCGGGCCTGAACGCCAAGTGGCTCAGAGCCGACATGACCCACAAAGAGACACAGGAGTTTACCATTGAGGTCCTGAACCACATGCGGGAGCGCCTTTCCGACTACCAGGAGAAATACGGAGACCTCTACAATCTGGAGGCGACTCCGGCAGAAAGCACCTCTTACCGCCTGGCCAAGCACGACAAGGAGCTCTATCCCGACATCATCACGGCCACCAGCGACTGCAACGCGCCTTACTATACCAACAGCTCCAATCTGCCCGTGGGCTATACCGCCGACATTTTCGACGCGCTCGACGTGCAGGACGATATCCAGACGCTCTATACCTCCGGCACGGTCTTCCACGCCTTCCTCGGCGAGAAGATGCCCGACTGGCAGGCGGCGGCCAATCTGGTCCGCAAGATCGCGGAAAATTATAAGATTCCCTATTATACCATTTCGCCCACCTACTCGGTCTGCCGCAAGCACGGCTATATTGTCGGCGAACACTTCGAATGCCCCGAGTGCGGCGAGACGACCGAGGTCTACAGCCGGATCACCGGCTACTACCGGCCGGTTCAGAACTGGAATGTCGGCAAGGCGCAGGAATATCGCGAAAGAAAGCTCTACGACGTGGACAACTCGGTTCTGAAGCATCAGGGAGTCAAAAATCCCGCCGTTACGGCCGATAAAAAGCCCGAGGCCGGTGCCGAGGTGCAGAACGTGATGCTCTTCGCCACCGCCACCTGCCCCAACTGCAAGGTCGCGGCCGCGAAGCTGGAAAAGGCGGGGGTCTCCTTCCAGAAGCTTGACGCCGATCAGAACGCCGATCTGGTGGCCCGCTTCGGCGTGCGGGGCGCGCCCACGCTCGTGGTTTCGGGCAGTAAAAAATATGAATTGCACAGAGGGCTTTCGGAGATTATAAGATATATCGAGACCCGGTAACTGCCGGGGATGGCCCGGAAACCGGTCAGCGCCATGAGGATTGCCTGCGGAAACACGCAGGCAATCCTTTACAAAGGAAGCTTTGCGAAAACGGCGAAAAACGTCTTTCGAGAAAAGCGGCCCGCTCGGGCTTTTCGCTTGCGGAAGCTTTTTTGACCGCTTTGCGGCCGTTTTGCCGTCCGATCGTCGGTATGACGGCGAGGCTTGGCAAAAAACATCGGTGCAGAGGGCTTTCGGAAAAGGACGTTCTCGGAAGCTTAGCTTTCCGGGCAAAAGATGCTGCCGACTGCCCGAAAGTCATTTTGAACGGGGAAAGGAAAAACTATGACATACGACGTTGTGATTATCGGGGCCGGCCCGGCGGGCCTTGCCGCGGCCCTGTATCTGCTCCGGGCGGAAAAGAGCGTTCTCTTGCTGGAGAAGGGGGCTGTGGGCGGACAGATCACAAGCTCGCCGAAGATTGAAAACTATCCCGGCATCGAGACGGCGAGCGGCAACGAGATCGCCGACCGGCTGGTGAGTCAGGTGCTGGCGCTCGGCGCCGAGCTTGAGATCGAGGAGGCTCTCGGTCTGGAGGACCGGGGGGAGGTAAAAATCGTCAAAACCGACGGCGGGGAACATGCCGCCCGCGCGGTGATCATCGCCGCCGGGGCCAAACACCGTACACTCGGGCTTGCCGGCGAGGAAGCGCTTGTGGGTGAGGGAATCTCCTACTGCGCGGTCTGCGACGGCGCTTTTTACAGGGATCGGGAGGTCGTGGTGGTCGGCGGAGGCAATTCCGCCAAGCAGGAGGCCCTGCTTCTCTCGAAGATCTGC
>CALXKW010000210.1 GCA_944389045.1 uncultured Clostridia bacterium | reverse complement strand
GATCGCCGAGATCAGCCCCACCACGGCAATGGGCAGGCAGGCGAAGAGATAGTACATGCCGTCCTCCACCGAGGGCGCGCTTCCGCCGAGAACGCCGTTTTTGATCATCACCAGAAAGGCGGCGATGAAGCCGTAAATGCCCTGCGTGGCAGGAAGCGCCTCAAGCGAGACAAATTTTCCCGAAAGCTCGGGATATTCCGCCACCACGCCCGCGGCCGTCTGCCCGGCAATACCCACGCCCTTGGCGCTGCCGATGCCCGACAGGGTCACCGCCAGAAAAGCGCCGATCAGCGAAAGCACCGTCCCGTTCTGAAAGAAATCCCAGAAGCCGAAGGAAACGCCGGCCTCTTCCTCCGCGGCGAAAGAGCCGAAGGCCAGAAGGCTGAAAAGCAGTGTCATCGCCAGAAAAACAAGAAATACCTTTTTTCTCAATTTCATGATATCCTCCTCGCCGCCGTCGGCGGCCTAAATAAGTTCGAAACCCATCGCAAAATAACATTTGGAAAGACAGCCGACGCGAGCCGGACTTTTTTGTATCCGTCATCGAACGAGGCAGCGGAAAAAGCCGTGTCAGCCGATGGCCGAAAAGCATTCCGGCTCAGTCGCCGTAATCGATATGCGTGAAGCGGGCAACCGGCCGGAGCGGCTCAAAGGAGCGGCCGCCGTCCTCGTAAAAGCGGCCGAAGAACTCGATATACTGCAGCCTGCCGTCGTGGACGAAACAGCCGAGCACGCTCAACGCGAAGTTCAAAAGATGACCGCCCGCCAGAATGACGGGAAGCACGATCCAGCCCACCAGAGACCCGAACGAGAAGCCGGGAGAGATCAGAAGCGTGGCCATCACATTGACCACATAAGCGATCACCGTCGAGGAAAGGCCGAGCGCCATGATCCGCATATAGGATATGAGATCGGAGGCAAAGCCCACAATGCCGTAAAGCCCCAAAAGGCCGCCGCCCACCTTGGCGAAAATATTTTTGTTATGCCTTCCGGCCGTCGCCACCCGCATGACGGCGCCCACACCGGCCACCACTGCGCCTGCCGTCGTGTTCACCGCCGCCAGAAGGGCGATACCGGCGAAAATCACATACCAGGAGCCGACGTCGAAGAGAGCGGCAAAGCGCTCGCCGCTCCGCCAGAGGGTATAGAACTTGATGCCGAGGGCGGTGAGTATCTGAAGCGCGCCCACTGCCAGCGAGGCGAAGATAAAGAAGAAGATCCCGTCGGTGCTGAGAAGATCGATCCCCGGAACCGAAAAGGGCTCGCCGGTCAGCGCCTCGACCAGCTGTCCCGGGAAATTCCCGAGATAACCGCCGAACAAAACGCCTGACACGATGCAGGAAATCCCGCAAATGCCGAACATCTGAACCATCTGCCGCGCGCCCTTCGCCAGATCGAGCTTAGCGGCCGCCCAGAAGCAGCCGACCGTCAGAAGAAGGCCGTATATCACATCGCCGAACATCAGGCCGAAAATCACGAAGTAAAAGAGAGAGAGGATCGGCGTGGGGTCAAACGAGCCGTAGAGCGGCAGCGAGTACATCTCCACCACCGATTCAAAGGGCGTAAAGAGCTTTTTGTTATCGAGGAGCACCGGAACGCTCTCCCCGCCTTCGGGGTCGGAAAAGGCATAGCAGCAGAGAAAGGAAGAGAAGATTTCCTCCAGCCGGCCGATCGCCTTCTCGGGGACCCAGCCTGTGAGAAACAAGGCGTGCCCGCTCAGCATCAGCCGCTCCGCGGCCTCAAGGCGGACGGTCTTTGTCTCATTCAGATCCAAGGCCAGTTCGAGCTCCGCCTGTCTTTCGGCAAGCGTCCGCAGCTCTTCCACGGCCCGCTCCGAAAGCGCGGTGGCCTTCCCGGCCTTCTCCCCCGCCTTCTCCCAAAGGGAAGAAAAAGACTCTCCATCTTCGGCGTCAAAGGTAATTTTCACAAAACCGAGCTCCGCCAAAACCCGGCCGGCACTCTCGGCCGCTTCCTTCTCCGCCGCCCCCGCAAGATACCGCTTGGTCTTATCGCGGGAAACCTCCTCCCAGTAAACCGGATAGGCTTCGCTTTCAAAGGCGGCGGCGAGCGCCGCATCCAATCTCCCGTCCTCGACCGCAAGCGGCAGGCAGCCTTTGAAAAAGCGGGTATGTTCGGTTCCCGCGGGCCCTGCGGGGAAAGAGGTCTTCAGCCAGGGCACAAGCGCCTCCCGCTCGGCCTCGGCGGCCGTTCGGGCCGCGGCGGCTTCCTTTTTCCTTTCTTCTGCCGAAAGGATCGAGTCGGCCAGCTCCAGAGCGCTCTGCAAAGCATCCTCGGGAGAATCGTACAGATCTTTTGAAGAAGAGGCCTTTTTGGCAAACAGACCCTTGGGAGCGGGAGCATAGGGGGAGGCGGCCTCCAGCGCGGCGAGAAATCTCGTCTTTCTAAGGGAGGCTTCGGCAAGCTCGGCCCCGCGCCGGGCAGGAGAAAAGAGATCGTCCTCCCGAAAGAGCGTGTCAAGAGAGCTTGAAGAGGCGGAGCTCTCCGCCTCGGCATCCTTTTGCCCGGCTGAAAGATCGGAAATTTCCAGGCAGCCCGCCCAGGTAAGTTTATCGATCAGCTTGTCCGCGTCCTCCCGCAGGGCCGCCAGAACAAGCTTTTTCATTTTGCTTATCGCCATGCGACACCCATTCCTTCCAGAATCGCCTCGGCCGCCCGGTCAAGCAATTTTTCGGTTTCTTTCCGCAGCGCCTCGGCCTCTGCCTCGGCCTTTTTGCCGGCGGACGAGAGAAGCGCCTCGGCGGCGGCAAGACTCGCTTTTTCCGCCATGATCAAAAGA
>CALXKW010000209.1 GCA_944389045.1 uncultured Clostridia bacterium | reverse complement strand
CACGCGGACGCGATATCCGTACTGCACCCTGCCGGACGATGGCGGGACGGTTCCGTAAATGATCTTCAAAAGCGTGGATTTTCCGCAGCCGTTCGGACCCAGAAGAATCGCCCGATCGCCTTTTTTGATCGAAAAATCCAGATTTTCGAAGAGAAGGCCGGTCGGATAGCGCTTGGAAAGCCCCAGCACGTCGAGAACGTCGGCGCCGCTCTCTTCGGCGGCCTGAAAACGAAAGCGAATGTTCTGCGGCGCGTTTTCCGGCGCGGCGATCTTTTCCATTCGGTCAAGGCGTTTCTGACTGCTTTCCGCTTTTATGATATTCTTCTCGCGCCCCCAGCGCCTCTGCTGCTCGATGTGCGCTTCCAAACGGGCGATCTCCTTCTGCTGATTTTTGTACTGGTGCTCCTGCACCTCCCGTTCTCTTTTTTTCTTGGCCGCAAAAACGTCGTAATTGCCTTCGTAAAGCTTTCCGTGACGGTTTTCCAACTCGAAGGTCCGGGTAGTGGTTCGGCAGAGAAAATACCGGTCATGCGAGATAATGAGAAAGGTTTTTTTCGACTGCGCGATGAAGCGTTCGAGCCATTCGATGTTCTCCACGTCGAGATGGTTGGTCGGCTCGTCCAGAAGGATGAGATCAGGCTCTGTCAGAAGGATTTTGGCCAGCGCTACCCGGGTCTTCTGTCCGCCCGAAAGGGAGCGGATCGGCATATCAAAGTAAGTCTCCCCGAAGCCAAGATTCAAAAGCACCGACCGGCTGCGGGAACGGTACTCCAGCCCTCCGTTTTCGATAAAGCGCTCATAGCGCTCCGGATACTTCATCGCCGCGTCGAGTTCGCCCTCTTCCGCCCTTTTCCGCAGATTTTCGAGTTCCTTTTCCTCCTCGATCAGTTTCCGGAAAGCGTCGAGCATCTCGCCGAGTACCGTGTTGTCGCTTTCAAAATCGGGATTCTGCGGAAGATAGCCGATCGTCTTCTCCCGCGAAAGATAGACACTGCCGGTATCAGGCTCGCATTTCCCGGCAATCATGCGGAAAAGCGTCGATTTCCCGGCTCCGTTTACCCCGACGATCCCCAGTTTGTCGCCTTCGTTCAGGGAAAAAGAAAGGTTCTCAAACAGAACCGTACTCCCGAAAGAAAGCGAAAGATTTTCACAGCTGATGGCAATCATGGTTTACTCCCAAAAAACGAATCTTTCTGCATTATACCCCACTCTCTTTCTTTTGTCAAATCCAAATTTCCCTACCCGGCGAAAAAAGCCAAAAAAGGAACATAGATTTTTCGTTTCGGGGAAATAATGAGAGAAAGAAATCAAAACCAGAATGCTCCCGGAACGCTGCTATGAAAAAAACTCTTCATTTTTCCGCCGCCCTCTTCTTCTTTTCCCTTCTTTTTCCGCTTCTCCTCTCCTTTCCTTCGTCCGTTCAATCCGATAACCTTCTTCACTCCGTGCGCCTCGCCTCCGCAGAGAGCGGGGGAAGCATTTTGGATGAGGCGGTTTTTTTCGGAGATTCCACTACCTACGGTCTTCTCTTCTATAACGTCAACAATACCGGACAGCACGGTAAAAATTATCATACCCTGAAAGCCTCCCAGATTTGGGTTCCCGAAGGGGGAACCTTTTATCTCGGCAATCTCTTTACCGCAAGGATTGCCCTTTCAGACGGCCGGCGTCTGACCTTGGCAGAGGCGGCGAAGGAGATTCAGCCGAAATACCTGATTCTCACCGTCGGCATCAACGGACTGTGCAGCTGGACGAAGGATCGCTTTTCAGACTATTACGAAAAAATGGTGGATCTGGTCCGGGAAAACTCGCCCGACACCCGTGTCATTCTGCACGCGGTTTACCCGTCGGCCTCCAACATCGGCGGCCAGCTTGAGAATTTCACGAACGACAAAATCGACCGGATGAACGGATGGATCCGAGAAATCGCGGAAAACAAGGGACTGCAGTACCTCGATTCCGCGTCGGCGCTCAAAGACGAAACCGGCTGTATGCGCCTCGAATATCAAAACGGAGACGGTCTGCACCTGAATACACAGGGGTTTAACGTTATTCTCGAAAACATCGACCGCAACGCCGAGCGCTGACCCTCCTTTTCTCCTCCGATCGGGATTTCAGCGGGACAAAGCCGCCGAAAAGCCGAAACATAATGAAACTTTGTCCCCAGTCTATGCCGTCCACAGAAATTAAAAAGGTAATCCTGAAACAGAGGATATTCAAGGCGTTTCCCGCCGAATCAAGCCTGACAAACGGCAGAAAGGATTTCTGATGAAAAAACTCTCGCTCTCTCTTCTGGCCCTTCTTCTCGCCCTCTCTTCGGCCGCATCTCTGTCCGGCTGTTCCGAAGAGACCATGACCTACAGTACGCCCGATTCCTTGGAACCGGTGGCCGCTCATATGGAAGAAGAACTGAACGATCCTTCCCTCACCCGACTTAACCGCGAGGAAATCGCCTTTTCTCTCGGCATTCAGGAAAACGAATACCGGGAGGGCTGCGTCCTGATCGCCACCAGCGGCGCTACCATAGACGAAATCGGCTTTTTTCTGGCCGCCGAGAACTCCGCCGACACTCTCCAACAGAAGCTGGAAGCCTATCTCGAAGAATGCCAGGACGGCAAGCGCGAATGGCTCTTGAGCTACAACCCGCTTGAAGCCGAAAAGCTGGAGAACGGAAGGGTTTTTCGTTACGGAGACTCGGTCTTTTACGCCTTTCTTTCGGAAAAGGACATGGAAGAACTCGATAGCTTCGTAAGAAGCTATCTTTCCGCCAAAAGCTGATTTTGCCCCGAAACGCTTGACAAAGCACAAAAGATATGCTATCATCGGGTGAAAAATGAAATTAGGCGAAAGAGGTATTTCTCATGCAATCCCTGCGTGAACTCTATAAGATCGGGCGCGGTCCTTCCTCCTCGCACACGATGGGCCCGGAGCGCGCCTGCCGTACCATGATGAAACGCTACCCGGAGGCGGATTTTTACCGTGTCACTCTG
>CALXKW010000208.1 GCA_944389045.1 uncultured Clostridia bacterium | reverse complement strand
TGTGTCGAGAATCTTGCTGAGATCGACTATAAGGAGACGGCCCGGCTCCGCAAATACATTTCGGAGCGCGCCAAGATCCTTCCCAAGCGGGTTACCGGCACCTGCGCCAAGCATCAGCGCGAGCTTGCCATTGCCATCAAGAGAGCACGCACTATGGCGCTTCTCTCCTATGTCTCCGACTGATTGGAGGGCGCTTCAAAAACCGGCTGTCCTGCCTGTGCAGGACAGCCGGTTTGCTTTATTGACGACTGTTTTTGCCGTTGCCGGGGGAAGCGAAGCCTATGAAGGACGGGTTTCTTTTTCCGGCCGGGTATGGTAAGGCTTTTTTCTTGCACGATACTTTTTTCGGTTCTGGCGGCCGACTCCGCATCTCGGGTTTCCGGCAAGGGCCTGTCGATTGAGCGGAAAATGCCCGAATCCGGGCACGGACGCGGCGCTTTTCCGACAGGCGGGGGACAGGCCGTATAAAAGGGCGGACGAAAAACCATCCGCAGGCGGCGAGAATCCGGACAGGAAAGGAGTTTATCAATGAAAAGACTTTGGCGCTATCTGCGCGACTGCCGCTCCTCCATTGCGGCGGGAACGGTTTTTAAGATTGTGGGGACGATCATGGATCTCTTCATCCCCTATGTGCTGGCCCATATTCTGAACGATGTGGTGGAAACCAAGGATCTCACGAAGGTTCTTTTCTGGGGCGGCATGATGCTGGTTTTTTCGGTTTTGGCTGTCACCTTTAACGTGATCGCCAACCGGGTGGCGTCGGCGGTGGCCTCCGACACGACCCAGAGAATCCGGCACGACCTTTTCGCCCGTATCTCCTATCTTTCCTCCCGGCAGACCGACCGTCTGACCATCGCGTCGCTCGAATCCCGTTTGACCAGCGATACTTACAATGTCAACCAGATGATCGGCATGATGCTGCGTCTGGGGATCCGCGCTCCGATTCTGATCGTGGGGGGTGTCGCCATGACGCTGATTCTCGATCCGCTTCTCACGCTGGTCATGCTTCTGACGCTGCCCTTTATTTATGTGATCGTTCGTCGGACCTCTCTTTCCGGAATTCCGCTCTATACCCTTTTACAGAAGAAGAACGACGAGTTCACCCGGGTGGTGAGAGAAGACGCGGCGGGCATCCGGGTGATCAAGGCGCTCTCCAAGGGCGAGTATGAGAAGGCGCGCTTTGACGCTGCCAACCGGGAGGCCGTTGCGGTGGAAAAGAAGGCGGGAATTACCATGGCCCGCATCAATCCCATCATGACCTTTATTTTGAATGCCGGTATGTGTGCCGTGATCGCGGCCGGCGCGTTTTTCGTGATGCGCGGCAAGAGCGAGGCGGGGACGATCATCGCCTTCATGTCTTATTTTACGATCATCGCGAACGCCCTGATCAACGTCTCGAGAATTTTTGTGAACTTCTCCAAGGGATCGGCCAGCATGGGACGCATCGACGAGGTGCTTTCGGAGGACTATGAGCTTTCCGTGGCCGACGACGCCGACCGGGCGGCAAACGGGGACAAAGCCGCGGACTCCTCCGCCGGCAGGGAACCGTATGGCTCCGGGAAAGAGGGCCTTGAGGACGAAGCCGGCGAAGACGTTCCGTTCATCGAGTTTCGCAACGTCAGCTTCGGCTACGGCAAAACGCCGGTGCTGAAGAATATCAGCTTTACCCTGAAGCGGCATGGGACGCTGGGAATCATCGGCGAAACCGGGAGCGGAAAATCCACTCTAATCAATCTGCTCATGCGTTTTTATGATGCGGACGAGGGGGAGATCCTCATCGGGGGAAAGGATATCCGCGAAATCCCGACCGCGCGCCTGCGCGCGATGTTCGGCGTGGTTTTCCAGAACGACTTTCTTTTCGCCGACACCATACGGGAAAACATCCGCTTCGGGCGGGAAATTTCGGACGAGGCGATGGAGAACGCGGCGCGCGACGCCCAGGCCGCCGGTTTTATCGCCGGCCGTCCCGACGGATACGACGATTCTCTCGCCATCAAGGGAGCAAACCTTTCGGGCGGACAGAGACAGCGTCTTTTGATTGCCCGGGCACTGGCGGCGGATCCCGAAATTCTCGTTCTGGACGATTCTTCCTCGGCGCTCGATTACAAGACCGATTCGCTTCTCCGCGCCGCTATCGCGCACCGTCTTTCGCGCACCACGGCGGTCATCGTGGCGCAGCGGGTCTCTTCGGTGGCGCACGCCGACCGGATTCTTGTCCTTTCGGAGGGAAGAATCTCGGCCTGCGGCCGGCACGAGGAGCTGCTGGAACGGTCTTCCGCATATCGGGAGATCAGCGAATCGCAGATGGGAGGCGCCATTCTTGACTGAACAGAAAAAACAACCCTTCTTCAAAAGGCCTCAGGCTCCCTCCCCGCTGCAGGAAAAGGGGGACGGGAGAACCGGCGGGAAGCGCATGAAAAAAAGCGTCGTGATCCGGCGCCTGCTCCGCTATCTCACCGCGCACCGCGGGATGCTGATCGGGGCCCTGGTCCTTACCGTGGTGGCAAACGCACTGGCGCTGGTCGGCCCGCAGCTTTCGGAATATGCCATCGACGCCATCGACGGCAAGAACGGTGTTGAGATCCGCACGGTTCTCTACTATTGCCTGCTGATGCTCTTTTTCTACGCCCTATCCGCGCTGCTCTCCTATTTTCTCTCGGTATTGATGATCAATCTCTCCCGGCGCGTGGTTTATACGATGCGAAAGGAGGTCTTTGACCATCTGATGGTTTTGCCGGTCGGCTATTTTGACCGGAACCAGACCGGCGATATCATCAGCCGGATCTCCTACGACATCGATACCATCAACACCTCGCTCTCGAACGATCTTGTGCAGATTCTCGCGGGTTCGATCACCGTCGTCGGCTCCTTTGTGATGATGGCGCGGATCTCTCCGATTCTGCTTCTGATCTATCTTTTTACGATCCCGATCCTGATTTTCTTCACCCGCTACCGGGTCAAAAAGGTGAAACCGCTCTTCCGGGCCCGTTCGGCGAAGCTCGGTCAGCTCAACGGC
>CALXKW010000207.1 GCA_944389045.1 uncultured Clostridia bacterium | reverse complement strand
GTTTTATAATATTTATGATAACATAACGGTCCAGAACAACATGTCGAAAAAATATCCACAGGAAAGAATTTTCGCTCCCTCCGCTCCGCGGACAGGAGGACCGGCTCCGAGCGCCATTTCCGAGCGCCATTTCCGAGCGCCAATTAAGAGGTATTTCATGAAAACAAAACGAGACTTCCCTGCCGTCCTGATTTCTCCCAAGGGCCGCGCTTTTCTGGAGCGAGGCCATGTCTGGGTATACGATGCCGAAATCCGCTCAGCGCCCCCTTCGCTTGCCAACGGCGCTCTCGTAGACGTTTTGAGCGAAAACGGCCGTTATCTCGGCACCGGAATCTACAGTGAAAAATCCAAAATCCGTGTCCGACTGCTCTCCCGCAGCGCCAACGACCGGTTCGACGACGCGTTTTTCGAAAGACAGATCCGCTATGCCTGGGAGTATCGCAAAACGGTGATGCCGAACGACCTCAACGCCTGCCGCGTGATATTCGGGGAGGCCGACCGTTTTCCCGGTCTCACGGTAGACCGCTTTGGATCAATCCTGGTGACCGAAACCCTCTCCTTCGGAATCGAAATGAGAAAGCCTCAGATCTTCCCTCTGCTCCTCAAAGTATTGCAGGAGGACGGACAGAAGGTAGACGGAATCTACGAGAGAAACGACGCCTCCCTCCGCCTTCACGAGGGACTTTCGCAGAACAAGGGCTGGTATATTCGCCCGGAAAATCCGTCAACCGATCTTATCGTCACCGAAAACCAAATTGCCTATCATGTCGATGTCGAGAACGGACAGAAGACCGGCTTTTTTCTCGATCAGAAATACAACCGGCTTGCCGTTTCGCGCCTCGCAAAGGGCAAACGGGTTCTTGACTGCTTCACCCACACCGGTTCCTTCGCCCTGAACGCCGCGGCCGGCGGCGCCGAGCATGTGACCGGGCTGGACATTTCGGCCGACGCCGTCGCCATGGCGGAGAAAAACGCCGCGCTGAATCGGCTCTCCGACAAGGTCACCTTTGTAAAAGCCGACGTATTCGCCTATCTCACCGCAAAGGAAAAAGAAGGGGGCGCCCCCTTCGATTTTATCATTCTCGACCCGCCCGCCTTCACCAAATCGAGAAAGACGGTGGAAAGCGCCTACCGCGGATACAAGGACATCAACTACCGTGCAATGCGGCTTCTGCCCCGCGGCGGCTATCTGGCCACCTGCTCCTGCTCGCATTTCATGGAGCCGCGCCTGTTTGAAAAAATGCTGGCGGAGGCCGCACGCGACGCGGCGGTCGAACTGCGGGAGATCGAGGTTCGCCGAGCGGCTCCCGATCACCCCATACTTTGGGGCGTACCCGAAACCGCCTATCTGAAGTTCTATCTGTTTCAGGTGATATAATCCCCCGAAACCTTTTCCCGCTGCTCTTTTCCGGCCTCAATTTCAAATATCGATTATTCTCTCCCGATACTATCCGGAATCGGGTCCGGGTTTGCAGAGAAAAAAGCGGAGCTTTTCAAGCGTTTTTCCTCTTTAAGTTATTTGCCCAAAACCTTACTGCTTCCCCGAAGAAGGCTCTGGCGCTTATCGGGTTTAAGTTGACATTGCGACTCTTTTGTTATATACTTGGTATGTTGACAGGCAAGAGATTGGATTCCCAAAAACTTCCCGCGATCTCCGCGATCTATATATTTAAGACGATCTATATATTTAAGACAGAGAGACAGTATGAAAAATATTATTGAGATTCAACATCTAACCAAGCGGTTTGGAGAGATAAAGGCCGTTCAGGACCTGAGCTTTCGCGTAAAAGAAGGGGAGCTGTTTGCCTTTCTCGGCGTCAATGGCGCAGGCAAATCCACCACAATCCATATACTATGCGGACAGGTTGCGAAGGACAGCGGACAGATTGTGATCGACGGACGCGATTTAGATCAGAACGTGAACAATATCAAGCGCGAACTCGGCGTAGTTTTTCAGACTTCTGTCCTCGATTCGGCGCTTTCGGTGTATGACAATTTGGAAAGCCGGGCCGCCCTGTACGGCATTGTCGGAAAAGAGTTCAAAGAAAGACTTTTTGCACTGGCAAAGGCGCTTGAATTTGAGGCGCTTCTGAAACGCGCGGTCGGCAAGCTGTCGGGCGGTCAGCGCAGAAGGATAGACATCGCAAGGGCGCTGATTCATAAACCGAAAATTCTGATTCTGGACGAGCCGACGACAGGACTTGACCCGCAAACGCGCAAAACGCTCTGGAGTTTTATTTTTGATCTTCGCAGAAACGATAACATGACCGTTTTTCTGACCACTCATTATATGGAAGAGGCGGCAGAGGCCGATTACGTCGTGATACTCGACGGGGGCAAGATATCCGCCGAAGGAACCCCGCTCGAGCTCAAAAATACTTTTACCAAGGATTATATTACGATCTACGGCATAAACGAAGAGACCGTAAAAACGCTCGGATTCGAATACGAGCCGATCAGAGACGCCTATCGTCTGTCGGTTCCGAACACAAGGACGGCAACCGAGCTGATTCTCCGACATCCCGATCTGTTCCGCGATTATGAGATAACAAAGGGAAAAATGGACGATGTATTTCTTGCGGTCACAGGCAAAAAACTGCAGGGAGAAACCGAAAAATGAGAACAGCCTTACTTCTTGTCAAAAGAAACGTCAAACTGTTTTTCAAAGATAAAGGCATGTTCCTTACTTCTTTGATCACACCGGCCATCCTGCTGGTGCTTTATGCGACATTTCTCGGCAATGTATACCGCGACAGCTTCACTTCGAATCTGCCCGAAACGCTTGCACTTTCGGACAGCATAATCGACGCGCTGACGGGAGGACAGCTTATTTCCTCGATTCTTGCCGTGTCGTGTGTGACGGTGGCTTTCTGCTCCAACTTTTTAATGGTACAGGACAAAGCGAACGGCACAATTAGGGATCTGAGAATTTCTCCCGTAAGACCGGCCGCGCTTTCCATGAGCTATTATATTGCGACTTTGATTTCCACGCTGATCATCTGCCTGGCGGCGACGGGAATCTGTCTTGTCTATACGGCGATTGCGGGATGGTATATGTCGGCAGCGG
>CALXKW010000206.1 GCA_944389045.1 uncultured Clostridia bacterium | reverse complement strand
TCTCAGGCATGTTCAGCTCCCTCCTCTTTTACCGGCTCCCGGCCGCTCTTTTCCCGCACGGGAATGCGGCAGATCGGACGCATCCGGCAGTATTCGCAGGGGTCCTGCGCCGGCCGCTTCAGTGGCTTGGCCTCGGCGCTCCCCTTTTTCAGTTCTTTGGCGATCGCCGTAACGGCGGCGCGCACCCTGTCGGCCAGAGCGCCGAGCTCCTCCAGGCTTTCGAGCGTGGCGCCGGCCCCCGCCTTGGGTTCCCCCTCCGCCGTCAGAGTCACCGGAAGAAAACGGCCGGCCATTCCCTTTTCCATGGCGTCGAGAATGTCGGGATCGTTCAGCAGTACGCCGCTTCGGAGAATCTTCTTCTCCATCAGGGCGCGCGAGGCGTCCTCGTCGGCCGGGCGCCGCTCGGCCTCCGCCGACTTGGCTCCCAGAGAAAAATAAAGGACGCCGGCGGGAAGGATTTTTCCCTCCGCTCCGATTTTTTCCCGGAACGAGGAATTTCCGGACGAAGAGAGCGAAAAGAGATAGATCAGCATCTGGAGGTTCAGCCCGAGCGCCACATCCTTCAGAGAAAAGCTTTTCGAGCCGGTCTTATAATCGACGACGCGAAGATAGACGTCCTTCCCCCGCCGGAAAAGATCGACCCGGTCGATCTTTCCGGTCAGGGTCACCGAAAGATTTTCGGAAACCGGGATCACCTCGGCCTTCACGCCCTCCCTGCCGCTCTCGGTGATCGGAAGCTCAAAGAAAGCCGGAACAAAATCCGAATTCCGGAACTCTTCGAGAAGATTGAAGACCAATAGGCGCGCGGTGCGGCGCAGACGGGACGTCAGAGCCTCAAAGCGCTTTGTGACGTTGCCGCGCCGGAGTGGAGCCAGCGTATCGTCAAGCACGTGCTCCAAAAGCGCCCCGGCCTCCTCATCCCCAAGCTCCTTCAGCCGGTCGCGCGAGAGCGAGAAGAAGGTCTCGAGAATCTTATGTATCAGAGTCCCGATGTCGACCCGCTCCAGACTGCCGCTCGCCCCTTCGGAAAGCTTCAGCGAATAGGCACAGTGGTAGGCGAAGGCGCAGTTGACAAAGCGGTCGGCGCGGGACTGGGTCAGACGCATCCGTTTTCCGAAAAGCGAATCGGTATCGGTCTCGGAAAGCCTTTCCCCCTGCGCGTCGAGTGGCTGGGAGAGCGCGTATTTCCCGCTCAGCGCGAAGCCCTTCTGCAAAAGCGGAAGGTCATATCCCCGTTCGACGGCGTATTCGAGAATCTCGGTAAGCCCATAGAGCAGATCTTCGGCGGGAAGCGTATCGTAATCGACCGCCTCCCGGCCGCCGAATAGCGCCAGCGTATCGGTCAGAAGGGAGGAGGGATACTGCTCTCCCCCTTCGCGGTTTCGGTAGGAATAGGTAAGGGTCACGCCGTCGCGGGCACTCGTGACCGCCCGGTAGAAATAAAGGCGCTCGTCGGCAAAGCGGCGCTCCCCGTCGGGAGAGGTCTCGATGCCCAAAAGGGCCAGCGCGGCCTTTTCCTCCCGGTCAAAACAGCCGGTCTCGGGATCGGAGGCCGGAAACTCCCCCTCCGAAAGGCCCAGAATATAGACCTGCCGCGTGTCCGATTTGCGGAGAAGGTCGGCATTGCCCACCGTCACCTCGTCACAGCGCGAGGGCAGACGGCCGACGTCGGCCTCCGAGAGCAGCGCCGCCAGAAGGCGGGAAAATTCCTTCGGTCCGATCAGAACCTCCCCCGCCGCTTCGACCAGCTGATCGAGAGAATCGATCAGACAGTTATAGAGAAGGGCATAATCGTCGGCCTCTTCCCCGTCGTCCTCCTCGGTTTTCTCGCGGCTCTTCTCTTCGAGCTTCTTCGGAATGTCGAGCGCCAGCAGGAAACGAACGAGAGCCTCTGCCGCCGACCGGACGGTGGTATCGGCTCCGAACGCTTCAAAGAAAGAAGTGAGCGGGGCGATCAGCCTTTCGCGCAGAGAATTGAGCCGGTCGAGCTCTTCCCGGGACTGCTCGTCAAACTCGAACGAAAGGCCCCGGGGATTCATCTGCCAGCCGAATTCGTCGTACCAGCGCCTTCCCGCGATCTGCCAGACCCCGGAATATTCCTCCAAAAGGTCGCATTCCCCGAGAGAAAGCCCCGAAAGGCCGCAGCGAAGATAAGCGATCACATCCTCGCGCCGCCAGTGATAGACATGGATGTCGAGGGCAAGAAAGATCATCCTCACCGCGGGCATCGAGGCAATCTCCCGGCGCGCCGAAAGGAAATGGGGGATCCCCGCCCCTTCGAGCGCCGCGTCGAGAATGCCGCGGTAGCGGTCGATATTGCGGGCAATGACGGCAAAATCCCGATAGCGCGCCCCCGCCCGCACCCGGCGGGCAATATCGGCCGCAATAAAGCGCGCCTCCTCATAGGGCCCGGGACAGCGGACGGCGCGGATCGCCTCCCCGCCGGACTGCGGCCGGAAGGGCGGCGCGAAGCTCTTCCAGATATGCGAAGCGAAAAAGGCGATCTCCCCCGCCCCCTCCCCGGCCGCAAGACGCTCTTCGCGCACCGGCAAAGAGAGCGATTCGGCAAGGCGGCGAAGCCGCCGGTCGGTTTCGCGGAGCTTTTCAAAAAGCGGACGGCGGTCCTCTCTCTCATAAGCCAAAGAGACCGTCGCCTCCTCCGCCGCCGGAAGAAGACGGCGGAGCATAAGCTCCTGCTGTGGGGTAAACCCGTCGAACGAATCGAAAAAAACCGCCCGTCCGGCAAAGAAATCCTTTCCCTCGAGAAGGGCGGCGGCCCGGGCAATGTCGTCCGACGCATCGTCGTGCTTCTCGTGAAGGATGGCCGAATAGGCGGCATAGATCAGCGCGACGTCCGAGAGCTTGTCGGAAAGGCGCTTGTCCTCGGTCAGATCGGCGGCCTCGCTCAGGCGGTCGGGCAGGATGTTGTAGATCTTCATCTCCTCCACGGCCGACAACAGCAGGCGGATGACCGCCATGTCGTCGAGCGATAGGGAGGAATAGGTGCGAAGCGCTTCCCGCACCGACATCACCGCGCGCCACATCACCACCTGCTTGGCGCCGCTTCCGATATAAT
>CALXKW010000205.1 GCA_944389045.1 uncultured Clostridia bacterium | reverse complement strand
GCCCCCGAAGATCCGAACGAAGGTCAGCATACCGAAAAGACCGTAAACGATCGAAGGGACACCGCTGAGAATGTCGATGGCGCCCCGGATCAGGCGGACCAGAATACCCTGGCCGGCGTATTCGTTGAGATAGACCGCCGTCAGAATGCCGATCGGCACCGCAATGGCGAGACTGAGAAAGACGGCCATCAGGGTGGTCACCAGCGCAGGAAGAATGGTGATTTCCTCGCTGCCGAATTCAAACTGCCCGACCAGCAGCCGGGGGGAGGCAATCAGCGTCGGCAAGCCCTTGACGAAGAGAAAACCGATAATCAGAACGAGCGTGAGCGAGGTAAACCCGCCCGCTATGAGCGCGCCTCCCTTTCCCCAAAGAGGAAGGCGCAGCCGGTAAGAGAGCCGGCCGAAGAGATCGCCGAAAAAAACGCGAATCCGGCCTCTTTGGCGTCTGGAGTCCGCGGCCGTGCCGGCCGTGCGTTTTTTGCCCTTCCGGAGCCCGCTTTTCTCTTCGTCAGAGCCTTCACATGCCTCCTTTCCCGCCGCTTGGCCGCCTTTTCTCCGCCTGAGCCGGGCAAAAAAAGACCGGACGGAGGAAGAGCGAGTGGGCGCGGCCGTACGACGGGTACACGCGCGGGCGAAAATTGCCCGGAAGAGGAGGTTGACGGCGAGCACAAAAAGAAGCAGAATCACACCGGTCGCCACCAGCGCGCCTTCCTGAACCTCGCCGGCGTAGCCCATCTCCATGACGATATTGGCGGTCATGACCCGAAAGCTCTGAAAAAGTCCCGTAGGATATGTAGGTGCGTTACCCGCCACCATGACGACCGCCATGGTCTCACCGAGTGCCCGGCCGACGCCGAGGATCAGCGAAGCGACGATGCCCGAACGTGCCGAGGGCACCATAACCCGAAAGACCGCCTCGGTGTGCGTTGCGCCGAGCGCCACAGCGCCCTCGTACTCGCTTTGCGGCACCGCCTCCAGACTGGTGCGCGTCAGCGAGACCACCGTAGGCAGAATCATAATGCCGAGAATCAGCGAGGTGGCTAACAGACCGCTTCCGTTGTTGGGTGCGACGCGCGAGAGCAGCGGAAGCAGAAAGACGATGCCGAAGAAGCCATATACCACCGAAGGGATACCGGCCAGAAGACTGACGAAGGCCGAGAGCAGACGTTTTAAGCGCTTCGGGCAGTAAAAGGCCAGAAACACGGCGGTAAAGAAGCCGAGGATGCCGCCCACCAGAAGGGACCCCAGCGTTGCCGCCGCGCTCCCCACGATCATGGTGAGAATTCCGTAGGTCCCCGCAAGGGTTTCGGAATCGTAGCGGTCATGCCGGTCGGGCGTCCACTTGTCGCCGAACAGAAAGTCAAAAAAGCCGATTTTCTCGAAAGCGGGAAGGCTTTTGACCAGAAGAAAGATGAAAATCGAGAGGACGGCGGCAATCGAAAGAACCGCCGCTGCCGTCAGGACCGCTTTCCCCGCTTTTTCCTTGAATTGGGTTGCCGTCATATCTTTTCTCTACCGAAATTCCTTCTATCGCGACTCGAATCTCCCTGCCGTCACGCCGTCGCCCTTTCCCGCAAAGAGCCGTGCATCAAAAATCCTTGACAACGGTCATGGCCGGCGTTTCTTACGGAAAGCATTTCGCAAGAGACGGAGGCGGCTGAGGATTCGGAATTTTTACAGAGGATTCAAAATTTCTTACTTAATAATATGTCTACCGATCAAGCGTCTGTCCTTTTGTCTTTCGAAATTTCCCCCGAAAAAGCTTGGAAAGCGATCAGACGCCCGGGAGTGCCGAGCGCCCCTTTACAGTGGGGCGCTCTTCTTTCAGGACTCCCGGGTTACGGCCTTTTTTTATTTGATTTCGCTGAACTTCTTGATCTTGCCGGAGAAGATGTCATACAGCTCCGCCAGCGTCAGGTCGTTGACCGTAGTGTTGTTCTTGTTCACGATGACCGCTACCGCGTCGAGGCAGACGTTAAAGCTTTCGATTCCCTCCTCGTCTACCGATGCGGAAGAGAGCCCGATCACGTTGCCCGTCGTATCCTCCTCAGCCGCCTTACGGCCCACCGAAGAGCCCTCGAGCTGAATGTCGAAGATGTCCTCGGCGTTCGCGCCGTACAGATCGGCATAGCCCTTGGCCGCCGCGTTTATGAACTTTTCCATCGACGTGGAGCCGCGGATGACGATCTTGTCACCGGCGGGAAGTGCCGCCTGTTTCTCATAGCTTACCACCTCGATGCCGGGTTTTCCCTCGTTAGCGCGCTTGGCGGGATCGGTCAGAAAGATGCAGCCCGCCTCCTCGACATGCGCCTCGGCTTCTCCGCTCTTCAGATAGCTCATAAAATCGGCGGTAAGAGCGGTGAGCGTCACCTCGCTGTTCGTCATGACCACAAAGGGACGCTGAATCTTGTAGCTTCCGTCAAGAACCGCGGCCTCGGAAGGCGTAACGCCTTCTACCGCTACGACGTTAACCGTGCTGTCGACCGAGCCGAGCGAGATGTATCCGATGGCGTTCTCATCCGAAGCCACCATCGAGAGAACCGTTCCGGTTTTTGTCTGCTGGATCGCCTCGGAGGTCGTGTTGTAGACCGTCTTTCCGTCAGCGTCCTTTTCCTCCAGAAAATGACTGCCGTCCGTCACCACTTTGTCGAAAGCCTCGCGCGTACCGCTGCCCTGTTCGCGAACCACGACGGTAATATTTTTTTCCTGCTCGCCGCAGGCGGTAAAAAGCGCCGTGCCGCCGAGCACCATCGCTGCGGCCAAAATCATGGCACAAATTCTTTTCATCTTGCATTCCTGCCTTTCAAATTTTTGAACTTGTTTTTTCGTCCGCACTCATTCTAATGCGAAAGGAGGACGCCCGCTATCACGATTCGATCTTGTTTCGGTAAGTTTTTTGTAAAGTGCAGATTTTGTTCCGTGCTTTTTATAAAGGATCCGCACTCAGACCGAAAATGCGGCACCTGTGACAAGAGGTATCTATCTCTATCTATTTTTTTCTCTCTCTGCGACATAGAGATATGCCTGGCTTTCCGCCGACAAATATCATGAGAGGCTCTCAAAAGAGCCGGTGAGAGACAGAGGG
>CALXKW010000204.1 GCA_944389045.1 uncultured Clostridia bacterium | reverse complement strand
GGCGCTACGGACTTGACAATGCGGAGCCGGTGACCCAGCGGGAGCTTGCCGAGGAGATGAAAATCTCCCGCTCCTATGTGAGCCGGATCGAAAAATCTGCCCTCAACAAGCTCTTAAACGGCATGAATCTGCCGTCTTCCGGCGGCGAATGACCGCTGTTTTGCCATGTATAATCAAAAGGCGGGCGGCATATATTTTTAACAAAAAATCAAAAGGAGATTTGGATTGTGGACTATAACGAAAATGCACAAAAAAGCAAAGTGGTTTCTTTGCGGTGCGGGGAAGCGGCCTCGGGCATCCCTTTTGGTATGACAGAGGTCTCCCGTGATTTTATTCTTCCCGATCTTTATGCGGATATCAAACGGATTCTTGCCGTCACGGGAACTCTTTCGCCCACGACCGGCTATACCGACGGCGGCAAAGCCTTTTTCGGCGGCGATCTCACCTTCCGGGTCTTGTTTGTCACCGACGAAGGAGAGGCACGGTCGGTCTCTTTTCCCGCCGAATATGAGGGACAGGTGACGGTGGGAGGCTCCGAAAGCGCACTTCGCACGCTCTTTTTGCCCACGCTCGAGACGGTCAGCGCCCGCTCGGTCAATCCCCGCAAAATCGGGATCAAGGCCAAGATCAATCCCGGCATTTATGCCTGGGAAGACCGCGACGCTTCGGTTTCCTTCCCCGAGAGCATGACGGCAGCCGACCGCATGAGCTTTGAGGAAAAAAATGAGGAGATCGCTCATGCCGTGATGAAATACCTTACCGTGAGCGGCGTCGAGTCGGGAGACGATATTCGCCTTGACGACGGGGCATTTCCCATCCGCGAGATTCTTTCGACCGACGTCAGTTTTTCCAAGATCAGCGCCGAGGCACGGGAGGGCGCCGTCGCCGTCAACGCCAGCGCCGATATCACGATGGTCTACATAGCCGACGATCCTGCCGAGGAAAAGGGAAGGCTTTCTTTTCTCAGCCACACGGTTCCGGTCTCCTGTCTGTTGGAGAGCACCGAGGCGGCCGAGGGCGACGCCTGCCACGCCGCGCTGTATGCCGAAAAAGTGACCTGCGTTCCGGCCGAAAACGCGGCGGGCGAGGCGCGGATTGCCGAACTGGATTTCTCCTATACGGCCGCTGTGGCGCTCGAAAAAAACGAAAAGGTCATGGTCGTGCGCGATCTTTACTCGACTCTTTACGAATGTGAAAACGACACCTGCGAGCTTCGCACCTCGCGTTATCTCGGCAAGGCCGCCTTCCCCGTGAAATGCCGGGGAGAGATCAAGTTCAAGGAAGAGGGCGAGGTCGTGGGCGCCTTCTCCGCGGTTCGCATCATTTCCGGAACGAAAAACGAGGCGGGTAGCGGGGAGGTGAGCGGTCTTGTCAGCACCGCGGTGGTGATCCGGGAGGCCGACGGCAGTCTGGTTTCGGAGACCGTGGAGGCCCCCTTTACCGCCGATACCGGCCTGTCTTTCGGAGATAAGAGCGAGTGGCTCTGCCGCGCCGCCCCCGAAAAAACCAAAGCCGTTCTGTCGGGCGGCAGTCTTGTCGTAGACAGCAGCCTTTCGCTTTCGGTCATGGCTTGGGAAAACCGCCGGGACCGCGTGATCGCCTCGGCAACGGTGACCGCGGAATGCGCCGACGAAGGCGACCGCACGTTTACCGTCTATTATCCCGCCGCTGACGAGACGGTCTGGGACATTGCCAAAAAGTATCGCGTGACAAGAAATTCCCTCATCCTTGCCAACGGCGAATTCGGAAAGGGCGGAGAGGGACGGCGGGCCCTCATCATTCCCAAAAAGAAAAAGGCGATCTTCGGCGGTGTGATTTCCTGAAGCATCGATCCCGGCGAAAAAAAGCAATGCCGTCGGTCTGCTCCCGGGCAAATGCGCGTCGGACGGCGAATTGCCGCTTTCTTTTCCGGTTATCTTATTCTTGAATAAGCAAAATTGCATCCCGGCGGATAGAGAGATGCCGCCGGGATGCTTCACCGGCGTCCTTTGAATAAGCGTTTTTTTGAAGGAGAAAAAAGACTCTTTTTTCCTGTCAGACCGATCGTTTTTTTTCGTCGAATGACAGTTTTTTCAAAGCATAAAACCGCTGCCCCGGACCAAAATAAAGATGAACGGCAAACACGGACGGAAGCGATCGGTCTGACCGATCCTTCCGTTTTCTTTGCCCTTCCGTTAATCCGAGGAAAGGTCTCTTTGCCAAGTACCGAGCGGGCTTCGGCAGAGGTAAATCAATATGATGCAGAGAAAAAACAAAAAGCGCCCGGCAGGAGTCTTTTTTCTTCCGCTTCTTTTTCTGGCGCTTTTCAGTTTGGTGCTGCCCTTTGCGGTCGGTTCCCGGCAGGACGGCGCCTATGTTCTGGCGGCGGAGAACTCGCCCCTTCGCAACACGTCCGTTTCGGGCACGTCTGACGGAGGAAAGAGTGATACTCCCTTGATGCTCTCACCCGGCGGGATGTGTTTCGGCGTGCGCCTTTCGACAAAAGGCGTCTTGGTCGTGGGCTTTTCACGCAGCGCTTCCGGCGGTTCTTCTCCAGCCGAAGAGGCGGGGCTTCACACCAAAGATATTATTGAAAAGATCAACGGTCATGCGGTCAACACCGCCGCCGAAGTGATCAGCTATATCGAAGGATGCGGCGGTAAGACCGTAACGCTGACCGTCAATCGGGACGGAAAGGAGAAAGAAATCGCCTTTCTTCCCCGACTTGACGCCGACGGCCTTTACAAAGCCGGCATCTGGGTTCGGGATTCCACGGCGGGAATCGGCACGGTGACGGTGGTGAATCCCGAGACCGGCAGTTTTGTCGGGCTCGGCCACGGGATCTGCGACAGCGATACCGGCGTTCTGATGCCCCTTCTCCGCGGCAGTGTCTACGACATATCTGTGGCTGCCGTCCGCAAGGGCAAGGCGGGAGCACCCGGCGAGCTGAAGGGTTATTTTTCTCCTTCGCTTACCGGAATCCTCTTCAGCAACACGCTGGCGGGAGTGAGCGGCCGCTTTTCTCAAATCGACCGAACAAAGCTTCAGAGTCCCATGCCCGTGGGTAAGAGGGAGGAGGTTCACGAAGGAAAAGCCAGCATCCTTTGTACCCTGACCAAC
>CALXKW010000203.1 GCA_944389045.1 uncultured Clostridia bacterium | reverse complement strand
CGGGGCGTCGCTCCGAGCGGGCTCCTTATTTTGCCCTCGAAGAGGGAAAAATTCTCGGCACCGTAGGCGCCTTTCCCCTGACCTATTCGGTCGGCGGAGCCCTTCTCTCGGCACGGGGAATCGGCAGCGTGGCCGTCCATCCCCGCCGCCGCGGCGAAGGGCTGATGAAGGCCCTGATGCGGCGTGCGATTGACGATATGGCCGCCGACGGCATCGACCTCTCGGTCTTAAGCGGCCGGCGTCGGCGCTACGCCTTTTACGGCTATGAAAAATGCGACGGCATGCGCTATTTCGAACTGACGGGGAAAGCGGTTCTCGATCGAAAGACCGACTCCTCCCCGATTGTGATGCGGCCGGTGGAGGAAAAGGACACGGCGCTTCTCGACGCGCTCCATGCCGCCATGAACGCCCGCCCCTATCACGTCGCGCGTTCCCGGGAGGATCTTTACGACATTCTATGCTCCTGGCGCTCCCGCCCCTACGCCTTTTTCGAAAACGACCGCCTTGTCGGCTGGACGATCCATTACGAACAGAAAAGACAGCTCTCGGAATTCTCTTCCCTCGACCCCGCCCTCACAAAAAAGATGCTCGCCGCGGCCGTGGAACGCCTCGGCTCCCTCTCGGCGGCGATTCCCGCCTGGGACAACGCGCTTTGCGGCGAGGCCGACTTTTTCGCCGAAACGGCCGCCGACGTCTCCCATGAAAACTTTCTCGTTCTCAACTGGGAAAAGGTCCTCGGCGCGCTCTTTTCCTTCAAGGCAGAGCGCGTCCCTCTTGCGGACGGCAGTCTGACCCTGAAAATCGAGGGAGTCAAGGGCCCTGTCGTTCTGGAAATCGCCGTTCAACGGGGAGTCCCCCGGATAACCGAAAAAGAGGGGACGCCTACCCTCACGCTCTCGTCGGTCGAGGCGGAGGCCCTCTTCTTCCGTCCTTACGCGGCCGCGCGCTCCTCCCTCTCGCCCGCCGCCGCGTCCTGGCTGCCCCTGCCCCTCTTTGTCTATGCCGCGGACAACGTGTGACGCCGGACCGCCGCTCTCACGAGAATATCCGGACACCTTTTTGTCTATCGCAGTCAACGCGCGACCGGCAGGACGGCTCTTCCGAATCGGGGCAGCCGATTTCCGAAACGCCGCGCATCTTCCGTAAAGGAAACGGGGCGCCCTGCCGATCGCAGACGAAACAGCAAACCGGCCAAACCGACAGCCGGCCAAGAGAGGGGCCGAATTCATCCTCAAAGGGGCGAAAACATAATGAAAAAAAAGCTTCTGCGACTGCTGAAAAAGCCGGTGCTGATCCTTACCGGCAGCTTTGTCTTTGCGCTCTCCCTCTCTCTGCTTCTCTCTCCCGCCGGCATCGTCACCGGCGGCGTTTCGGGCGTCGCCATTCTTCTCGACCGGCTTCTGCCGCTGGGGACAGGAACGCTCTTCCTGATCCTCAATATTCCGATCATTCTGACCGGCCTTTTCAAATTCGGCAAATACTTCATGATCTCGACCGTGGCGGCCACCCTGCTCTCCTCGCTTTTCACCGACCTTCTCTCGCTTTTCGCCGCCTCCTTTCTTCCCCTGACCGACGATCTGCTTCTCGTTGCGATCTTCGGGGGCGCGAGCTGCGGCGTGGGGCTGGGGCTCGTCTTCCGCGCGGGAGCGACCACCGGCGGAACCGATATCCTCGTCCGGCTTCTGCGGACCCGCTTTCGTAGCTTCAAGCCCGGTGCGCTCTTTTTCGCCATCGACTTTCTCATCGTTCTGGCATCGGCCTTCGCGGCACGCAACGTAGAGGCCGCCATGTATTCGGCCGTGGCCCTTCTTCTCAGCAGCTTCATGCTCGACCTCGTGCTCTACGGGCGGGACCGCGCCAAGCTGCTCTATATCGTCAGCGACCGGCACGCTGAAATCGCCCGGCGGCTTCTCGAAGAGCTCGATGTGGGGGTCACCCGCATCCCCGCCTCCGGAGCCTACACCAACGCCTCAAAAACCATGCTGTTCTGCGCCGTGAAAAACCGGGTCTTTCCCCGCCTGAGAGATATTGTGGCCGAAATCGACGACCGTGCCTTCCTGGTCGTGGGAAGCGCCAACGAAATTTTCGGCGAGGGCTTCAAGACCCACGCCGACGATCTCTGAGGCTTCTTTCCGGAAATTCCGCACAAACCCGACACCGCGGCGCAATTCGTGGGCGAGGAGCCGCCCGGCGGCAAAACGGCGCACAAGGCAGGAAAACGGGATTCCTGCCTTGTGCGCCGTTTTGTTTTTTGTTTTCAGGATTTTCAACAAGTGAAGGAGCAAAAGGCGTAAATACCGATCGGGATCGGGGAAAACCTCTGTTTCAGGCCTCTCTCTGCGGCCGTCAAAAGACCTTCGGGCTCTTCAGAGCAAAAAAAGCGGAGGAAATTCACCTCGCATGCCGGCCGCCGCTTCAGGGCATATCCCGAAAGCCTCTCCGGGCCAAGGGACAGGAAACCGGCACAGACAGAAGATCCGGCAAAAACGGCAGGCGCGTTTCCCACAGACCCAAAAACGTGCGCTCAAAGCCGGGCGGCGGACGGCCCTTTTCCGAAAACGAACGCTGATGCCGCCGACAGCTCTTCCCGGCAGGAGAGGAGAAAATCCCGATACGGACAGTAGCCCTCTTCGGCGTGAAAGAGCGACCGGCTGCGCCGGCAGCCTCCCCGGCAGAGCGAAAAAACCGGACAGTCCCGGCAGGGAGCGGGCAGAACGGGGGCCAGAAAGGCGCGGCAGGCGGGATGAGAAATCAGCGCGTCGAGCGAGTTCTCCCGGATATTGCCGAGGCGCAGCTCGTCCAGCACATAAAAGTCGCAGGGATAGACGCTCCCGTCCGCTTCCACCACGAACTGCGGGGAACAGACCCCGCGCATCCCGCACATCTCGGGGCTCCGCCCGGCCGCCTGCCGCACCAGGTTGTCGAAAAGGCGGACGCTGATATAGCGCCCCCGCAGGAGCCCCTCGGTCCAGAGAGGAAAGAGCTCTTTCAAAAAGGCGCCGTAGGCCCGGGGCGTCAGCGCATGGGGCGATCGCTCTGCCTCCTTCTCCAAAGGAGGAAGACAGGGGATAAGCTACACAAAATCAAATTGATTTTTTTGGTAAAAATGCCATAACCTCCGGGCGTGCCGGGCCAGCGGGCCGCTCACGACC
>CALXKW010000202.1 GCA_944389045.1 uncultured Clostridia bacterium | reverse complement strand
CAGCTCGGCGCAGCCCGAGATGGAGTGCAGAGGGGTCTTCAGCTCATGCGAGACGTTGGCGGTGAATTCCCGCCGCATCTTTTCGTTTTTCTCTCTTTCGGTGATATCGAAGAGAAAGAGGGCAAAGCCGGAAGGCAGGTTTTTCGGCCCGATCGGCGCGGCAGAAAGGCGGTATTCCAGGTTGTGATAGGAGACGAGCTTGTCGGCGCGGCCGTTTCGTTCGGTCTTTTCCAAAAGATCTTCGATGCCGAAGGCGGGATCAAAAACGCAGATATTCTGTCCGACTGAGCTCTCCGAGACGGAGAGAAAGCGGGCGGCGGCCCGGTTGATGCTCAGGATGATCCGTCTTTCGCCGATGAGCACGACCCCCTCGCTCATGCTGTCGGTCGCGGCGTCAAACTCCTCCTTGCGGCGCTTCAGTTCGGCCTCCTGCTTTGCCAGATGGTGCTGCTGGGTGCGGATGCGGTTCAGAAAAGGGGTGAGCTCCTCATAGACTGCGTCTTTCGGAGGAAGATCAAGATTCAGTTCGTTGAGCGGCTGCACGATTTTGCGGGAAACGCCGGAGGCCAGAAGAAAGGCCAGAAGCACGGCACCGGCCAGTACGATGACGGTGGGCTGAAGCATTCCGAAAATCAGCGTCAGAATCGTACTCTGCGGGGAAGCCAGCCGAATGACCGAGCCGTCGGACAAAAGCTTGGCCGAATAGAGCTGGCGTCCGGTCAGGGTGGAGGAGGTGCGGGAGCTCTCTCCGTAGCCGGTGGCCAGCGCTTCCTGAACTTCCTCGCGTTCGAGGTGATTTTCCATGGCGGCCTCGTCGGTTCGGTTGTCATAAAGCACCGTTCCGTCGGCGGCAATCCAGGTGACGCGGATGGTCGAAAAGCGGATGTCGTTGAGATACGCTTCACCTTGGCTTTCCACGCCCAGGGCGGCAAGTTCGGTCTCCACCCGCATCTGCTCGCGCTGCATCAGCGAAAAATAGTCGTAAAGTACGCCCAGAATGATGACGAGCGCTGCCGCCAGAACGGCGATAGCCACAAACAGAATCGAGCGGAAAATGCGTTTTGTCATGGCGGGTTTTCCTCTTTATTAATATTTCTCCTTTTTCGGGCTTTTTGTTTTATTGACTTTCCGGATTTTTGTCCTTTCCTTTGGTGGACTCCCGCTGGGCTGCTTTATCCCGGCGGGCGGCCGTTTTTTCCTGACGAAGATTAGGGCAGGGCTCTGGTCAGTCGGGCTTTTCCATGCGGTAGCCCACGCCCCGCACCGTTTGGATATAGCCGCCGCACTCCCCTAGTTTGTCGCGCAGCGTCCCGATATGCACATCCACCGTGCGGGTCTCGCCGTAAAAATCGCTGCCCCATACCGCTTCCAGAAGGCGATCGCGGGTAAAGACCCGTCCCACATTTTCCATGAAAAGCCTCAGCAGCTCGTACTCTTTTAAGGTGAGCTGTACCCGGGCGTCCGAGACGGTCACGATATGGCGGGCGGCGTCGAGCTCGAGGGCACCGAGACGCAGGGGCTTGTCGGCGGGGCGGTCTCCGCGAACGCGGCGCAGAACCGCCTTGACGCGGGAGACCATCTCCATCATGCCGAAGGGCTTGGTCAGATAGTCGTCCGCCCCCAGATCGAGCCCGACTACCTTGTCGTATTCGGTTCCTTTGGCCGAGGCCATAATGACCGGGATGTTTTCGGTGGAGGCGTCAGCGCGCAGCTTTTCAAGAATCCGGATACCGTCTTCTCCGGGAAGCATGATATCCAAAAGAATCAGGTCGCAGGGAGTCCTGGCGAGGGCTTCGAAGAGTGCTTTCCCGTCGGGAAGGCCCTCTGCCTCGAAGCCGGAGGCGGCCAGAGTATATACCATCATATTGCGGATCCCGCTGTCGTCTTCCACACAATAGATCATGGCGTTCTCCTTTCGGTCGGGAAAAATCAAAGACTCTGTTTCTTTTAAAGATACCGCAAAAGCGTAACGGTTGAAAGCGGCTTTTTGTAAAGATTGTGTAAAATCGAAGAATCGGAGGGCTCCGGGTGCCCGCCGTACTTTTTTCGCGAAGTTTTCGCCCGTTTTGGGTCCAAAACCGTTCAAACAGGGCAAGGAAGATAAACGCGGAAGGGCGTATCCGCGAAAAATATGTCGGCGCAAAGTAAAGACAGAACAAAAGAACGGGGAAAAAGCGCGGAAGACAAAGCGCCGCCTGCTCCGCCCGCGCGGGCGGAGCAGGATTGAACGGGCATGAACCGGATTGCCCGCGCTTTTTTAGGCGGATTCTTTCCGTCAGTATTCTTTTCGCAGAAGGGCGGGAATCAGGGTTTCGGTGAAGCGGTTCAGAGCGGCATAGTCGGTGGCGGCGATGTAATAGGTCTCCAGTTCGTCGTGCAGTCTTCCGGCTTCGGGAAGCTCCTGCCGGATGGCGCCGCAGAGAAGGGGAATTTCTTTTAAAAGCGCCTTCTGGCCCTTCGAGGCCCCCTTTCCTTTGCCGAAGAGCATCCGCTCGAGATTGATCGTGACGGAAGGATATTCGCAGGCGCGCAGGGTGAAGAGCAGAGAGCTGTCGGGCAGATACAGCGCCTCGATTTCTTCGTCCACCGGACGTAAGGAGAGCTCGAAAGAGACGCCGCGTTCGGTCAGAAGCTTTTTCAGCAGGGCAAAGAAGAAGGGAGAAAAGAGTTGGCGGTCTTTGACGGCGACAATCGTTTTCGCTTTTTTCTCATAGGTATCGAGCGCCAGATAGCCTTTTACGCCGAAGGCCGCGGCCGGGCGGATCCGGCAGGAAAAAGCACTTCCCGGCTCCGCTTTGATCTTGTATTTGCAGAGCAGGCGGTCGAGGATCTTTCGCGCGGCCGCCTCGTTGAAGAGCAGGGCAGTCTCGGTATGAACGGCGTCTTCGATGGCGGCGACGCTTCGCATCAGAGCGTAGGCTCGGGCGTATTTGCGGCCGATCGCCCGGTTCAGAGAGTCGATGGCTGTTTCGTTCTCCCGCAGGCGCGAGAAGGACCAGAAGGCCGAGAGATCCAGGATGCGATCCTTGGCGCCGGGACAGTAAGGCTCGACGGTGTGGGGAGCGGTTCCGTCCAGAATGACGGTCGAGAGCTCCGGGATGGCGACCGCGTCAAGGGAATCGGTATCGGAGGAGCAAAAGTAGCGGTCGGCTGAAAGAC
>CALXKW010000201.1 GCA_944389045.1 uncultured Clostridia bacterium | reverse complement strand
CCTTTCTTGCTTCCGAACGGCTCTATCGGGGCACATCCGATCCTCCGGCGCATTTCGGGGTTTTTCCGGCCGGTTTTTCCGTCCGGTCAACGTGTCACTGTTTTTTCTCGTTTATTATACACGATTCTCTGCTCTTTTGCAATGATATTCTTTATAAACTGACGATTGATAGATATTTATAAATGATTTTATTCCATAAAATTCTATTAATCGACAAAATAACGTCGATTGATTTACATATTCAAGGATTTTTATAATTAGGGCAGACCGCTCGTTCTATGTTTTTTCCTCTGCTCTGTCTTAACCAAGCAGAAACAAATTTTCCCTATGAAAAAGATTTCCATGTTCCCAAAAAAATCGACAAAAAAGGCCAAAAAAAGAAGTAATATCGATCAGTATTGAAATTTTTGTCCTATTTTTTGATATACTTTGGTTGTCTCTTGACAATAGGACAAAAAAAAGGTATAATATAGGCGTACCATCGGGTTTTCCGGTCAACAGGGGTTGAGGCAATCGGCGCCGGAATAATCCGAGCAGGTTCGATTGAGCCGGACGGGATGACCGAGAAACGGCCTGTAAAACAAACACTTTGCAAATTAAGGAAGGCGATGACTATGTTTTGGGAGAAATTTATTGACCTGTGCAACCAGAAAGACGTAAATCCGGATACGGTCTGCGCGGATCTGGGCTTCACTTTCACGACCGTCATGTATTGGAAAAGCGGCGCTAAGCCCAATGCGGATACGCTGAGAAAAGTTTCGGAGTACTTCGGCGTTTCGATCGACTACCTTCTGGGATACGACCTGATTGAGGACTGTGAAGATCCGAAAGACCGGGACAAATATACGTTCTGGTACAAGCTGCGCCGCTTACAGCGAAATGAGAATACCGATCTTATCGAATTTCTGAAAAGCTACGGCATCAAGCCGTCCTCGATGCTGATGTACAAAGCCTTTCCCCTTCCGGACAGCCAGACCATCCAGAGACTGGCCGATCATTTTGGCGTCACCACCGATTATCTTCTCGGCATCGATCCCACCGACAATCCGGACAGTTCCCTTTCCGAGCCGGTGGAAACCTATCTGAACGCCAAAGAGCGCTATATCCTCAGTCTCTACCGCAAGTGCAGCCTCGAGCAGAGAAAAAAAGCGACCGCCTATCTCGAATCTCTCGTCGAAAAGAAGTTCCGCTGAATTCACACAGACGGCCGGCGCCACGCTTTCCCAAACCGTCAGAAAATAAAGCGGCGCTTTATCGATGAGGCATTTCCCCATTTTTCTGTTCCTATTTCGGCTCGCTCTTCACAAGCGGGGCATCCGACTTTACCCGTATTGCTGCGACTGCCGAAAAATATAAAAACGCAGGCAAAAAGCGCATTGCTTTGGCCTGCGTTTTTATATGCGTTCTTTTTTTCTTACTCGCCTCTTTGCTTTTTTATTTATTTGTGAGTAAGTTCGATCTTCCCGGGCGAAATCCCGTTATTTGAGGGGTTTTTTATTTCGGCTTGCTCTTAAAAAAGAGGGCCGCCAAAAAGGCACATACCAGAGCGGCGGTGATTCCCGCCGCCGTCGCTGTTAGGCCGCCGGTCAAGACTCCGACAAGACCGTTTTCGTTCACCGCTTTTTCCACGCCCTTGGCCAGTGAATAGCCAAAACCCGTGAGGGGCACGGTGGCGCCCGCCTTGCCGAACTCGACGATCGGCCCGTAAAGTCCTACCGCGGTCAGAATCACGCCCAGCACCACATAGCCGACCAAAATCCGGGCGGGAGTTATCTTCGTTTTGTCGATCAGAATCTGTGCGATGGTACACAAAATGCCGCCTACCAGAAAGACCGAAAGATAGGTGAGAAAAGTTTCCATATATACGTTCTCTCTTTCTTCACGCCGAGCACAGATGGACCAGATGCGCAATCGACACGATGGGGAGCCCCTGCTGCACGCTGGTGGGACTCATCAGTGCCCCGGTTCCGATAAACAGAAGATTTTTCATCTTTCCTTCCGCCAGTTCAGGTAAAAGGCGGGCGGCCGCTACCGTTGCCGAACAGCCGCATCCGGAGCCCCCCGCGTGCATGTCCTGTAGATCGTTGTTGTAGATCAGAAGGCCGCAGTCGTCGTACACATCGTCGATCGGCATATTTTTTTGGGCCATCATCATTTTGGTGATGCTGTAGCCCTCTTTTCCAAGATCCCCGGTCACAATCTTGTCGTAGTCCTCCGGACCGGTCCCGCTCTCACCGAAAAAGCGAAGCAGGGTGTCCACTGCGGCCGGCGCCATGGCCGCTCCCATGTTGCAGATATCGGTGATTTTACTGTCCACACTCCGTCCGAAGAAGATCTCCTTTACCTGAACACCCCCGTTCTCCGGCCGCACGAGAAAAGCGGCGGAACCGGTCACGGTGCGCTGGGAAGTGGGCGTCCGCTGACCGCCGTACTCGAGAGGAAAGCGAAACTGTCTTTCCGCCGAGCAGAAGTGGGAGGAGGTCACAGCCGCCGAAACACATCCCGAAAGATCGCTGGCCATGGCGGCCAGCGAAAGCGACTCGGCCGCCGTGGAGCAGGCGCCGTAGAGGCCGACCATCGGAATGTCGAAGGGCAGAAGTCCGTAGCTGGAGGAGGTACACTGGTTCATCAGGTCTCCGGCGAAGAGAAGTCCCACGCCGTTATCCGAAAGGCCGGCCTTTTCCATGGCTTTCGAGAGCGCGATTTTCTGCATCTCCCCTTCCGACTGCTCCCAGGTCTTCTGAGAGAAGCGCTCGCTTTCGTCGATGACGTCAAAACGGCAGCCCAGCGGCCCCTTTTTCTCGGCCGCGCCTCCAACGGCCGCCCAGGATATCACCCGAACCGGATTTTTAAGCTTAATCAGCATGGCGTCCTCCCTCAGAACAGTCCGACGATATAATAGATCACGCCGTAAATTACCGAAGCCAGCGTTCCGTAGAGAATCACAGGTCCCGCGATGATGAAAATTTTGGCGCCCAGCCCCAGAATCCAGCCTTCCGCCTTGTTGTCGATCGCCGGCGCCACCACGGAATTGGCAAAGCCGGTGATCGGGACCAGCGTTCCGGCGCCCGCGTGCTTGGCGATCTTATCGAAAATCCCGATTCCGGTCAGAACAGCCGTCAGAAAGATCAATGTGACGGGGATCAGCATCTTGACCGTCTCCTCCGACAGCC
>CALXKW010000200.1 GCA_944389045.1 uncultured Clostridia bacterium | reverse complement strand
AGTCGCATCTCGACCGCCGCATTGTTGAGCGCCTCTTTGCGTTCGGCCGGCTTTTCCTCGATGGCCGCGCGCACCTCGTTAGCCAGCTGTCCGACGGCGGGACGTTCTTCGGGGGAGAGCTTGCCCATGCCGCGCAGAAGTGCGGTCAGTTCTCCTTTTTTGCCGAGATAACGGACGCGGGCGTCCTCAAGCGCAGCCTCGTCGCGGATATCCGCCAGCTCGGCGTCGGCCTTGGCCCGAATCGCAAGGAGCAGATCTTTCATGATAAACCTTCCTTTTTCTGATACAGGATTTTGATAAGACAATATAAATTATTAATGAGAATAGCAGGAGAACGGCTTAAGCCGTCCGAAAGCCGGCCGCGCCCGCGTCACTGTTCAGCCGAAGGTGCTGGCCTCCGGTCTTTCGGAAAAACGGGAGGCGGCCTTCGGCCCCGTCTCCGGCGTCAAAAAATCCCCGCCCAGAATAGGGCGGGGACAAAGCCACGCGGTACCACCTAATTCCCCGGCCGCCCGGAGGAAAGTGCGAAGAAGCGGGCGAAACGGTCTTTTCCCCCTTAACGCGGGATTACGGGCAGGACTACCGAAGAATTTCACCCTGCCGACTCGGGAGCGAAAGGCCAAAAGCCCCGCCGAAAAACCGCTTTCAGCCCGGGCGGTTCTCTCTTTTGTTCGGGGATAGGACTCGGCCGACTCCGTCTTGGTCTTTGGAATTTGCTATCATTATAGCAACCCGTTCCGAAAATGTCAAGATATCTTGACGAAAAATCTTTACTTTTCGGAAGATTTATAGTAAAATAAAGGCGCTTCCCGAAGGGCGCTCTTTCTCACGCTCCCGCGGCCCGCCGGGATTCTTTCACGGAAAGCTTGAACGGCCTTTCCCCTCGGGAAAACCGCCCGTTCATAAAACAGGGAGGCGTATCTTGCCCCCGGAAAGGATGCCATGCCCGAACTGCTCGCCCCCGCAGGAAATTTTGAAAAAATGAAAGCCGCCCTGCTCTACGGGGCCGACGCCGTCTATCTCTCCGGAAAGGCCTTCGGTATGCGCGCGGCGGCCGGTAATTTTGAGCCGGAGGAGCTTTTCAGGGCCTTCGCCTACGCCCACGACCGGGGGAAAAAGGTCTATCTCACGGTCAACGTGACCCCGCATACCGACGAATACGACGACCTGACCTCCTTTCTGGAGCTGTTGAAGGACTCAAAGGCGCCCGACGCGCTGATCGTCGCCGACGTCGGCGTCCTCTCTCTGGCCCGTAAGATCCTGCCCGACGTTCCGCTTCACATCTCCACGCAGGCGGGAGCGGTGAGCCATGCAGACTGTACCTTCTGGTACGAGCAGGGCGCCTCCCGCGTGGTGCTCGCGCGCGAGCTCTCGCTCGAGGAGATCCGGAAAATCCGTCGGCGCACGCCCGACGGGCTCGAACTGGAGGCCTTCATCCACGGTTCGATGTGCGTCGCCTTCAGCGGGCGCTGTATGCTCTCACACCATTTGACCGGACGGGATGCGAACCGCGGCGAATGCGCCCAGCCTTGCCGCTGGAAGTACCGCCTTTTTGAACTCTCCGAAGAGAAGCGGCCGGACATGCGGCTTCCGCTGACCGAGACCGACCGGGGCACCTTTCTCTTCGGAAGCCGGGATCTCTCGATGATCGGACATGTCGGCGAGCTGATGACCTCCGGGCTTTCCTCCTTCAAGATCGAGGGGCGCATGAAGAGCGCCTATTACGCCGCCGTAACGACCAACGCTTACCGCATCGCCATCGACCGCTATACCGCCGATCCGGCCGGCTACCGTTTCGACCCCGCCCTTGCCGCCGAGCTCGAAAGCGTCAGCCACCGTGCCTATTCCACCGGTTTTTATTTCGACAGCCCCGCAGACAATCCCCAGCTGGCCGAAGAGAGCGGCTATCTCGCCGATAAGGCCTATCTCGCGGTCGCCCTCTCCTACGATCCGGAACTAAAGACGGCCCGCTTTGTCCAAAAAAACAAGTTCCGAAGAGGGGACCGGGTGGAGCTCCTCACCCCCGGCTCGACCGGACGAGCCTTTTCGGTCTCGGAGCTCTGTGACGAAGAGGGAAACCCGATCGACTGCGTTCCCCATCCCCATATGCCCTTTCTTCTGTCGGTTCCCTTTCCGGTGCGCCCGGGAGATATCCTCCGGATGGGATGAGCTTCCTTTCTTAAGCCGAGCGCCTTTTCTTCCGAAAAATCGCCTAACATGGCACAAAGGCTCGCTTTCCGGAGAGGGAAAGAGGCACGCCGGGCCGGAAAGAACGAAACGAAAAGCGCCGCGTTTCCGCACCCTATGGCACAAAAAAGGGACAAGGCGCAAAATCGGCGCGCAGGGGACGGCTCCGCCGAGCGGATAAACACCGGAGAATCCGGAAACAAAACGAACGCACGCTCATCCCTGTACTTTCGGGAAAGGAGGTCCCCATGCTTTTCTTTATCACCCTTGCGCTTTCGCTGCTTCTCACCCCGCTGGCGGGGATGGCCAACCGCCCCCTCTCCCGGGGGGACAGCCCCGTTCGGGGACTTATTCTTCCCTCTGCTCTTGCCCTTGCCGCCGCCTGCTTTTTTTCGGTCGTGCTGGCACGCCGCGGACTTTTCATCGCCCTGTCTCTGCTCGCCCTTGCCAACCTTCCGCTCTTCGTCTCTCTGGCAGTCTATCTCGCGGTGCGGGTTGCCCGTCACAACGCGCTGATGGAAGAACAGCGCCGGAACGAACGGACCAAAAAGCCCTCGGCCGCAGCCTCTCTCCGCTTTCGAAGCATGCTTCAGGGCTTTTCCTGTCCCGATTCCCTGCTCACCCCTGAGAGCCAGCACGAGGCGCTGATCCTGATGGAATCGGGCACCGCTCCCGAAAAGCTTGTCGGCATCTACAACTGCCCGGCGGAGGAGCTCGTTCGGATACGGGAGGCCTTCGTCCGCCATCAGAAGGAGCGGCAGAGCGACCGGGGAGGCGTCGATTATGCCGTAACGGCCGAGCAAGCCGCCTTTTTCCTCCAGCTCATGATCACTGCCACCCCGAAAAGCCTCGAATGCGGCAGCGGCGTGCTCTGGAACCATAAGAGCGTACGCCGTCTGATCGCCAAGGCCACCCGGAACGACCCCTCCGACCGCAGCGTGGCCGCTTTTCTCGCTCAATACGGTTTTTCGGTTAGTCATGAGACTTT
>CALXKW010000199.1 GCA_944389045.1 uncultured Clostridia bacterium | reverse complement strand
GTTTTTTTTCATGGGAAAACGTCCTTTTAACCTTTTAGATTCCTTGTAGGGCCGTACCCGTATGAGCCGGATCGGCCGTGGGCCGTGTATCCGGCGGACCGTTCGGGAGCCGGCAGAGAGACAGAGGTCTGTCCGGACAAGAAGCATGGCGGGCATAAGGCGGCCGCGGAGCGTGAGGATAGGGGGCAACGGGCGGCGGGGTCCGGTAAACCCGAAGAAAAAAGGCGGCCGCAGCCCGGGCAGAACCTCCCGCGGCGGGCGGCCGAAAGTCTTTGTTTGCAGGTCTTCGAAACGGAATACTATTCAGTCGGCCTTGGCGGGATGCGGGCCGGATTTTTCTCAGAAATATTTGACTGCCGCCACCACACGGCCGAGGATCAGCACGCTTTTCGTGTAGATCGGTGCCATGGTGCTGTTTTCGGGCTGAAGACGGATGCGGTCGGGCTCGCGGTAGAAGGTTTTTACCGTGGCGTCGTCGCCGAGAAGGGCGACGACGATCTCGCCGTCGTTGGCAAAGGCCTGCTTCTTGACCACGATGATGTCCCCGTCGGCGATGCCGGCTTCGATCATGCTCTCCCCCTTCACCCTCAGCGCGTAAAGATCGTTGGCCGAGAAGGAGCGGCCGTTCAGCGGAAAATCGATATGCCGTTCGATATTTTCCACCGCGAGAATCGGTGTTCCCGCCGCCACCTGCCCGACCAGCGGGATGCGGACGCTTTCTCCCGGAGAACGCGATTCGGTTTCGCTGGTCCGGATGGTGCGGCTCTTGCCGGCCGTCTTGCTGATATAGCCCTTAGCCTCCAGCCGATCAAGATAGGAATGGACCGTGGAGGTCGATTTGATTCCGAGAGCGTTCTGGATGTCCCGCACGGTGGGGGAATACCCGGCGCGGCGCAGGGTATTGCAGATAAAATCGTACACTTCTTTTTCTTTGAGCGTCAGTTTTTCCATCTTTGAAGCCACATCCTTTTCCTTTTTCAGACAGACCCCTTGCCGGACAAGGCAGTGCGGAAGGGCAACAGGCCGCCCTTCCCTCTCTGTGCTTGGTTCCATTGTAACACAGATTGCGGCGGAATGCAAACATTTGTTTCTTTTTCCCGCCGGGTTTTGGGGGAAAAAGCTGTAAACATTTTGTGAACATTTGTTCTTTTTGCAACAGGGAGGAAATTTCAGGAAAGAAATCAGATTTTTGCGGCAATGTCCTCGCGCAGGCGGGCGATGATCTTTTTCTCGAGGCGGGATATGTAGGACTGCGAGATGCCGAGGATCTCGGCCACCTCCTTCTGAGTCTTTTCCTTTCCGTCCAGAAGGCCGAAGCGAAGCTCGATGATGACCTTTTCGCGCTCGTCGAGTCTTGCCAGGGCCTCATGGATGATCTTGCGGTCCTCTTCGCATTCAAGGCGCTTGTAGACCCCTTCGTCGTCGCTGGCCAGAACGTCCGAAAGGAGCAGCTCGTTGCCGTCCCAGTCGGTGTTCAGAGGCTCTTCGATCGAGAGCTCGTGCTGTCCGGAGGCCTTGCGCAGGAACATGAGAATTTCATTCTCGATGCAGCGGGAGGCATAGGTGGCCAGCTTGATGTTCTTGTCGGGCTTGAAGGTGTTGATGGCCTTGACAAGACCGATGGTGCCGATCGAAATCAGATCTTCGATGCCGACCCCGGTGTTTTCGAATTTTTTTGCGATATAGACCACAAGGCGCAGGTTGTGCTCGACAAGGCGGGGACGAACCGCCTCTTCGCTCTCGATGCGGGCCAGAAGCTCGGCCTCCTCCTCTGCCGAGAGCGGGCGGGGCAGTGTGTCGGCGCCGTTGATATAGAGGAGCCGTTTGTTGGCCCGGAACAAACGGTCCCGCAGTTTGGACAGAATGGCAAAAATCTTCATATATCCTCCATAGCCGGACAGGCGGCTTTTTTTGCCTTTGCGGCCGTTTTCTGACGGCGGTTTTCGGTCCCATCGGAAGGGCTCTGATCGGTGGACAAAACAAAGATCGTGCGGCCCGGCCGGCAGCGGCGCGGACAGAACGGGCGAATACAAGATGCGCGAAAGATCGATTATAAAAGCGAGGACGGGACGATCGCCTCAAAGCCCCCGAAATCCCCGTTCTCCTCGTCGAGGGCGACGCAGGCGCGTTTTTTCTCCCCGCCGATCGTCACATAGTCGGGGATATAGCCCCGGAGCAGGCCCTCGTGACCGACCGTGGACACCGGGATAAAGCGCAGGCGGGTGAGATAACGGGGATCCACACGCTCCGCCGCCAGATCCTTGTCGAAAAAAGCACGGGAGAGGGAGGGCGGCAGAAGCGACAGCATGGCCTCTTTTCCGAGTACGATGACGGGAAGATGGCCGATCGGCTCCTCCAAAAGGTTGCCGCTGTCGCACATTGCCGAAAGGGTGAGTTCGTGCCCGCGGTCCCCGATGACCAATGAGACCGTCCGACGGGAGGCCGCTTTTTTGCAGTGCTTGGCCCAGAGATAGGAGATCAGGGCGGCCAGAGCGGCGGTGAGGGCCAGAAGCCAAAGCGGCAGATCGCTGTAGAGGGTCTCGACACTGCCGTTGATGTAGATCTCCCGGGAGGCAAGGAACCGCGCCGCGAGATAATAGGCCGCCGTCATGACTCCGCCCATGGCGAAGGAGATGGCGAAAAAGGCGGCGGCGTCCTTCAAAAGCGTGAAAAAGCCCGAGAATCCGAAGGCCACGGCAGTAAGGGGGAACGGGAAGGCAAGCGTCAGGGGTGCGTCGAGGGCCGGAGGGATGATTACCAGCGCCAGCGTGGCGTAGAGTCCGCCGAGCGAAGCGCCGGCCGCCAGCCGCCAGGTCTTTTCCGGCCGGTGCCGCAGCTTGGCGGTCAGATAGAGGGCCAGAAAATCCATGCTGAAATTGATCAGGAAATAGACGTCTCCGTAGATGACCTGTTTCATGCGCCTTTCTGCCTCCCTCAACCATCTTTACCTGCCATTATATGGGAGAACGGGCGAGAATTATGTTGAAAAACCGCCCCGCTTCGAAAGAATTTTCCGCCCTTTTTCGGTCAGATTTTTTCTTTTGGCCGTCGGTTGTGTGAAAAACGGCGAAAAAGCTCTTTTGCACGGGCGGATGCGTAGAATTCGAAACCGGCACCGCGAGGCGGAGCAAGGGGGCGGGATCGGCAAACATGGCGATAGGAGGGCGGAGCATAGGGGACCGTGAGCGGAGA
>CALXKW010000198.1 GCA_944389045.1 uncultured Clostridia bacterium | reverse complement strand
CGTGACCACGCCCGCCACCCCCAATACCCGGGACAGCGCCAAAGAATACCATCAGGAACCCACTTTGGTGAAGACCAACAGCAAAAATGAGGACGAGGAATATATCCTGATCGACAATGCCGGGTCCAACCTCAACGAGCGCTTTGCCGACGGAGAGGGCTACATCCTTTACGAATTCGATCTTTCGGATATGATCGAACCGACCATTACCTTCAAGGTCCGTCAGCAGTATGTGATTTATGTCACCGACAACCTGGAGGACACCTACGAGGATATGCATGAGCTTGCCAACTTCATGGATATTGCGGATCAGTTCCCGTCAAGCGACTTCAATGAAAACGGAGAATATATCGACGGGAACAACATCATCGAGATCACCTTAGATCCCTATGAGCTCGGCTATTACGGCACGGTCTTTGTCTACATAGCCAACTGCCAGCCCCAGTTCGGGCACGGCGGTACGATCATGTCCTTCACGATCAATCAGTGGGTCGAAGGAAAAGGCCCGGAAATCACAACGATCGACAATTCCAACGGAACCCCCAACTACAAAACTCCGGATATGACCCAGACGTCTCAGGAGTTTGTTACCGGCGCCGCTGACGAAGACGAGGCTTATATCTTTGAAAACACCTCGCAGACCTCCGACAACAGACGCTATGCCGATAAGAGCGCCTTCCTGATCTACCGCATCGACCTGAGAGAACTGGTCGAACCCACAGTGGAGCTCTATGTGGTGCAGAATTATAAGATTGAGGTCTCTCTCGACGGCTCGGACTGGAAAGAGATCGCCAACTATGCCAAGACCGACGAATACAACGAGAAGTTTGCGGCCGACGGCTCAAACAGTGAGATCTTTGCTCCTTCCGGCGACTATCTGACCGGCGACAACTATACCACCATCGTGATCGATCCCTATGAGTACGAGATTTACGGAAACCTGTATATCCGCATCTCGGACTGCTTCCCTGCGGACGGCTGGGGCGGCGCCATCGAGAAACTTACCATCAAGAGCTGGTCCTGATCGTTCTTTCATAATCTCAACTCGACCCGGCGGATGACCCTTCTGCCAAAGGACCGATTCGAAGAGAAATAAAAGAGGATCCACTTTAGAAATCCAAAAGCCCCGGAAGACTCCATTTTGAGTCTTCCGGGGCTTTTAATCAATGCTCCTTCAATCGATCAAATGACAGAATCGATCCTTTCACTTTCTTTTCGCCCTTTTGAAAGAGCGGGACGAAGGTGAGAATCAGACTGTTTCGGGGCTCAGAGCGATTTCAATACCGAAACGGCATCGGTAATCGTCTTTTCATAAGCTTCCTTGCCGTACTTGTCGACCTCCGCTTTGTTTTTCTCTCCGTGCGTCAGACAGCCGGCGCCTCCGATACAGCCGCCCACGCAGGCCATGCCTTCGATAAAATTGGCGTCAAGAAGATTTTTGCTCTTTTTCAAGAGCGCCACGCGGCACTCCTCGATGCCGTCGCAGGTGCAGGGCTTCAGCTCGAAATCCAGCCCCTGCTCCTTCAGCCCCTGCGCCACCGCATCGGTCAGGCCGCCCGAACGGGCGAAGATGCGGCCGAAATAGGAAGCGTTGTCGAGAACCCCTTCCTCGAGCGTGGTGATATCGAGATCCAGACTGTCAAAGAGGGCCTGCAATTCTTCAAAGGTGATGACAGCGTCGACATAGGGCTTGACGCTTTCCTTCTGCACTTCGGCCTTTTTGGCGGTGCAAGGTCCGATAAAGACCACCTTGCTGCCCGGATCCTTCTCCTTGATGTATTTGGCGATGGTAGCCATCGGGGAAAGGTTGTGCGAAATCAACGGCACCAGAGCGGGAAAGCTCTTGTGGATGTAATCCACGAACGCGGGGCAGCAGGAGCTTGTCACAAACCCCTTTTCCGCCAGCTCCTTCGATTCGGCCTGCGCCACCATATCGGCGCCCAGCGCAGCTTCGACCACCGTGAAAAAGCCCATCTCTTTCAGTCCGGTGATCACCTGGCCGAGCTTGGCGTAGGTGAACTGGCTGGAGATCGAAGGGGCGACCACCGCATACATTTTGTATTTCTCGTTCTTCTGACTCTTCTTGATCATATCGATCACGTTGAGAATGAAGGACTTATCCATGATGGCGCCGAAGGGACACTGATAAACGCAGGCGCCGCAGGCGATGCATTTGTTGTTGTCGATCGAAGCGGCGTTGTTCTCGTTGATCGAAATGGCCTTGATCTTACAGGCGTTCTGGCAGGGACGCTTGCGGTTCACAATGGCGGTGTAGGGACAGACCTTGGCACAGGCGCCGCATTCGACGCATTTGGATTTGTCGATATGCGCCACATGGTTGTGATCGAAGGAGATCGCGCCCCGCTTGCAAGCGTCTTCGCAGCGGTGTGCAAGACAGCCGCGGCAGGAATCGGTGACCTCATAGCCGGCAGCGGGACATTCGTCGCAGGCGATTTCTATGACCTCGATGACGTTGGGATTGCCGGAATCGCCCCCCATAGCCAGCTTGACGCGTTCGGCCGCGATGGCGCGCTCTTTATAGACACAGCAGCGCATGGTGGGGGTATTTCCCGGCACAATCGTTTTGGGAATATCCAAAACCGTGTCGGCCAGGCGATCCGCCCAGGCCTTCCGTGCCACTTCACGGAGAACCTTATATTTTAAATGTTGTACCTTGGTATCAAATTTACGCATAGCCTGCCTCCTCCTTAAAAATAGCTGACCTTGATCCGCTTTCCCATCTTCCGAAGGGCCGCCGAAAGCTCCTCCACCAGATTCATCTTGATGCTGAAATTGATCGGCAGATCGGGATTCTGGTGGGCCGGATTGATGGCTCTTCCCACAAAAAAGTTGATGTCGGTGGCCTCCTCGAAGAGAAGACGGCAGATCAGCGATGCGCCGTCCCGCTTACAGCTCCATTGCTCATAGCTCTTGTTGTCCTTGAGATAATCCTTCGCATATTCCACCACCTTGTTGACGGTGATGACCCCCTCGGTCACAAGATCCACACCCTCGATCTCGGCAATCGGAGGAACATCCGACATCTCGAAATTGAGGCTGGCGCGCAGCGGCTTACCGAGATATTTGGCCGCAATCGAGGAGGTCGTGCCGCCGCAGATGATGTGTTTTCCCTCTTTGGAGAAAAAGAGCGACATCATGCGGTTGGCGTCGTCCCAGATCGGAAGAGCCCACGTCTGAACTCCAGTCACTAGCTTATCTCGT
>CALXKW010000197.1 GCA_944389045.1 uncultured Clostridia bacterium | reverse complement strand
CACCTACAATCTTTGCCGTATTAATATGTTTCTGCATGATATCGGCTATGATAAATTCAGTATTGAACATGGCGATAAAAAAAGTGACATTGAAAAAGAACGAATCAATGATGATATTGTCTTTGAAATTGAGCTTATCAAGCAGGTCGAGGTCAATATAGATTATATCTTGATGCTTGTTGCCAAATATCATGAATCAAACTGTGAGGACAAAACTATTCTTGCTGATATTAACAAATCAATTGATGCAAGTGTTGAGTTGCGCAGCAAAAAAGCTCTAATTGAGGGATTTGTTGCCCAAATGACAGTAAAAACAGATGTGGAAAAGGACTGGAAAGATTTTGTCAAGATGAAAAGCTAAAACACGATGAGGCTCAAAAATTTATAGAGAACTCATTCAGAGATGGTGAAATAAAAACCACAGGAACAGATCTTGATAAAATATTACCTCCGATGTCAAGGTTTTCAGGCGGCTCTAATAGGGCCTTGAAAAAACAAACTGTCATTGATAAGTTAAAAAGCTTTTTTGAAAAATATTTTGGTTTGATATAGTTTAATCCGCTACCAGCTTTTTACCGGTAGCGGATTAAACTATATTAGGATCAATTCATGATTTATGATTTCTGCCGCTATGTTACGGATATTGTTCATTCGCCGAACCCATTCCATTTGATTTTCCGCCTTAAGCTGCTCCGTTACGCCCTCACGCTCAGCCATTTGTTTTACTAACCGAAAATACATTTCCTCTGCCTGTTTGTCGATATCAGCAAGATAACTGTCCAGTTTTCTGCTTGTCAGTAGATTGTAATACAAGATTTTATGATACTGTTTTAGGTGTCGAGCGTGCCGCTGTCCCCATATACCAATAGGCTGATTTTCGGCAGGTAATATGAGATTTGGCAAAACATAATCTCCTTGCTGTGTGTATGTGCCGCCCATTTGCTCAAATAATGATTTTTCCATTGTGTTTATCCTCCTGTTTTTTTATTGTACTTTCATTTTACAAGAGAACAGAAAATAATACGAATATGCCGATTACAGATATAGCAAAACGCCGCCTTGGAACAAATCCAAGACGGCGTTTTCTGCTTTGGTATCAGATTGAACATTTCACGGCAAAGCCACCTGCAAAAAAGTAGGTGTTCGTCCAATACCTGATTGGAAGGGCAGCATAAAATAGATGCCGGTAAAATCGCGAGCATCTTGGCTCGATATAGAAAAAGAGCCTGAACGCGGAATGCGTCCAGACTCAGTCTGGTGGTGGAAGCGAGGGGAGTCGAACCCCTGTCCGAAAATCCATCCGCGGAACTTTCTACGAGTGTAGGTTACCGAATGAAATTCCCCTTGGAGCGCTCGATAACCGGAGCGCATCCGCGGGTAGCTTTTTTATGCGTGACTGCTTCAAAAGCAAAAGAGCAGTTCACGTTCATCACAAAGTGACGCCCGAGAAGGGGCCGTGATCCTCCCCAGCCGGACGGGCCGCCCTTAGGCCGCCAGAGCTAATTTATTATTGTTAGCGTTTAATTTTAAGTTGGGCCTTTATAGAGTTTACCCGGCTCTACTCGCTTATTCCGGTTCAAAATCCCCGTCGAAACCTTTACGCCCCCCTATGAAAAACTCACTCTTTTCAAACCTTTTTTTCAAACGTCGTTTCAAACGTCCTATGCAACCGTCCATACGGGACAAGAAGAAAAAGCGTCGGGCGAAAAGTCAAAAAAGTGACAATAACAGTATAACCGAAAATGTTTCTTTTGTCAAGAGCCATCCCGGATTCTGACACGCTTTTTGGCCGCACAAATCAGAAAAACATACTACATGGGCCTCTATGCCCTTCTATTCGGCCGTCTTGGTCCGACCGCGGAATTCCCGCTCGATTTCCCGATCGGCCTCCTTTGCCGCCGCCGCATCGCGCTTGTCGTAAAGCTTTTTGCCGCGGCAGAGCCCGAGCTCCATCTTTACGTTTTTCCCCGAAAAGTAGAGCGAGAGCGGAATCAGGGAAAAACCCTTCTGCGAAACCTGCCCGAAAAGCTTCAGAATCTCCTTTTTGTGCATCAGAAGCTTTTTTTCACGGTAAGGATCCCGATTGAAAATATTTCCCTTTTCATAGGGGCTGATGTGCATGCCGTACACGAAAAGCTCGCCGTTTTCCACGCGGCAGTAGGAGTCCTTCAGATTGACGCCGCCCAGCCGGATGCTCTTGACCTCGGTTCCGTAAAGGGCGATACCGGTCTCGTAGCGGTCCTCCACAAAATAGTCGTGATAGGCTTTTTTATTGGTTGTAATGACTTTACCCTTCGCCATGACGATCTCCTGTCTTTTGTCTAACACGCTTATCCTTCCCAAGCCCGCCCCGTTCAGTATCGACAGACCGTCGACGCTTCATTCCGGGACGCGGGATTATTTCGGCAGAAAGAGGTGCTTATGACAAGGTACACATAATATTTTAATATATTCCAATAATCATATTCCAATAATCGGGTAGGGCTTCCGTTTTTTCCGCCCCGCATGTAAAACGCCGGCAATTGCCCCCGACGGTCCGTGCAGGACAAAAAAACGTTCGCTTATCCCCTGCCGGAAAGAATTTCCTTATAAACGGCGGATTTCGGCAGACCGCGATCCTTTGCGGTCTGCTTGATCGCTTCCATCTTGGAAAGGCCGAGCGAAAGATAACGCTCCACCTGCTCGGCGATCGTCATATCCGCCCAAAATTCTTCCGACCCGTCCGCCGAAGCCCCGTTCAGCACCAAAACGTATTCACCCCGCGGCGCGTGCTCGTCATAATACGCGAGCGCGCCGGAGAGATCGGTCCGCAGGATTTCCTCATTGCGTTTGGTCAGCTCCCGGCAGAGCGCCAGCTTTCTGTTTCCGAAAGCTTCTTCCATCAGAGAAAGCGTCTCTTTCAGTCTGTGCGGCGCTTCGTAAAAGACCATGGTTCGCTTCTCGCTGCGCATGGAAAAAAGATATTCCCGCCGCTCGTCGGCCTTGCCTTCCAAAAAGCCCTCGAAGACAAAGCGCCTTGCGGAGAGTGCCGACAGGGCCAGCGCGTCGATTGCGGCGCAGGCACCGGGGACCATTGTCACCGGGACATCCGCCTCGGCACAGAGGCGCACCATGTCCTCGCCGGGATCGCTGATGGCGGGAGATCCCGCATCGGTGACCAGTGCCCAGGCTTTTCCCTCTTTTAAGGAAGCGAGAATTTCCTCGCCCCTCTGTCTCTTGTTGTGCTCGTAATAGCTGATCACAGGCTTAGAAATTTTGTAG
>CALXKW010000196.1 GCA_944389045.1 uncultured Clostridia bacterium | reverse complement strand
ATCATAAACGGGAGGATATCCCCGCCGTCCGACCTGCGGGCCGAAATATTGATGTGCAGACCGTTCCCCGGCTGGTCGGCCAGAGGCTTAGGTGAAAAATCCGCGTACAGACCGTTGCGGCCGGCGATCGTCTTGACAACGGTGAGGAAGGTCATGGCGTTGTCGGCGGCGGACAGAGGATCCGAATAGCGAAAATCGATCTCGTTCTGTCCCGGTCCCTCCTCATGATGGGAGCTTTCGGGCAAAATGCCCATCTGCTCGAGCGTCAGACAGATCTCCCGGCGCACGTTTTCGCCCTTGTCGTCGGGAGCGATATCCATATAGCCGGCGTCGTCATAGGGAATCTTCGTGGCGGCGCCGTTTTCGTCCAGCCGGAAGAGATAAAATTCCATCTCCGCGCCGAAGGCGAATTCGACGCCCGCGCGGCGCGCGTCCTCAGCCGCCTTTTTCAGAAAGGCCCGGGTGTCGCACTCAAAAGGCCTTCCGTCGGAATAAGTGATATCGCAGAACATGCGGACCACCCGCCCATGCTCGGGCCGCCAGGGCAGAACCGCCAGCGTCGAAGGATCGGGATGAAGCAGAAGGTCGGAATGCGCCTCGTCTCCGAATCCGTCGATGGCGGAAGCGTCGATGGCGATGCCGTATGCGAACGCGCGCGAAAGCTCGCCCGGCATGATCGAAATGTTTTTCTGTCTGCCGTATAGATCGCAGAAGGCCAGACGGATGAACTTCACGTCCTCCTCTTCGGCATACTGCATCACTTCCTCAGGGGAATATTTCATGCTGCTGTCCACCTCCGTTTAATTTTCCACATACATCCGCTTGTAAGGGTTCCGGCTGTCAGGCGTGACGACGGTAAAGAAAGAGTGAAAAAGCGAATCGAAATCGAGACCGAACAGGGAGGCGAATTCGGCGAGATCCTGCCGGATCTCCTCCATATCCTCCTTTTCAGCCGCGCGGAAGGTCACCTGACGCGGGAAAACCACGCCTTCGGCCTTTCCGCGCAGAAAAATCTTTCCGCCGTGCATCCCGGTGCAGGGAAACTCGCCGACAATCGGCTCCCCGCCGGAAAGCCCCAGAACGACGATTTTTCCCCCGGCCTGGTATTCGCCGAGAAAGCTTCCGGCCGACCCGCCGATGATCATGACCGGAGTCTTGTTTTCGTATTCCTTCATATGGATGCCGGCGCGGTAGCCGGCATTGCCGCGGACATAAAGTCTGCCGCCGCGCATGGCGTAGCCCGCCGCGTCGCCGATGCTGCCGTGCACTACGATTTTACCGTCGTTCATCGTATCGCCGACGGCGTCCTGCGCATTGGACAGCACCGTGATCGAAGCGCCGTCGAGATAGGCGCCCAGCGCGTTGCCGGGAATGCCTTCCACACAAATCGAGATTCCCCGCATACCGGCGCCGAGAAACCGCTGGCCGAGACAGCCCCGGACACGGCAGTCCCCGCCCGCATGGCGAATGGCGTCGTTCAATTCCTTATAATTCAGATTAGCCGCATCGATCAGCATGATTATACCACACTTTCAAACTTTTTTCCATAGGTTTCGTTGAAAAAGGAAGCGAGACGGGATCTAAAACCGAACATTTTCTGCCCGGAGAAAAGCTCCCGTTACCCTCCCATGCCGTCCGCCGGCCTTCACAGTAAAGAAGAGACGGTCTATTTCCCCGCCGGCGGCCGTAGCACACCGAGACATCGCCGCGGAAGAAGCCACAGCGCAACTCACTCACCCGCGTGGGAAATTCCCAGAATTTCAAGCTCCTTCTCGGTCATGCCGACGCCGCGAAGCATCAGACGGTTGCCGCGCAGGCTCTCGATGGCGTTGATCCCCATGCCGCCCATCAGCTCCATAATCTCATGCCGCCAGGCAGTCATCAGATTGATCAGCCTCTCGCTTCCACGCTCGGGGTCGAGCCGCCGGACCAGCTCGGGCTTCTGCGTGGCGATGCCCCAGCAGCACTGTCCGCTCTGACAGCCGCGGCAAAGGTGACAGCCGAGCGCCAGCAGTGCGGCGGTGCCTATATAGCAGGCATCGGCCCCGAGCGCGACCGCCTTGACCACATCCGCCGCACTGCGGATGCTTCCGCCGACGACCAGCGATACCCGGTTCCGGATTCCCTCTTCGCGCAGACGCCGGTCCACCGCGGCCAGCGCCAGTTCAATCGGGATGCCGACGTTGTCCCGGACACGGGTCGGCGCGGCTCCGGTTCCGCCCGAAAAGCCGTCAATGGCAATGATGTCCGCTCCGCTGCGCGCGATGCCGCTGGCAATCGCGGCGATGTTATGTACCGCCGCGACCTTGACGATGACCGGCTTTTGATAGGCGGTGGCCTCTTTCAGCGAGTATACGAGCTGACGCAGATCCTCGATCGAATAAATGTCGTGGTGAGGCGCCGGCGAGATGGCGTCGGAGCCTTCCGGTATCATCCGGGTGCGCGATACCTCCCCGACGATTTTGCTCCCCGGCAGATGGCCGCCGATCCCCGGCTTGGCGCCCTGCCCCATCTTGATTTCGATGGCCGCCCCCGCTTCCAGATAGGCCTTATGGACGCCGAAGCGCCCGGAAGCCACCTGGACGATCGTGTTCGCACCAAAGCGGTAAAAATCCTCGTGAAGACCGCCCTCTCCGGTGTTGTAATAGATTCCGAGCTTTTGAGCGGCTTTGGCCAGGGCCGCGTGAGCGTTATAGCTGATCGAGCCGTAGCTCATCGCCGAAAACATGACCGGCATGGAAAGGGAAAGCTGAGGCGAAAGCTCAGAGAGAAGCCCGCCCTTCTCATCCCGCCGTATCCGGTCCGGCTTTTGTCCGAGAAAGACGCGGGTCTCCATCGGCTCCCGCAGCGGATCGATCGGCGGGTTGGTCACCTGAGAGGCGTTGAGCAGAATCCTGTCCCAATAGAGCGCCGGCGGCCGCGGACTGCCCATGGAAGAAAGGAGCACGCCTCCGCTCGCCGCCTGTTTATAGATCTCTCTGACCGCGTCCTGCGTCCAGCTGTTGTTTTCGCGAACCGTATCCTCGTTTCGCACAATCTTGAGCGCCTTGGTCGGACAGGTCAGCACACAGCGCCGGCAATTCACGCATCGGCTCTCGTCGCTGAGCATCGTCCTCCGCGCTTCGTCGAAAGTATGCACCCCGCGCGCGCACTGCTTTTCGCACGCCCGGCAGAGGGTGCAGCGGTCGGGCCGCCGGATAATTTCAAATTCCTCTTCCCAGTCGTTCAAACGCATCCGCAAGCACCTTCCTTCAGTTTTACGATCACCGCT
>CALXKW010000195.1 GCA_944389045.1 uncultured Clostridia bacterium | reverse complement strand
CACCTTTCGGACAAGCGTTTCCCGGTCGTTTAACTGACCGACAAAGTGGGTCGGCACCCCGTTTCTTTCGAGATACTGCATCAAAAGATTGCTCATTTTATTGTTGATGACGCCCTTGCCGGAGACCGTCCCGCGCTTCAGGCCGTTGAAGGCGGTGGCGTCGTCCTTATAGGAGACGATCAGAAGCTCCGGATCGTCGGTCGAAAAGACCTTTTTGGCCTTTCCCTCATAGAGAAGTTCTTTGGGTTTCAGGGTTTCGGTTTCGCTCATAGGCTGCCTTTCCGGGGATTCTTCCCCATTCTATTCTCTTTACACGCTGCACGTCTTATGCGCCATACACCTTACACGCCGCTCTCCCGGTAGTTGGAAAGATAGCGCGCGGAGGGATCGCCGACGTCGCAGCCCTCCCACTCGCGGTTCGGCATCCAGAAGCCGGCGATCATTTCGCTCTGTCCGGGATAGTATTCCTCAAAAATTTCCCGGTAGAGCAGAGACTCCTTGGTGAACGGACGGGCGTGTGCGTACCGGCGGCAGCGCGCCTTCGCCTCTTCGTCGGTATAAAGCTCTTCGGCATAGCGTTTCAGGATATCGACCATCGAATGGCCGACCGCGTCGGAAAAGGCCGCTTTCTCGCGCCAGAGGATGCGGGGCGGCAGATAGCCGTCGGAAAACGCGCGCCGCAGGAGGTACTTTCCTTTTTCGTAACGGTTCCGCTTGAGCGCCGGGTCGAGCGACATCACATACCGTACAAAATCGAGATCGCCGAAGGGAACCCGGGCCTCCATTGAGTTGACCGAGATACAGCGGTCGGCGCGGAGCACGTCGTACATATGCAGCTCCCGCACCCGTTTTTCGGCCTCCTTCTGGAAGGCCTCGTCGCTGGGGGCAAAATCGGTGTATTTATATCCGAAGAGTTCGTCCGAAACCTCGCCGGTCAGCAGAACCCGGATATCGGTCGTCTCGTGGATGGCCCGGCAGAGAAGGTACATGCCGATGCTTGCACGGATCGTGGTGATGTCGTAGCTGCCGAGCAGGGCGATCACCGTCCGGAGGGCGCCGATCACGTCCCGCTCGGTAATCAGTATCTCCCGGTGGTCGCTTCCGATGTAGGCGGCCGCCTCTCTGGCGTATTTGAGATCGATCGCGTCTTCGCTCATGCCGATCGCGAAGGTTCGGATCGGCCTGTCGCTTTTTCGCGCGGCAATCGCACAGACGAGCGAGGAGTCCAGACCGCCCGAGAGCAGAAAGCCGATTTCGGCGTCGGCGTCCAGCCGCTTTTCCACGCCGGCCGTCAGTTTTTCGCGGATTTTCCGGCAGGCGGTGTCCAGATCGTCGCGGCAGACCGCCGGCGCAGAGGCGATGTCGCAGTAGCGGACAAAGCGGCCGTTCTGATAATAATGTCCGGGCGGGAAGGGAGAGATTTTTTCTACAAGCCCGACAAGGTTTTTGGCTTCGCTGGCAAAGAGGATCCCGCCCGTTCCGTCAAGACCGTAGTAGAGAGGCCGGATGCCGATCGGGTCGCGGGCAGCCACAAGCTCCTCTTTTTCTTTGTCGTAGAGAATGCAGGCGAACTCTGCGTCGAGCATGGCGAACATGGCGGTGCCGTATTCGCGGTAGAGGGGCAGAAGAACCTCGCAGTCCGACCCGCTCTGAAAGCGGTAGCGGGAGGAAAGCGCCTCTTTGATCTTTCGGAACCCATAGATCTCGCCGTTGCAGACAAGATAGCTTCCCGCCAGGGAAAAGGGCTGCATCCCGGCCGGCGTCATTCCCATAATCGCCAGCCGCTGAAAGCCGAGAAGGCATTTTCCCGTATTTATGATGCGGCTGTCGTCCGGCCCGCGGGAGCGGGTGCGGCGAAAGCCTTCTTCAAAGCGTTCGGGCGAAAGACTGCTTCCCCAATAGCCCATGATCGAACACATGACAGTTCCTCCTGTATTGAAAAAAATCGGCTGTCCGCGCTGTTTCTGTCACCGCGTCTTTGCGCACCACGCTCTTCTGCCGTCAGTTTACGCTGAACAGAAGATCCCCGTAGGTCGGGAAGGGCCAGTATTTTTTCGCCGTCGCGCGTTCCGCCTCGTCCGCGACCAGCCGCAGCTCGCTCATTTTGGGCAGAATCGTGTCGCGGATGGCCGCCGCCTCCGCGCCGATCTCCTCGATTGCGTTCAGCGCCAGAAGAGCGCTTTCGAGCTCGTCGGTTTTGGCGGCGATGCCGTTGGTGAGCGCGGTGAGCTTTTTTACGAACGCGCTCTCGTAGCGACAGAGAATCTCTTCGTCCAGCGCCTTTTTCGCCGCGGCCGTCCGTGCGATCTCGAGCGCATAGGACTCTACGGCCGGCGCGATTTCGGTCCGCGCCATATCGACCATGGTGTTGGCCTCGATCCGAACGGCTTTGCAGTAGTTTTCCAGCGTGATCTCATAACGCGATTTTAGTTCCGCTTCCGAAAAGACACCGTGGGAGGTGAGCATCCGGACGTTTTTTTTGTCGAGCAGGTGGGGAAGGCAGTCCGGCGTGGTGCGGTAATTGAGCAGGCCGCGCTTCTCCGTGGCTTCCTTGATCCAGGCATCGTCGTATCCGTTGCCGTTGAAAAGAATTTTTTTGTGGTCGCGGATCGTTTCCTGAATCATGGTATGAAGCGTATTTTCAAAATCCGCCGCGCCCTCCAGCCGGTCGGCATAAAGCTTCAGCGATTCGGCGACCGCGCTGTTGAGCATGATGTTGGCACAGGCGATGCTGTTGGAGGAGCCGAGCATACGGAACTCAAACTTGTTTCCGGTGAAGGCGAAGGGCGAGGTGCGGTTGCGGTCGGTGGTGTCGCGGTTGAACTTCGGCAGAACGTCGACGCCGAGCTTCATCTGTGTTTTTTCTGCGCCGTGATACGGGGTATCGGTTTCGATGGCGTTCAAAATCGCGTTCAGCTCGTCGCCGAGAAAGATCGAGACGACGGCGGGAGGCGCCTCGTTCGCGCCGAGGCGGTGATCGTTTCCGGCCGTGGCCACCGCGATCCGCAGCAGATCCTGATAGTCGTCGACTGCCTGAATGACGGCGCAGAGAAAGAGAAGAAACTGCGCGTTTTCGTGCGGGGTTTCGCCGGGAGAGAGGAGGTTTGTTCCGGTGTCGGTGGAAAGCGACCAGTTGTTGTGCTTGCCGCTTCCGTTGACGCCTGCGAAGGGCTTCTCGTGAAGCAGGCAGACCAGCCCGTGCTTCGCGGCCACCTTCTGCATGATTTCCATGGTCAGCTGGTTGTGGTCGGTGGCGATGTTGGCGGTGGCGTAGATCGGCGCCAGCTC
>CALXKW010000194.1 GCA_944389045.1 uncultured Clostridia bacterium | reverse complement strand
CAAAGCGGCCGACAATGCCGTTCCAGTTGGTCTGGGTCTCGGCGGTCGCCGTGTCAGTGAAAAAAAACGGACCGGCAGGAAGGCCCGGATAGGAGTTATCGACCACGATCACGATGTCGTTGAATTCGCCGTATTTCAGAGCGGAGGTAAGGTTATACCGCGAGGAAACCGGAAGAAGGTTCGAGGTTTCGGGCGCCGTCACCTCTTTTCCGTTGACATAGACTCTCGTGCATCTTGTGCGCTCCATGAAGAGCGTGATTTCCTTTCCCTTCAGGCTGTCGCTGATAAACACGGATTTCCGGTAGCTCGCCGGTCCGGTATACGAATAGAGCCGGGAAAGGCGATAGGTTTCGTCGAGTGTGTTGTAGGTGCCGATTTTATTGGTATCGAGCGTTCCGGGAAGCGAAACATACTGCCCGAAGACGGTCTTATCCCCCTCAAAGCCCGAGAGTGCGAGATCCCATTCGCCCGCAAGATCAAGGCTTTTGCCGTCGGATTCGATCATGGCGACGAAAGCCGAAAGCTTTGTGCAGACGGCGCGGAGCTCTTCGCTCGAAGGCGTGCCGGCCGCAACGCCCTCCGCCTCGGCAAGAAGCGCGTCGGCCGCCGCCCGGTCACCGGATACGATATCCGCACTTTTCAGTTTTTCAATAAAATCGTCAAGATCGGCTTTGGTATACTCCTTCGCCGCCGCGACAAACGCATTGTTCGCTTCGGTGATTTCGTCCAAAAGCCGGTAAGCTTCGCCCGTGGAGAGCGATTCAGAAGAAAGCTTTTCCAAGAATTCATTGACCTCTTTCTTAAAATTGTCGACGGTCTCTTCGGTGTAATTGCCGATCGCATCTCCCACAACCGCCCGTTTTATGAGGTCGCAGGCCTCATCGTAGGCGGCAAACGCCGCGAGAACGCCCCGGTCATAGGAAGTCACCGTGATCTCGGCGATCGCCGTATTGGCGGAGCTGGCGGCAAGAGAAACGATCTCGATATAGCGGGCAGAAACGCAGTCGAGCGAGACTTTCGTCGCGGAGAAATTCGAACTGCTCCGGAAGGTTGCGACAAGCGTCATATCGTCGGGCGTATCGCCGGCGTAGATCTCCCCCCTCAGGATCTTGCCGGCGCTCGCATCCTGACGCGGCAGGATCGAAATGTCGTGGAGCAGCAGCGTTCTGCCGAGGTCGAGCGTAAAGGTGTGCGGGAACGGATCGTTCTCCGGCATCCACTCGCTGTGCCAGATCGTCGCGGTGTTCCCGTCGATGGCGCTCATCGGCCGGTAGCTGAAGTTGCTGCTGCTGGCGGAAGCCGTCATCATGGAATGCGGCACCTCGGTCGTCAGCGGCTCTCCTTCGGGGCAGGCGCTTTCGAGAAGCGAAGCCATCGCAGCCTCAACCTCCCGGATCGCGTCCTCGACCGCGCTCTTATCGGATGAGCCGACAAGAGCCTTCAGAGCGGTATTCTCCTGCTCCAGCGCCTTCAGCAGCGTAGCATCAAACTGGTACGCGGCAGAGCCGACCCGATCCTTCGCGTAAGCGATCAGGGATTCGGCGCGGGCCGACGTCTCCGTGATCGACTCGTCGTAATTGCCCGGAGCACCGCTCGGCATCCGGAACTTGATCTCCGACGCGTTCACGCTGGTGTTGTTCGGCTCGTGCGTGTCGGAATCCACACGGTCGTTGATAACAAATTTCACCAAAACCGCCTCCCGTTCGGTAAATGCGGCAACACCGCGGTCAGCACGTTTCCAGGTGCCCTCGGTCACCTTTTCCAAATGGGCCGGATCGGCATCCGGACTGATCCACACCTCATAGTCGCTGACAAAGGTGTGCGGGCTGGGGCCGCGCGGCACGAAAATCAGCGCGTCGATCGTCTGAGGGGAGGAGAACTCCGCCATGATCCAGTGCGGATAGGGCTCCTGCTCTGCGCCCCATGGGGTATGCCAGCAGTTGTTCACATCGCCTTCGATCCCGTCGAAGGCTTTTTCCGGTTCGTATCCCGGCACATACGAGCTTGCGGTAACCGATTTGATGTCGTCGATCGAGACATATTCTTCCTCGGTTTCGGCGAACGCCAAAAGAATCGGGCAAAGAACCGCCAGCATCAGCACAAGTCCAAGCGCCAGAATCACAATTTTTGCCTTCTGTTTTGTTTTCATTTTCCTTCCTCCGATTTTCATCCATCCTCCGATTTTGAGACCATTTTTTGCAAAACAGCCGTCCGTTTTTATTCCGCGCAGTGAAAAATACGCCGCGCCGGAACAAAAAAGGAAAAACACCCTCCCTCCCCCTGTCTCGGTGTTTCGAAGATTTTTCTTTCCAAAGGGATTATAGCACGCGAGAACAAGGGAATGGAATATTTTTTTTTTACGAATTTTTTATATTTATTGACAATTTAGCCAAATACAGAGCCGGCAAAAAAGCTTTTTTCGTCGGGTATTACACTTTTTTTCCGCCCCGCCCCTCGATCCGACAACGGCAAGAGGAAAGTCCGAGGCGATAACCGGCCTATTGTCCGAAGGAACGGCATGGTCCGTCCGCCGCCGTCGCACGGCCGGCCTGTGACTCGGGAAGAGCCGAAACGAGCCGGCCGGCAGTCATAAAGACCGCCGGCCGGCTTCGGTTTTTATTTGTTTTTTATTTTTCTGGTCGGTTTTATTTTCTGGTCGGTTTTATACTTATTCCGGTCGGTCCGTTCCGAACAAAAAGCGGAACGCTCCGCGCCCGTATCAGCTGGCCTCGCCCCCGCGTTTTCCGCCAGGTATCGTTTAACCCGACCCATATAAAAGAAATTTTTGCGCGTCGAGAGGGTCGTCGAGCGTTTCGATCTTCCGATAGCGGCCGTCGCTCTCAAGACGACGGGCTTTGACGTTGTCGGCCAGCATGATCCGGAGCATCGAGAGGATTTTTTTCTCGATTTCCCTGTCCAAAACCGGGGCGGCGATCTCCACCCGCTTTTCGGTATTGCGGGTCATCAGATCGGCGCTCGAAATATAGGTGACGCGATCCTTTCCCCGTCCGAAGGAATAGACACGGGAATGCTCGAGAAAACGCCCGACAACGCTCACAACGCGGATGTTCTCCGACCGGCCGGGAAGTCCCGGAAGAAGGCAGCAGACGCCGCGCACCAAAAGCTCGACCCGCACGCCTGCCATGCCGGCCTCCGCCAGCTTCTCGATGAAGGCGCGGTCGGTGAGGCTGTTCATCTTGGCGAGGATATACCCTTTGCGCCCTTTCGCGGTCTCGCGTTCGATCAAAGAGAGCAGCCCCGCCCCGAGCGTGGCGGGCGCGACCAGAAG
>CALXKW010000193.1 GCA_944389045.1 uncultured Clostridia bacterium | reverse complement strand
CTTCGCCGTGATCTCCTCGCTGATCCGCGACATCGTCTGTTTCCTCCCGCTGGTCCTCTTTCTTCCCCGTGCGCTTGGCGTCGAAGGCGTGCTCTGGGCCGCTCCGCTGGCCGACTTCGTCTCGATGGCGGTCACGCTTTTTCTCACCGCTGTCTTTTTTCGCAAACTCAACACCTCCCCAACCCCTTCTCGGGCATAAAAGATTCTTTGCCCTCGTCCGGCCGCGCCTTCTGTCCCGCACTCATACGCCCGCTCTCCGCTGTCATAAGCTCCGCTGTCAAAAGCAAGGAAGGCCGCCGGACGCCCCAGATCGCATTTTTCCCCTATGCGTCCTCAAAAAGCGTTATTCTCTCCTAAGTAAAAGCTCCCTCGCCCGGCGGAAAAAGAAAACTTCCGCCGAACGAGGGAGTTTCGGTTTAATCCGATCATGCATCGTCAGACCCGATGCTTGTTTTTTCGGGAGATCTTCTCCGAAGCGGCCGTTTTCCAAAATCCAAGCCGAAAAGAGAGCGCCCGGTAAAAATCTGCCCCCTCCGGCAAAAGCAATCCGGCGCCGAAAGCGAGCAGGAAGCGGTCCTTTCTACGAAACGGGCTTCTTCCCGTTCTCTCTTTTGTCTCTCTCTTCGTCTTCGCCCTTTTTCTCAAGGCCCTTCAGCATGATCGCGCGGACCTGTTCGCTCATCTCAAAAGAAGTCAGCTCCCGGAAGGTCTCGGGCATTACAAGATCCACCACCTCGACCCGTACCGCCGTGCGGCGAAAAGGGGCGTTCTTTGCGATTTTCCCGGTGTTTTTCAGAACGGTCACCACCACCGGCACTTCGGCTTTGCGGGCGATCGAAAAGGGCGCGGCACGAAAAGGCAGAAGCTCTCCGGTCTTGCTGCGGGTTCCCTCGGGAGAGATAGCCACCGAGGCGACGCCCCGCCCGATCCAGTCGACGCACTTTTCCACCGTCGCCCGGGCACGCATCGGACTCACCCGGTCGATGGTAAGAAAACCGCTCATATGCATATAGCGCCCCACCAGCGGAATTCTTTCGTTTTCCGGCTTGGAGACCAGCACCAGACGGGGGACCGGCATTCCGACCAGAAGAAGGAGGGGATCGAAGTTCGAAACATGGTTGTATACGAGCAAAAATTCCCCCTTCGGCAGTTTTTCCGCTCCTTTGACCTCTACCTTCACGCGCATGAGAAAGAAGAGCTGCCGGAGCGTGACCACGCAGATCGCGTAAAAAAAGCGGTTCGGTTTTTCCACCGGCTTTTTCTTGTTGACAAAGAGTCCGATCAAAACCAAAAGGAGGACGTAGAGCAGAAAAAAGCCGAGATAGAGCGGAAAGAAAAGAAGGATCGGTATAAAATACCAATACCAGACGGTATACAGTCCGGTAAGGGAGAAGAGAAAGGCGGACAGCACCGCGCTGAGAAGCGAAAAAACAAGCGTCAACAAAATCCCTCCGTCTTGGCACGGCCCCTTCCGGCCGGTCTTTATGATTTCTTTTTCCATATTTGCTTATCTTTATTTTTACGGAGATCCGCCTTTACGTTCGGAGCCTTTTTTTCTTCCGCCGTCCGCCCTATGCGTCCGGTCTTTTCCCCGGCGCTTGCCCGTTGGCCTGCGCAACGCTTCGGCTTTTCCCCGTAATCGACGGTACTTTTCCGATCGTTTTCCCCGTTTTTCCTTTTCGCGGCGGCCTCGGTCTTTTTGCTTCCGCACGTCTTCTTTCGCACCGAATAGCCGAAGCTGCCGAGCCTTCTTCCCAGCGCATAGTATTCCCCGTGTACATAGGCGAGAAGATCCGCCTTTTCAAGCGCCATTCTTCCCTTCCCGTCGATCAGCTCTTCCCGAACGGTCACCGACAGAATATCGGCCAGAAACATGTCGTGACTGCCGAGGGGGATGACGTCGGCCAGCGCGCATTCGAGCGAGAGCGGGGCCTCGGCCAGAGAGGGCGCCTCAACCGAAACCGAGGGAACCGGCGTAAGTCCGGTCTTCTCGAATTTATCGAGCTCCCGACCGGAACGCACACCGCAGAAATCGCACGCCCAAACGAGCGAGGCCGGAGTCAGATTGATGACAAAAGAGCGGTTTTCCAGAACCTTTTCATAGGTGTAGCGCGTTTTTCGAAGAGAAATATAGGTCTTGGGCGGATGGGTATTTACGACGCCGGTCCAGGCGGCGGTCATCACGTTGGGACGGTCGAGCGTACCCGAAGTGACGAGAACGGCGGGAAGAGGCGCCATCAGCGCGCCTCCCTTCCAGATCATTCTGGCCATAGCGTTTCCTTCTTTTTTAACTCCGAAGAATTTGATCTTTATATCAAGTTATCGAGCGATTATCCTTTATCAGTGATTATCCGAATTTTGACCGCATTATCCGTATTGTTCGGTGGGAATATTTTTCCTCAAAGGGGATCGCTTCCCCGTTTTCGGAATTCAGGGGGTTCCCGTCATGGCCCGGTCTTTTTTCTCTCGTACGGTGCCGCCCTTAGATACCCCTTCGAAAAAAGCGGCGGACAGCAGTCTCAGTATAGCACGCTTTTGGCTGTTTGGCAAGAAAAAATCTCCTATTTTCTTTCCCGTAAGCGCGATGTTCACAGTTTGTTTGCAATAAATTTATATTTCCATGAGATTTTCCATCTTGACGGGAGGCGAAGGATTCGATATAATGAAGACGATGAAAAAGTATATTTTTCATAAAATTTCTCTCTTTTCAGGAAAAAGACATTTGTGCGGAATGCCGACCGTGCGAATGTCTTTTTCTTTTCTCCTCTTCGCTTGCAATTTTTTCCGTTTTTTGCTATAATACCCCTATGCTGCGATATCCCTATGCTGCGATAGCGGATAAAATGATCGGACGGGAAAAGCTCCGGCAAACGAGCCGAAAATCTCCGCACCTCGAACCCCGAGGCAAAAAAGCCCGGTTCGAAAAATCCCCCAAAAATGCGTGCCGCGCGGCAAAACCAGGTCCGCTTAAGGCAAAAGGACCGGAAGCTTCTCTCTCAATAATCAAAGCGGAGGCTGCCATGCTGAAAATCACCCTGTTCGGTCCGCTCACCCTCTCGACCGAAACCGTTGTCCTGTCGGAGGAGGACGGACGTTCCCATAAACTCTGGCAGGCGCTGGGCTATCTGCTCCACCGCCGCGCCGAGCGCGTGGATCTGCGCGAATTCGCCGCCTTTCTCTCCGAAGGAAAGTGCGCAGAAAAAAGCGTGACGCACATGCTGAACGAACGTCAGCGCGCCCTTGTCAAGACTACCCTTCACCGCCTCCGCTCCCTTCTGAGCGTCTTTACCGGCGCCGAACC
>CALXKW010000192.1 GCA_944389045.1 uncultured Clostridia bacterium | reverse complement strand
AGGGACATAGGCTCCTCACGAACACAAATCCAAACTCCCGGGAAAGAGGAATTTCCTCTTTCCCGGGAGTTTCTTTTATTCGCCTCCGAACCCTCTTCTCAAAAAAGCAGGACGGAAAAGCGTCCGGCCCACCGAGAGAGCATCATCAAAAAATAGCGCCACCTAAAAACAGCGTCATGAAAAAGCGCCGCAAAAAAACCGGCTTGAAAGCCGGTTTTTTTGAAAAAATTTCAATCCGCGAGACCGAGCTTTTTGACTGCTTCTTCCCGCATCTTGTATTTCAGAATCTTTCCGGCCGCGTTCATGGGGAACTCGGAGACAAAGTCTACATAGCGCGGCACCTTATATTTGGCCATATTGGCTCCGATAAAGCGCTTCATCTCCTCCTCGGTCATCGTCTCGCCCTCCTTCAGAATGACACAGGCCATGATCTCCTCCCCATAGCGCTTGTCGGGAACGCCGATCACCTGCACATCCTTCACCTTGGGACAGGTAAAGATAAACTCCTCGATCTCTCTCGGATAGATGTTCTCGCCTCCCCGGATGATCATATCCTTCAGGCGGCCGGTGATCCGGTAATTCCCGTCGTGATCGCGGCAGGCGATGTCGCCGGTGTGCAGCCAGCCGTCGGCGTCAATCGCCGCAGCGGTCGCGGCGGGCATCTTGTAATAGCCCTTCATGACGTTGTAGCCGCGGGCGACAAATTCCCCGTTTTCTCCGTCGGGCAGATCTTCGCCGGTCTCGGGATCCACGATCTTGCACTCCACATGCGGGAAGGCCGAGCCCACCGTCTCGGTGCGGACCTCGAGCGAGTCGGTGACTTCGCTCATCGTACAGCCGGGGGAAGCCTCGGTCTGTCCGTAAACCGAAACGATCTCGGTCATCTTCATCTTATCGGCCGCCTCCCGCATCAGATCGGCGGGACAGTTGCTCCCCGCCATAATCCCGGTACGCATGTAGGAGAAATCGGTCTTCGGAAAATCCTCATGCCGCAGCATGGCGATAAACATCGTGGGAACGCCATTAAAGCAGGTGATATGCTCCCGGTTCACGCAGTCAAGCGCCGGCTTGGGGGAGAAATAGGGCAGTGGATAGAGCGTGACGCCGTGGGTCATAGAGGAGGTCATCGAGAGCACCATGCCGAAGCAGTGGAACATCGGAACCTGAATCATCATGCGGTCGGCGGTGGATAGATCCATCTTATCGCCGATGCACTTGCCGTTGTTGATGACATTGTAGTGCGTGAGCATCACGCCCTTGGGAAATCCGGTGGTTCCGGAGGTGTACTGCATGTTGCAGACGTCGTCCGGCTTGACGAGAGACGCCAGCCTCCGCACCTCCTCATAAGGCACCTCGCGGCCCCGGTCGAGTGCCTCCTGCCAGGTCAGGCATCCCGGCTGCTTCGAGTCGATGGTGATGATGTTGCGAAGAAAAGGAAGCCGCTTGAGATGGAGCGGTTCTCCCGGAACGGCGTCCTCAAGCTCCGGACAGAGCTCCCGCATGATGCCCACATAATCGGAGTCGCGCCAGCCGTCCACCATAATCAGCGTATGGGTGTCCGACTGCCGAAGCAGATATTCCGCCTCATGGCTTTTGTAGGCAGTGTTCATGGTCACCAGCGCCGCGCCGATCTTCGCCACCGCCCAAAAGGCGATGTACCATTGGGGGACGTTGGTGGCCCAGACCGTCACATGCGAACCGGGACGAACGCCGACCGCGATCAGCGCCCGGGCAAAATCGTCCACATCGTCGCGGAACTGTGCATAGGTACGGGTATAGTCGAGCGTCGTATAGCAAAAGGCGGTCTGGTCGGGAAATTCCTCGACCACACGGTCGAGAAGCGAGCCGAAGGTCTCCGAAATCAGCGTATACTTGGGCCAGATAAAGCGGCCGCTCCCGTCCCGATTGGTATAGAGACTTTTCTCTCCCTTTGCTCCCTTTTCAAAGCGCTCCATATAGGTGACAAAATGCGGAAAAACGATGTCGGGATCGGCCAGCTCCGCCATCCACGCAGGATTCCACTCCAGGGAAAGATACCCGTCGTAAATGATCGAGCGCAGGGCGTTGATAAAACGCTCTGTCGGAAGCTCCCCTTCCCCCATGAGGCAATAGGTGACCGCCTCGCCGCTCCCCTTCAGATCTTTGATGTGAACATGTTTGATATAGGCGCCCAAATTTTCAATTGTCTTTTCGGGCTCTTCGTGGTAGAGACGGTAGGGGTGGGAGACATCCCAAAGCGCGCCCAGCTGATCGCAGGCAAAGCGGCCGAGAATCGCGGCCAGCCGCGCCGTATCGGAAAAGAGGCCGGAGGTCTCGATCAGAAGGACTACGCCCTCCTTTTTTGCCATCGGAATGGCCCGCTCCAAAAAGGTGACGACCGCCTCGTCCGCCTCCCCGTCGCTCATTCCCTCAATCGCTTTGGCGTACAGACGGATATAGGGCGCATGAACCGCCGAGGCGGCGGCAGTATAACGAAAGACGTCCTGCAAATTCTTTTCGAGAGCGTCTTTGTCCGCCATATTCAGCACAGCGTCCAGGCAGGGAATGGCGATGCCCAGATTGGCCAGCCGACGCGAGACCGCGGCGGCGTTTTCCGAGAAAATGGCTCCCTTCTCGGAGAAAACCGGATCGTCAATATCGTGTATCTCGATTCCCGAAAAGGGCAGTTCCTTGGCGAAGAGGCAATAGTCCGCCCAGGAGTACCCCTTCCAGTAATCGGTCGAAAAGGCTAATTTCATACGAAAACTCTCTTTCTTTTCATGAAGGATTCTTGGCATGTGAAGGATTCCCGTCCCGCCGCTCTTCCCCGCCCTTTTTCTTGTGAAAACGGCCGCTCCAGCCTACGGAGCAGAGAGAGAGAGGGGGGGAGAGAGCGCGAACGCTTGAGAGCGAGAAGCCTCGATGCACTTACCGTTCCTCAAAGACGATTTTGTTCAGCGCGCTGACGTAGGCCTTCAGCGCCGCTCCGATGATGTCGGTCGAAACCCCGCCGCCCGAGAAGACGCGGCCGCGGGAACGCAGACGCACGAGAGCCTCTCCCATGGCCTCCTGTCCGCGCGTCACCGAGCTGATGCGGAAATCGTCGAGCTCATAATGGGTACCGATGACCCGCTCTACCGCCAGAATGGCCGCGTCGATGGGGCCGTCGCCGATGCTGACGCCGTGCCGGACCTCGCCGTCCTTTTCGATCTCGACCTGCGCCATCGGCGTCATGCGGTCGCCGCTGTTGACAATATAAGAACGGAGAATATAGGTCGGAGGCACCTCCTGCGCCACGTCGGCGATGATCGTCTCAAGCTCCCGGCCGCTGACCGTCTTG
>CALXKW010000191.1 GCA_944389045.1 uncultured Clostridia bacterium | reverse complement strand
TCACGGTAAATTCGCGGCCGCTTCCGGTCTCCTCGTCCTCTTCCCGATACTCGGTCTTGTAAACGCGGACCGGAGGCAGCGCCTGAAGCTCACGGTATGCCAGCTCGACCAGCCTGTCGACATTTTCCCCGGTCGCGGCCGAAAGAAATACCACCTCGATCCCCTCTTCTTCCGCATAACGCCGAAGGGCCGCCGTTTGCGCCGGGTCGGTCACAAGATCGACCTTGTTGGCGGCCAGTATCTGTTCTCGTCCGGCAAGCTCTGGACTGTAGCGCATAAGCTCCCGGTTGATCAGCCGGATATCCTCGATCGGGTCGCGTCCTTCGCTGCCGGCGGCGTCGACCACATGAATCAGAAGCCGACAGCGGTCGACATGCTTCAAAAAGGCGTGACCGAGGCCAAGTCCCTCCGAGGCCCCCTCGATCAGCCCGGGAATGTCCGCCGCCACGAAGCCGCGTCCCTCCCCCAAATCCACCACGCCGATCGAAGGTTCCAGAGTGGTAAAATGATAGTCGGCCACCTTGGGGCGCGCGGCCGAGATGCGCGCAAGAAGAGAGGATTTCCCAACGTTGGGAAGACCCACGAATCCCACGTCGGCAATCAGCTTGAGCTCAAGAATCACTTCCCGCGCCTCTCCCAGAATGCCGGCCTTGGCAAAACGGGGGATCTGCCTTGTGGGAGTGGCAAAATGCCGGTTGCCCCAGCCGCCCTTCCCGCCGCGGCAGATGAGATAGTCCCCCGGCTCGGAAAGGTCCTTGATCACAAGGCCGCTCGCGGCATCCTTCACCACCGTCCCGAGCGGGACCGGCAGAATCAGATCCTCGCCGTTTTTGCCGTGAAACTTCTTTTTGGCGCCGTCCTGTCCGTTTTCGGCCTTGAATTTGCGCTTATATTTATAAAAAGTAAGGGTATTCATCCCCTCGTCCACACGGAAGAGAATGCTGCCTCCCCGACCGCCGTCCCCGCCGTCGGGGCCGCCGTGGGAGATGTATTTTTCCCGATGGAAGGAGACACAGCCGTTTCCGCCGTTGCCCGCCTGGAGCTCAATTCTGACATTATCAAATAACATCTGTTTTTCCTTTCGGATCCTGTCCGATCATTTCCAAAAACTCCGCCTCGTCGATGACGCGCACCCCGAGCTCCCGCGCTTTGGTCAGTTTGGAGCCCGCATCCTCTCCGGCCAGCACCACCGTAGTTTTCCGCGAAACCGAGGAAGAGGTCTTTCCGCCGTAGCGTTTGATCTTCTCCTCCGCCTCGCTCCGGGTCATCGAAGGAAGCGTTCCGGTCAGAACAAAGGTCATTCCGGCAAAGCGGTCGTCGGCCGCCGGCTGTCCACGCGACACCGTGACCACGCCGACCGCCTTCAGTTCGTCTACAATCCGCCTGGTCTCTTCGTGAGAGAAGAAATCGACAAGACTCTTGGCGGTAATTTCGCCGAAGTCCTCCAGCGCGGCAACCTCTTCGACGGTAAGGGAAAAATAGTCTTCGATATCGCGAAAACGCGCCGCAAGCGCCTCCGCCGCGCCGACACCGATCTGACGGATGCCGAGGGCGTAGAGAAGCCGCGCAAGGCCGCGGCCCTTTGAGTCTTCAATGGCACGGACAAGATTCTCGGCGCTTTTTTCACCCATTCTCTCCAGAGAGACAAGCTGCTCGGGGCGGATTTTATAGAGATCGGCCACGTTATGAATCAGGCCGCCGTCCTTCAGAAGCTTCAGAATACGGGGACCGAGACCCGCGATATCCATGGCGTCTTTCGACGCGAAATGCTCGAGGTTCCGCATCAGCTGCGCCGGACAGGCGGCGTTGGTACAGCGCACGGCCGCCTCCTCGTCCCGCGTCACCGGCTCCCCGCAGGAAGGGCAGACGGCCGGCATTTCGAAGACAGGAAGCTCCCTTGTCCGCCGCGCCGGGAGCGAGGCGATAATTTCGGGAATGATATCCCCCGCTTTCTGCACCAGCACAACGTCGCCGACGCGGATATCCCGCTCCCGAATAAAATCAATGTTGTGCAAGGTAGCCCGTGAAACCACGCTGCCCGCCAGACGAACCGGTGTCAGCTCCGCAATCGGTGTCAGCGCTCCGGTTCTCCCCACCTGCACCGAAATGCCGGTCAAAAGCGTCTCTTTCCGTTCGGGAGGAAATTTATAGGCCACCGCCCATTTCGGTGTGCTGGTCCCTTCTCCGATCTTCTGCCGCAGGGCGAGCGAGTTTACCTTGACGACCACGCCGTCTATGGCAAACGGAAGAGAGGCGCGCTTTTCCCCGATCTCCTCAATCGCTGAAAGAATCTCGTCGGCCGTATGGCAGATCTTCTGAAACGGAACGACACGAAATCCGAGAGACCGAAGAAAGGAAAAAGTCTCGTCGTGTGTAGAAAAGGTCTTGTCCGAAGCCTGAAGATTGAAGACGAAAAGATCGAGCTTGCGGGAAGCTGTGATCTGCGGGTCAAGCTGGCGAAGCGAGCCCGCCGCCGCGTTGCGGGGATTGGCGAAGAGAGGCTCCTCGTCGGCCTCGCGCCGGGCGTTGAGTTCCTCAAAGGCATCGCGCGGCATATAGATCTCTCCGCGCACCTCCAGCATCCCGGGATAATCGATGACCAGCGGCACCGAACGGATGGTTTTGATGTTGGCGGTCACGTTCTCGCCCACGCTGCCGTCCCCGCGGGTTGCGCCGTAGACCAGCGAGCCGTTCTCATAGTGAAGCGCTGCGGAAAGCCCGTCGATCTTGCATTCGACCGAATAGTCGGTCGGCCCGAAATCCTCCTCGAGTTTTGAAAGCCAGCGGGTAAGCTCTTCGTAAGAAAAGACGTCAAGAAGGCTTTTCAGCGGTAGGGTATGCCGGATTTTTTCAAACCGTTCCCCGGCCTTTCCGCCCACGCGGAGCGTGGGAGAGTTCTCGTCGTAAAAGGCGGGATATTGCCTCTCCAGCTCGACAAGCTCATAAAAAAGCCTGTCGTACTCCGCGTCGGAGATCTCGGGGGAATCCTCTACATAATATTTTCGGCTGTGATAGCGAAGAAGCTCCCTCAGTTTCAAAATCCGTTTTTGAACATGTTGGTCCAAGGGACTCTTTTTCTCGTCCCGCTTTTTTTTGCCGGCGTTCTGTCCGCCGGCGTTCTGCACGTCTTTTTCTTCCGCTTCCCGGTAATTCATCGCTTCTCTCCTTTTCGCCCTTAGAAAGGACATACTGCATGTATTTTACCACGAAACGATATTTTTTTCAAGATAAAACAAAAGTTTTTTTCATTTGAAGTGTAGTATTACAATAGAAGTGAGACCGAAAGTAAAAAAGAATAGAAAAAGTGATTGAGTTCTGTTAAAATAGAATCA
>CALXKW010000190.1 GCA_944389045.1 uncultured Clostridia bacterium | reverse complement strand
CCTATCACGCCCGTCTTTTCGCGGCGGCCCGGTTTGTGGCCGAGGCCCGCGACCCGAGAATCAACTTCGTTCAGCTGGTTTCCTTCGGCTGCGGAGTGGACGCCATCACGACCGACGAGGCAAGACGGATTCTGGAGGGGGCGGGAAAGATCTACACTCAGATCAAGATCGATGAGATCACCAATCTGGGCGCGGTGAAGATCCGCCTGCGCAGTCTGTTCGCGACGGTGGGGCAGGAGGAATAAGGCTGCCGGTTCGGGTCAGATTTTCAGAAAAAAGACATCCGGAAATACGCTTTTTTGGGAAAGATCCGAAGCTTTATGGAGAGAATCGATGAAACCGAATAAGCGGGAAGAAGGTTCCGGTAAGTACGCCCGAAACGCCGAAAAAAGCCGCCCGGCCGGCGAAAAAGGTTTTGAAAATAAGTTGTTCTAAAATAAGGGAGAGATTATCTCCGAAAAGGAGGAGGCTATGAATCAAGAGATCGAGCGAATCGAATTTACCGCAGAAATGCGGAAAACCTATAAAATTTTGCTCCCCAACATGCTCACGCTGCATTTTCGCATTCTGGTGGGCGCCTTTCAGGGCATGGGCTATAACGTGGAGCTTCTGACCAGCTGCGACCGCACGATTGTGGACGAGGGGCTGAAATATGTTCACAACGATACCTGCTATCCCGCTCTTCTGGTGATCGGGCAGTTTATCTCGGCTTTGAAGAGCGGACGGTACGATCTCGATCATACCGCCCTTCTTCTGACCCAGACGGGCGGCGGATGCCGGGCCTCCAACTATATTCATCTTCTGCGCAAGGCGCTGGTCAAGGCCGGCTTCCCTCAGGTGCCGGTCATCTCGCTCAATCCCGCAGGGCTCGAAAAGAACTCCGGCTTTGTGATCGACCTTACGATGATCCGCCGGGCGCTTGCGGGCGTGATTTACGGCGATCTCATCACGCTGCTCGCCAATCAGACAATGGCATATGAGACCGTCCCGGGGGCAACCGCTGCGGTCACCGACCGCTGGGTCAGCCTTCTTGCGGAAGAACTGCGCGCGGGCCGTCTGGTTTCGCGCGGAAAGATCAAAAAGACCATGAAGAAGATCGTGGCGGATTTCGCCGCCATCCCGCTCGAAAGGGTTCCCAAGCCGAAGGTGGGCATCGTCGGGGAGATCTATGTGAAATATTCGCCGCTTGCCAACAACGCGCTCGAGGAATTTCTTCACAACGAGGGGTGCGAGGTGAACGTCCCCGGTCTTCTCGGCTTTCTGCAGTATATTTTCGACAACAATATCGCCGACGTCGACCTGTACGGCGGGAAAAAGAGCCTGCGCTTTGTCAACGCGCTGCTGCGCCGGCTCCTTGTGAGCTATGAGACGATGATGCGGAAGAGCATCCGGAAGGGAAGCGATCTCTTTTGTCCTGCACCGCACGCCCGGGTCCGGGAATTGGGGGACGAGACGATCGGCCTAGGCTGCAAGATGGGAGAAGGCTGGCTTCTCACGGCCGAGATGATCGAGCTCTGCGAGGCGGGCTATGAAAACATCGTCTGCGTGCAGCCCTTCGGCTGCCTGCCCAACCACATCGTGGGGAAGGGCATGGTGCGGAAGATCCGGAGCACTCATCCCGAGGCGAACATCGTGGCGGTCGATTACGATCCCGGCGCCACCAAGGTCAATCAGGAAAACCGTATCAAACTCATGCTTTCGGTCGCACGGGAGAAGCTCGAGGCGGGAGTAAGACCTGCGGCCGAGAGTTTGCATGCCGAAGAAAGGTCGGAGGCGAGAGCGGAGGAGGGCAAGAGCCGGAAGGTCGGCGAGGCGGTCACGGCAAAAGAAGGCTCCGTGTCATAGGAAAAAAGACCGGCAGACGCTGTTTAATAGGAGAGGTCTCTCTTTGCAGATATCCTCCGAAAGACCGGTTGAGAGCCTTCTCGAAGGCACTCAAAAATGTGTGGGGGGAACCATTCGGGGCATTCCCGGATTTTTCCCCCGGAACGAAGGAGAAAATCAGAGTGCGACAAAATCTTTTAAAAACCCCTTGACAAGGGGATTTTTTTCTGATAAAATAAATTCAAGAATAATTCCTATTTTGTCAGGAGACGCCGATGAAATATATGACCAGGCAGTGCAGGCTGATACTTGCTATCGTCGCCGACTCTTGCGGGCATATGACCGCCGACGAGGTTTACCGGGAGGCGAAGAAAAGCATGCCGCGGATTGCGGTGGGTACCGTCTACCGCAATCTCAAAGAGCTGTCCGACGCCGGTGTTCTGCGCCGGATCCGCGTGGCCGACGCGCCCGATCTTTTCGATGCCACGCTTACTCCGCACGAGCATCTCATTTGCCCTATCTGCGGCCGGGTGGAGGATCTTCTGGCGGAAGGGCTGGAGGAGTGTCTTCGGAAAGCGGTGGGTTCGGGCCGTTTTTCGTATGAACTCCGGATCAGCGCTCCCTGCTCTCTCTGTCGGGAGAAGAACGGATCTTCCGACCGTACAACCGAAAAAAGCGTTCGCTGAACGGACGTTTTCGATATGAATTTGATAAAAAAGGAGAATCATCATGGAACTCAAAGGAAGCAAGACCGAAGCCAATCTCGCTACGGCATTTGCGGGCGAATCGCAGGCGCGCAACAAGTATACTTATTTTGCCAGCGTGGCGAAAAAGGAAGGCTATGAGCAGATCGCCGAGATCTTCCAGAAGACCGCCGATAACGAGAAAGAGCATGCGAAGATGTGGTTCAAGCATCTTTCGGGCATCGGAACGACCGCCGAGAACCTGAAGGCGGCCGCCGAGGGCGAAAATTACGAATGGACCGATATGTACGACCAGTTTGCCAAGGAGGCGGAGGAAGAGGGCTTTACCAAGATCGCCTATCAGTTCCGCGCCGTGGCCGCCATCGAGAAGACGCATGAGGAGAGATACCGCGCCCTTCTGAACAACGTCGAGATGAAGGCGGTTTTCGAGAAAGCCGGCGAAACGATGTGGGAATGCCGCAACTGCGGTCATATCGTGGTGGGCAAGGCGGCTCCGCAGATCTGCCCCGTCTGCGCTCATCCGCAGAGCTATTTCGAGGTCCGCAAGGAAAATTATTGATTTTTCCGGCGTAGGGCGGCTGTTCTTCCCCAAACGGAAGCTTGTCTGAGCTTTTTCGAGTCGTTTCGCTGCGGCCGGATTTTTCCGGAAAAATCTGAAACTCTCTCGTAAAGGAGCGCGCCCTCCGGCTCTTCGGCTTGTTTACGGGCCGGCCGGTGTCCCGACGGCGGTAAGCTTTGCCGCCTCTCTTTTCGAGTGGAAAACGATTTCCGCTCCATCCTCCCCCGAGATCGGAAGAGCGTCGTGTAG
>CALXKW010000189.1 GCA_944389045.1 uncultured Clostridia bacterium | reverse complement strand
TGATCCGGTCGGCCAGCCGCTCGGGCGCACTGGGATCGATGCTCGCGTCAGGCTTTACCGCCAGAGTCAGGCGATTGATGATCGGGGCGAGCAGATAGGAGCCGAAAAGCGAGGTTGCGGTCGAGAGAATCATACAGAGAAAGACGAGAACGAAATGCCCTTTGTAGGGGGAGAGATATTTCAGGATCCGAAGCACCGTGCGGCGGGTGTCCTTCGGTTTTCCGCCCGCCCGGCCGCGTCCGCCGCCCGGACCGGGCCCTCCGGGGCCTCCCGGGCCGCCTTTGGGTGTGTCGGCGGCCTTGTTGTACTGCTTTTGCAGCTTTTCAAGCGATCTTGCCATATCTTAAGCCTCCCTTCTTTCGCCTTGTGACTCGCAGATCTCGCGGTACTCGGCATTTTTTGCATAAAGCTCCTCGTGCCGTCCGACTCCCACGATTTTTCCCTCGTTCATGACGACGATGAAGTCGGTGTCTTTGACCGAGGAGATCCGCTGGGCAATGATCAGCTTGGTGGAATCCTTCAGCTTTTCCCGGAAGGTACGGCGGATTTCGGTCTCGGTGGCGGTGTCTACCGCCGAGGTGGAGTCGTCGAGAATGACGATTTTCGGCTTTTTCAGAAGCGTGCGGGCGATGCAGAGCCGCTGGCGCTGACCGCCCGACAGATTTGCGCCGCCCCGCTCCACGGGGGCGTCGTAGCCGCCGGGAAGCGTGCGGATGAATTTGTCGGCCTGTGCGGAAGAAGCGGCTTCGGCCATCTCGGCCTCGCCGGCGTCAGGGCTGCCCCAGGCGAGATTTTCGGCGACCGAGCCGGAAAAGAGCGTGTTCTTCTGCAGGACCATGCCCACGCCGTCCCGCAGATGCTTTAATGAGTAGTCTTTGACGTTCACGCCGTCCACCAGCACCTCGCCCTCGTCGGTGTCGTACAGGCGGGGAATCAGAGAGACCAGCGTGGTCTTGCCGCAGCCGGTGGAACCGATGATCCCGACGGTCGAGCCGGGCTCGATGGTGAGGCTGATCGAATCGAGAACCTTGCCCTCGCTGTTCTTGTAGTAGCGGAAAGAGACGCCGCGGAATTCGATTTTTCCGCTCTCGACCTTTTTGTCGGGAAAGGCGGCGCCCTCGTCGCTAAGGTCAGGCCTCTCCTCCAGAACCTCGCGGATGCGGCGCGCGGAGGCCAGCGCCCGGGAGGAGAACATGAGAAGCATGGTGATCATCATGAGCGAGGAGAGAATCTGGGTCACATAGTTGATGAAGGCCGAGAGGTCGCCCACTTCCATGCCGAAATTGAGTACGATTTCTCCTCCGAACCAGATAACGGCCAGAACCGTGAAGTTGAGAATAAGCGTCATGACCGGGGTGATGAAGATCATCAGCCGCATGGCGGAGAAGGTCGATTGTTTCAGGTCGCGGTTTACTTTTTTGAATTTCTCAATTTCAAAGTCCTCCCGCACAAAGCTTTTGACCACCCGCACGTTGGTGACGCTCTCCTGCACGGTGGAGTTCAGATTGTCGATCTTTTTCTGCATGGCCGAGAACCGGCGGAAGCCGGTGACGATGATCGATCCCACGGCCAGAAGGAGCAGGGGGATCGAGACGGCCAGCACCACCGAGAGCGAAGGCTGCAGGGTGATGGCCATGATGAGGGCGGCAATCAGCATCCCCGGCGCACGCAGAGCCATACGGAGCAGCATGTTGACAAAGTTTTGAACCTGAGTCACGTCGTTGGTCAGCCGGGTCACCAGCGAACCGGTGGAGTATTTGTCGATGTTGGAAAAGGAATAGGTCTGCACATGGGCAAAAGCGTCCGCCCGCAGATCGGCGGCGAAATTTACCGAGGCTTTGGAGGCAAAATAGGCGCCTCCGACGCCTCCCGCCATCATGAAGAGGGCGGTGAGGGCCAGCATCCCCATGACGCCGAGACTGGCGGCGACGGTCAGCTCTCCCCGGTTGGCGCTGTTGATGAGGACGGCCAAGAGCTTCGGCATCACGACCTCGCCCACCACCTCCACAAGCATGCAGAGCGGGCCGATGATAAAGTAGGGGAGATAGGGCTTTATGTATTTCATCCAGTGTATGCGGGAATTCACGGCAGCTCCTCCTTCGGTTCGGAAAGTTCGCTTGATAACGGCGCGGCGGCAGGAGAAGATTCGGTCCGGCTCTCCCGGCAGGGCAAATCGTCACAGAGCGCGATGAGATTTTCTTTCATGCGGGAAAGACAGCCGAGCAAAAGCGCCTGCTCCTCGTCCGGGATTCCGGCCAGCATCGCTTCGTCCACCCCGTCGAAAAGCGTGCGGGTCTCTTTCAAAATCGCCTCGCCTTTTTCGGTCAGGGCGATCCGGTTGAAGCGGGTGTCGCCTTCGTCGGCTTTGCGGCCGATGTAGCCGTTTTCCTCGAGCTTTTTCAGCGTGACGGCCACGGCCGCCGTGCTGACGTCCAGCCGCTCGGCCAGTTCCTTCTGGGTGGGCAGCGCGGCGGGACGGGAGAGGTCTACCAGAAGCCGGTGCCGGCTGGGGTGTATTTTCAGGCCCCGTACGGTGTTTTCAATACAACGGCGGTGCAGGCGGCCGACCGTCATAAAAAGATGAACAAGCTCGTTTTTCTGTTCCATAGGTTGGTTTCCCCTTCTGTAAAGTCAATCAGTTGATAGTTAACTCGTTTATTATCAACGAGTTGATTATACATCGTGATTTTCTCCCTGTCAAGAGGAAAGGAAGAAATTTTTCAAAAACGGAGGATGGCTCCGCCGGAAAGGCCGGGCGATCGAACGGCGCCGCAAGGGGGGAAGGGCGAAAAAGCCTCCCGCACGACAGACCGTGCGGGAGGCGGAAAGCGTTGTTTTTGAATGCGGAAAGGAATTCAGCGCTCGAAGGCGCTCAAAAGGGCGTTTTTCTGAACGAGACAGCGGTAAGCCTGTTCAAAATTGCCCGCAAGATGCGAGGCGTTTTCCATGTCGGTGAGAAGGGCGAGGCGAAAGAGCGGATCCCCCTCCTGGCCGCAGTCCCTCAAAAGATCGCCGAGCAGGGTCACGGCGCGGCTGTTGTTGTGCGCCGCCATGGAAAGCCGGGCGCTGATGTGCTTTTTGTAGAGGGTGTTCGAAAACTTCATGGTGTCGTAAATGCCGGCGGCCAGATCGTAGCGGGCGTTTTTGGTGACATGGAGCATGTAGAGGTAGAGGTGGTATTCGACCGTTTCGGAATAGGGCTCCCCCTTAGGGGGCAGAAAATCGGGGAGCTTTTCGGTTCGCGCCCGGGCGATGGCATTCCGGTATCCGGCCGCCCGCTCTTCGAGATGGGAGAGATCGTACAGACAGCCTTTTGCCGTCTCGATCGTTTCTTCGAAAAATTTTTCGGCCGAAGCGAGCTCCCCCTTGTCGTAA
>CALXKW010000188.1 GCA_944389045.1 uncultured Clostridia bacterium | reverse complement strand
TATTGATATAGCGCAGACCGGTTTCCACCGCATTTTTATCCACCGCCGGCAGCACGACAGCCCGGAACCCTGCCTCCTGAAAAGCAGTTTCCACCAGATCGAACTGCATCGGAGCCATCTGAGGAATGATAATGGTATAATCCTTTTTCATCTGTTCGGTGAAGAGGACGCGTTCAAACGGCTTCGTCTCATCGCGGTGATGCAGGCCGTTTTGCTCGACAGCGTGCGGGGGCTTCTGGACGAACTTCTGGAAGAGGCGGGCGATCAAAACAGCCCCGACGCTGGGCAGGCCGCGGGAAAGGGTCCTTTGCCGCGGATCGAACGGCTGGCCGCCGCGGGAAATCCTACGATGCTGCATCTTTTCTGCGGGATATCACCGGCCGGTATGGGGCGGTATCCCTTTACGCCGGCCTTTCTGGAAGAGAGGAATCTGTCCGGCGAAAGCCTCACGCTTCCGGTCGGAAGCGTGACCGTCCTTCCCTCCGCGTCAGCCTTTCTGGGCAGCGACGTCATCGGAGGGGGCGCCGTTCTCGGAATGACCCTGCGCCCTGATCCCACGCTTCTCATGGACATCGGGACAAACGGGGAGATTTTGCTTTATACCGGAAGAGAACGGGGCGGGCGTCTATTGGGCGCCTCGGCCGCCGCCGGTCCCGCCCTTGAAGGGGCGGGAATTACCTGCGGCATGGGCGGCGTGCGGGGCGCCGTCTCCTCTTTGCGGAAGGGGCGTGCGCCCGGGACTTTCTTCGTCTTCCGCACGGTGGAGGACGCTCCTGCGGCGGGCATTTGCGGAAGCGGCCTGATCGATCTTGCGGCCCTGCTTCTCGACGACGGAACGATCGAGGAAACCGGCCGCCTTGCCGGAGAAAGCTATGCGCTCCGCGGGATTTTTGAGAGCGCGTCGGGTGCCGTCCTGACCGATACGCCGGTCCGCCTGACGGCGGGCGACGTGCGGGAGCTGCAGCTGGCGAAAAGCGCTATACGCGCCGGTGTGGAGACCCTTCTGAACGAGGCGGGCCTTTCGGCCATAGATCTCGGCGCGGTCTATCTCGCCGGGGGACTCGGGTATTATCTCAATCCGGTCAGCGCCGCCCGCATCGGGCTATTGCCCGAAGCTCCGCTTTCGCGCGTGCGGGCCGTGGGAAATACGGCGCTTTCCGCCTCGATCGCCGCGTTGACCTCGCCCGAGGCAAGGGACAGGATGCGGCGCATGGCGGCAGCCTGCGAAACCTGTGAGCTGAACGCAATGCCCTTTTTCGCGGAGGCGTTCATGGAATATATGCTCTTTCCCGAACCGGATGCCTGACGCCGACACAGGAAGGCACGGAGAGGGCGGCGCAGGCGGGAAGTGAGAAAAACGAGGGTATAAAGACCCGCCTCTTCCTCACTTACTGTCTCCGACGGGAAAAAGGCGGGGGCAAACATCTCCCGCCGGAGAAACCGCTGTTTGTTTTGGCGAAGAAGCTGCTGTTCATCTCGCCGAAAATACGGTTTCCCGCTCTTCGGCTATAAAAAGCGAGCGTGCCGGCGCGAGGGAATCGCAGTGCATGCACTCGCATTGCATGCACTATAGATTGATCCAAAACGAAAATAAACAAAAGAAAGCGAGTGCCGCTATGAAGACCGAACAAATGGACGAAATGCTGCAGACCTATTTGAAGGATCCGGAAAAACAGCCCTGGCCGGTGGCCGAGTGGGCCTTTACAAGGCCGGAGGAAATTCCTTTCGCCGCCGCGGTGCGTGCCGCCTGCGAGGCCAATCTCTGCGGGCGTTACGGAACATGCTGGACCTGTCCGCCCGGCGTGGGCGAATGGGAGGCGCTTCGGGACGAGTACAGACGCTTTGAAAGGGCGCTGGTCTTCTCGACCTGCCATCCTCTGGAGGATTCCTTTGATTTTGAGGGGATGCAGGAGGGACGGCTGGCCCACGACCGGCTTGACGAGGCGATCCTTGCTCTGATGGCCGGCGCGGCAGATAGCGCGGCAGATAGCGCGGAAGAGGCCGGAAAAGCCAGGATAACCGATACGGCTGATACGCCCTCCCATGCGCCCGATGCTACCAATGCTACCAATGCTACCAATGCGACCGGTGCGACCGGTGCGACCGGTACGACCGGAAAAGCGCGAGAGAACAGAGCGGCTCGCTTTGTTCTGCTTGGGGCGGGGGGCTGCTCGCTCTGTGAGAAATGCTCCTATCCGGACGTGCCCTGCCGTCACCCCGATAAGGCGCGCCGTTCCATGGAGGCGTGCGGCATCGATGTGGTGTCGCTTTCTCGCAACCTGGGGTTGCGTTATATGAACGGAGAAAATACGGTGACCTATTTTTCGGTGCTCTTTTACCGTTCGGCGCCAGGCACGGAGGCGAATCTGCTCGGGTGCAGGAGAGAAAAGACTGAGAGCTTTTCTTAAATCCTGCAGATCGTATAAATCGAGAGATTGTCTCAGGGTGCAAGGAAATTTCCGAAAGGAGGAGGGGAAAGAAGCGGGAAGACTTCGGAAGATAAGCTCTTTTTGAAAAAACAGCCTTCCGAAGAGACGGTCGAAAGGGTCAATGCGCGGGTATGATTCCGTACCGGGGAAAAGAGGGGAAGATTTTCCGGAGGAAAATGCCGAGGAAAACAGAAAGGAGAGCATAATGGAGAAGACCGACAGAGAGAGGTCGTTTGCGCTCAGCGCCGCGATCGGCCGGCGGATCGCTGAGGGAAATCCGGTGGTGCGCTACCGGATGGAGGATCTGGCCGCCGATCGGGCGAGTCTCGGGAGGGAAGATCTGGCCGAGATGGCCGAAATCGGATTGTACGACGGTGATTTTGAAAAATTCTATGTCATACGGACCTTTTGTTCCGAAACCGGCCTTTCGGAAGTAGCGGACGGCCATTATTTGCTGAAGCTCTTTCAGGAGGCAAGACGGCTGTCTGCCGACGAATTTTTGTCCGACCCCTATCTCTCTTCGGTGAAGCTCGCGGGAAGCTTTCACAAGGGCAATGTCCTTCTGACAACCGCCGGTTACCGGCGGGGCGAGATCTTTCAGTACGATATGCCGGATTTTCACGGAAAGCTTGTGGTGCCGAAGCTCGGCTTTTTCACCAAGGAGGTCTCTTTTCCGGCACTGTATGAGGGAAAGCTACCCTGGATGAGCATCTGTCCTTCCGAGATCCACTCGATGAGGGCGCCGATTGCCGAGGCCTTCGGGCGCGTGCTCGTGCTCGGTCTCGGGCTGGGTTATTTTCCCTTTCACATCATACAAAAAGAAGAGGTGATAAGCGTCACCGTGGTCGAAAAGAATCCTTCGGTGATCGAGCTGTTTCGCCGCGGCATCCTGCCCTTTTTTCCCCGCGCCGCCAAAGAAAAGCTCCGCCTGATCGAGGCGGACGCCTATTCCTATCTCGACGGTCTTG
>CALXKW010000187.1 GCA_944389045.1 uncultured Clostridia bacterium | reverse complement strand
TTTCTTTCTGTTCCGCCCCCGCCGTATCCTGATGCCGGATGTGCTCGGCCGAGCGGCGGAGCGTCTCGACCGCCTCTTTTCGGGCGGTACACTGCTCGGCGAGCATCGCATGGGAGGTTTCCTCCGCCTTATACATGGCGGCGAGAAGCATGTAGCCGTCGTTGAGCTCGTCGAGCTTTTCGCGCTGAAGGCCGAGTTCCTCTTCTTTTTTCCGGATGGCATCTTCGGCCTTCTCGGCTGTTTTCTTCAGCGTTTCGGCTTCGCCGGTGAGAGAGGCGATTTCGCGCGAGCGGGAGAGGATGCCGCTGTCCCGCTTGGCGGAGCCTCCGGTATAGGAGCCTCCGGCGTTGATCTGCTGGCCGTCGAGGGTCACGATGCGAACCGTATAGCCGAAGCGGCGGGCCATATCGGCCGCGTTGTCCAGATTATCGAATACAAAGGTTCGGCCGAGCATGGAGCGGATGACCTCGCGGTAGCGCGGTTCACAGTCGATAAGCTCCGAGGCGATGCCCACATAGCCGCGGCATTTTTCGGCCTTCTCCCGATCGACTTTGGCACGGTCGGCGCGGACCGAAGAGAGGGGATAGAAGGTGGCGCGCCCCGCGTTTTCCCGCTTTAAGGCAGCGATGGCGGCCTTGGCGGCTTCCTCGTCTTCGGTGACGATATTCTGAATGCTGCTGCCGAGCGCAGTTTCGATGGCGACGCTGTAGCGGGCTTCTACCCGGATGAGCTTGGAGACCGGTCCGCAGATTCCGGAAAGCCGTCCTCTGGCCGCCGCGTCGAGCACAAATCGGACACTTTTCTGGTAGCCGTCGAAATGCTCTTCCATGCGTCGCAATGTAGATGCTTGCTCGGCCTTTGCGGTCATAAGGACCTGCGTTTTGTTCTTCTCTTCGGTCAGAAGAGCAATCTCTCTTTCGAGCGCTTCACACTGTTCCAAAAGTGTCTTTTTCTCGGCCTGCGTCGCTGCGGCCTCGCCGCGGTAGGAACCGAGCAGAGCAGTGCTGTCCGAGAGCTTCTTTTCGGCTTCGGCCAGCGCTTCCTCGGCCGCGGCCAGTTCACCGCTCACGCCCTGCATCCGCTCGGACAGGGAGGAGCGGGAGCTTTCGAGGGCCGAAAGGCGGATGCGGTCGTCGATCAGCTTCTTCTCGCAGGCGCTCTTCTCCTCCTCGGCCTGCGCGATCTCCTTGTCAAGATCGGCCGCCGCCGTGCGGGCCGCTTCGAGCTCCTCTTCGGCGTTCGCGTAATCGTCTCGGAGAAGAGCCAGCTTTTTCTCGGCCTCGTCGAGCAGAACCTTCTGTTCCTGCGCGCGCCGATCGGCAGAGAGAAGGCGTTCCTTCAGTTTTTCGTTCTCGGCGGCGTAGCGGGCCAGCTCGCTTTCTCCGTGCTCGATTTCCTTTTCCGCCAGAAGCCGGCGGGTATGCGCCTCGTGGCGCTCTTCGGTTTTTACCGAAAGAAGGGCGCGGGTTTCGTCGGTTTTTTGCTTGTTTTCCTCTATCTTGCTGTATAAGGAAGCTGACTGCTTGTCGAGAGCGGAGAGTGAGTCGTCGGCCATTTCAAGCGAGTGCCGGGCCATGACGTAGCTGCGTTCGAATTCCTCGGTCTGAGATGCGATGTTGTCGATGTCGTAGAGCGCGAGCGAAACGTCGAGCTCTTTCTTGCGTCCGTAAAGCTCCAGATAGGTCCTTGCCTTGGCCGCGTCCCTTTCCAGAGGGCCGACACGCCCTTCGAGGACCGAAACGATGTCGTTCAGGCGGACGAGATTGGCCTCGGTCTCGGCGAGCTTGCGCTCGGCCTCCTGCTTTTTGTAGCGGTATTTGGAGATTCCGGCGGCCTCCTCGAAGATATAGCGGCGATCCTCCGGGCGCTGGGCGATGATTTCCGAGATCTTGCCCTGACCGATGACCGAATAACCGGTCTTGCCCACGCCGGTGTTCATGAAGAGATCGACGATGTCCTTGAGGCGGCCGGGTTTGCCGTTGACAAGATATTCGCTCTCCCCGGTGCGGTAGTAGCGCCTTGTGACCGTGATCTCGTTGTAATCGGAGCGGATGCGGAATTCGCCGGTGTTGTCTATGGTGAGCGAAACCTCCGCGAATCCCATGGGACTGCGCCGGTCGGTGCCGCCGAAGATCACGTCTTCCAGCTTCACGCCGCGGATATTTTTTGCCGAAAGCTCGCCGAGCACCCACTTGACGGCATCGGAAATGTTGCTCTTTCCGCTTCCGTTGGGCCCCACGATGACGGTCATGCCCGCGTCGAAGGTGATCTTGGTGCGCTCCGGGAAGGACTTGAACCCGTGGAGCTCGAGTGACTGAAGACGCATTTTCCGTTCTCCTTCATGGTGATTTGAACTTCATATCCCGAAAGGGCAGGCGATTCGGCAAAGCGAACCGCCGCGTCCGGGAAACGTTTTCTTAGGAAAAGAAGATTTTTCTTTTTCTGCCCGATCGCCCGCGACAGGGCGCGGGGGGCGCACTCGACCAGAATCTGCGCGCCGGGACGGTGCGAGGCGCCGGTTTTCTGACTGGCAGGACCGGCGGGAGGGCTGTCCGGAAGGCTGGCCGAAGGTTCTGCCGGAAGAGCGCTTGCCGGTTCGGGCGCGTTGCGGGTACCGGCATGAATATCGGCCAAAAGGCCTTCGATCTTCATGCGGTAGAGCTCGTTATAGGCGAGTTCTCCGAGCGCGGGATGGTGGGCGCCTCCCACCACACGGGCGCTCCGCAGGCCGTCGGTCTCGCACAGGCCGATCCGAAGCACCTTTACGCCCGCCCTTTCAAAGAGCATCAGCAGACGGGCGGCGCGCCGGGCTGCCTCATCGGGCGGGAGCGGGCAATAGAGTCCCGCTGCAAAGGCCTTGGCCAGTTTTGTTTCCGCGAAGACCACCGTGGGATAGATCCGCACCTCTTTCGCGCCCCAGGCGATGATGTCGCGGGCGGTTTTTTCCTCGGCGTCAAAATCGGAGGCGGGAAGGCCGAGCATCATTTGTCCCACCGGTGTAAAGCCCCGCGAGGCGATCAGCCGAAAGGCCCTTTCGCTGTCGGCTGCGGTGTGCCCCCGTTCGGAGGCCGCCAGCACCGCGGGATCGGTGCTCTGAACGCCGAGTTCGATGGTTTTTACCGAATAAGCGCCGAGAAGCGTGAGAATTGCGGGGTCGATGGCGTCGGGCCGCGTGGACAGGCGGATGGAGGAGACAAGGCCGCGTCCGACATACGCCTCCGCCCGGTCGAGAAAGGCCGTCATGCGTTCCTTTCCGATGGCGGTAAAGCTTCCGCCGAAAAAGGCGATTTCACGCTCGGCTTTTTCCGCTTTGCCGGCGTCGTGTCCGCCGGGGAGCACGCGGCGGACCGCCTCGTCGACGGCGTCGGGGCCGGCGTCCTTCTGCCCGGTGATTGTACGCTGGTCGCAGAAAACGCAGGTGTGGGGACAGCCGAGATGCGGAACGAAGACCGGAATGTTGATATGCTTCACTCTATGACGCCGAAGTAGGAGAGCGCTTCGCGGGCGGCATTCTGTTCCGCCTCACGTTTGCTCGAGCCCACGCCTTTTCCGATGACGTTGCT
>CALXKW010000186.1 GCA_944389045.1 uncultured Clostridia bacterium | reverse complement strand
AGGTGTTCGATGCCATTGCGGGGCGGGTCGTCTCTCTTTGGGAAAACCCGAATGTTCTTGCGGAATTTCTGCTTGTCGCTTTTTTTGTCTCCTTAGGATGTCTGATCGGACTCAAAAAGGCTTCGGGTAAAATGCTTGCTCTGTTTTCCTTTGCGCTGTCGGGGGCCTGTCTGCTTCTCACCTGGTCGCGCGGAGCGTGGCTGGGTGCGGCGCTGCTTTTTGTTTTGATGCTTTTGGTGCTCTCGCCGAAGACCTTTCCTTTCGTTTTGCTTTTGGCGGCCGGAGCCGCCGTGTCGTTCGTTTTTCTGCCCGATTCTTTTGTGGAGCGCGTGAGCAGCATACTAACCTTTTCGGATTCTTCGGTTCTCTATCGGCTGAATATCTGGCGAGGTTGCTCGGCCCTGATCCGCCGCTGCTTTCTCACCGGCGTCGGAGTGGGGGAGGAGGCGTTCACAAGCGCCTATCGGGACTTCGCTCTGACCGGCATCGAGGCGGCGCCGCATTCGCACAGCCTCTATATGCAGATCGTGATCGAACTCGGGATCGTGGGCCTGCTTTTGTTTTTCATTTTGATTGTTCTCCTTCTGCGAAGCGCGTTCTCTCTCTTCCGGGCGCGTTCGTTGAAGCCCGAGTCTTCGGTGCTGGTGTTGGCGCTGACGGCGGCGGTAATGGCTCTCCTGGTCAACGGCCTGACCGATTATATCTGGTACAATTCCCGGATTTTTCTCCTGTTCTGGGTCGTGGTTGGTCTCATCAGCGCGGGTCGGCGGATCGGTATGCGGGAGAGCGGACCTTTGATGCGGGAGCCGGACGCCTGCGATCTCGATTTTACGCTTTCGGGAAAGAAAAGGCGGAAAGAAAGAGAGAAGGGCCGGAGATAGAATCGCACAGAGGCAGTTTCAGACGAATATCTTGTGGCACAATAAAGCTGATGTGCTGAAAACTCAATCGAATTTCGCGTCGGAGCGGCGGCGTTCGGACGTGGATAATAAAAATGTCGGCCCATACTGCCGGGACTGGCGGATCTCCGTTATCGGGGCTGATAAAACGCCGGCCGATATCGGTCGATATGGATGGAAGGATGTGCTTTATGAATCCGCAGAAAAAGAATGTCAGGCGGGGCGGCTTCAATGTGGTCGACGCGCTGATTCTGTTTTTGGTGCTCGCTTTTGCGGTCCTCTTGATTTATGTAATGTTTTTTTCGGATATCCGCATCGGAAACGGTCTTCGAAAAGAAGAGAGCCGGAGAATGGTTTCCTATACGCTCGAAATCGAACCTTTCGATGAAGAATTTTTGAATGAATCGCTCTATCTGCCCATTCAGGTGGGAGATCGTCTTTATCATCTGGACGGAAAATATACGCTCGGGGAGGTTTCTTTTGTGGGGGAGGCTGCTCCTTATATGGCTCCGACCGGAGAGGTTCTCACCGATGAGGAGGGAAACAACATCCTGCAATACGCCCCTTATCCCGGCAAGAGCGTGGTCACGCTGAAGGTGGAGGCCGAGGCGGTCTACAACGGAACCTCCTATCTTGTGGAGGGAAAGGCACTGCGCGTGGGAGACAGCTTTTCCTTTACTACTCCCTATTTTGCCGGAACATGCCGCTGTACGGCGGTTGAGGAGGTGACTGCCGATGGCGGAAACTGAAAAGCGGATTTGGAAGAAAAAGCCGGAGCGTGAGACCAAACCGCGCCGAACCCGTTTTACCGTCCTTGATTTTTTTCTGGTCATTGTGGTTCTGCTGGCCGTTCTGGGAATCGGTTTCCGTTCGGCCATTGCCGAGCTCTTTGTCGGCGCCGAGCCGGGGGAAGAGGTGGCGGTTCGGTTCAAGGTGGAAAAACTGACCCGGGATGAAGCCGAGGGCCTTCGCAAAAACGATGCGCTCTTTTTGGACGGCGAGGAAATCGGGCAGATTTCCGATTTTGCGATGGAGTCTCAGAAGACGGTCGTCAAAGAGACCGATGAGACCGGTTCGATCCTTTTTGTTACGGTGGCCGATCCCAATCTCTATACCGTCCGGGGAACCATGATTCTTTTGGGGCATTACGGCGAAGAAGGACTGACCGTGGGAGAAGGTGAATCTCTCTATGTGGGTAAAATACTCAATATTTATACTTCATCCTATTCGCTAACTGTTACAATCACCGAAATTCCTCGAAAATAAGCGGTTTTTCTTAACGGGGTATTGATTTTTAGTGTTTTTGTTGCTATAATATATCCAATATATCGCTTATATCGCTGACTTTTTGCATTGTCTTTGAGGATAAAGGAGTAAGAACGCCATGATTTCAAAAGAGATAACGGTGAAGAATCTGCAGGGACTCCATGCAAGACCCGCTACGTTTTTCATCCAGAAAGCCAACTCCTATAAATGTTCGATCTGGGTAGAGAAGGACGACAGGAGAGTGAACGCCAAGTCGCTTTTGGGTGTTCTGTCTCTGGGCATCGCCAAGGGCATGTCTGTGACGGTGATTGCCGACGGCAACGACGAGAAGGCGGCCATCGAGGGCCTCTGCTCTCTGATCGAGAACGGACTTGTCGGGGAATAAAGATTGAAACGAAATGAGCAGACAAGACCTTGTCTGCTCATTTTTTGACTTCATCCGGAAAGGGGGACGCTATGTCAGACCGCATTCGTGAGGAACTGCGAAAGAAAGCCAACGATCTGCCGCTGTCGCCCGGCGTATATTTAATGAAGAACGCCGAGGGAAAGATTATCTATGTGGGCAAATCGAAGGTGTTGAAAAACCGAGTCTCCCAGTATTTTTCCGATTCGGAAAAGGAACCCAAAACCGCCGCCATGGTTTCGGCCGTCCGGGATTTTTCCTATATGCTCACCGAGACCGAAACCGAGGCTTTTGTCCTTGAAAACAAGCTGATCAAGCTTCATATGCCGAAATATAACATTCTTTTGAAGGACGGGAAGAATTATCCGTATATCAAGGTGACGATGGAGGAACCTTATCCCCGTGTGACGATGGCCCGGAAGAGAAGCAACGACCGGGCGAAGTATTTCGGCCCTTACTCTTCTTCGTTTCAGGCCAACCGCGTCATCAAGACGGTCAACCATGCCTTTATGCTTCCCACCTGCAGTCGGAAGTTTCCGCGGGATATCGGGCGGGAACGCCCCTGTCTTTACAGTCAGATCGGACAGTGCTGCGCGGTTTGCTCGGGAAAGGTGAGCGTGGAGGAATACCGGGAAGGCTTTCGGGAAATTCTCTCTTTTCTGCGGGGTAATTTCGGCGAGGTAAAGAGGTCTCTTGAGGAAAAAATGCGTTTTGCTTCCGAGAATCTCGCTTTTGAGGCGGCGGCTCTCTATCGGGATCGGATCCGGTCTCTCTCCCTTCTGTGGGACAAGCAGATGATTGTGGGGGCGCCGGGAGACGAATACGACGTTTTGGCGCTTTATACGCATGAGCTGTCCTCCTGCCTTGCGGTTTACTATGTACGCGACGGGGCGGTGATCGATTCGGACAATTTCGTCTTTTCGGGGGAGAAGCTCGTGGACGGCGAGTCGCTGACCTCCTTTCTCTGCGGTCTTTATGACCGCCGGGACTATGTCCCGCGGAACCTA
>CALXKW010000185.1 GCA_944389045.1 uncultured Clostridia bacterium | reverse complement strand
CCCGTGGGTTAGTAGCTTTCCCACATCCGGCTTCCTTCAGATTCCACCTCACAGTGGACACCCTTGCCTTCGGCTATGTCCTTCCCGCTACCGGGCGGATTTGGGACTTGCACCCGTTAGAAACGTGCGCCGCCAAGCGCACAAGAAAACAGGATTTGAAAAAATTCAAATCCTGTTTTTTGCCTGTCAGAAACCCGAAGCGCCGATCTTTCTCTACCCGATTTTTTCTCACAGGCGTTCTTTTTTGCAGCCGTCCGCTTTTTATGGACGTTTTTTATTTCTATCCGCTGTCCGCCGCGTTCCCTCCGAACGCCCGATTAAGCGCCGGCCGTCTTTTTCTCCGGCATCGGAAATTCAAAAAAGTTTTCTCCCGCCGTCAGAGGATAGCGCTCGCCCGCAAAGACAAAGACCGCCGTCTGCTCTTCGGGAATGCCGATGCGGAACGAGACGGTATTTTCCCGCTTCTCATAAAACACCGTCACCCTGCCGCCGGGAATTTCGCGTCCTCCGGCAAGGCGGCCGATTCCCTCCGCCAAAACCGGAGCGATCACAAGCTTCCGATAGCCCGCGCTTCCGCCGATTCCGAGAAGATAATCGTAGAGACAGGCCACGGCCGCCCCGAACATGGGATGATTGTGCGAACGGTCGTACAGAGAGCCGGGCCAGTATTCCCAAATGGTAGTGGCGCCGGCACGGCGCATCCCGTCGTACGAGATTTTGTCCTCAGACAGGAGCAGATCGACGGCGAGCTGTCCGTCGCCTCGCTCAAAGAGCAGTCGGGTGACAATCTCGGTGCCGAAGATCCCGGTGTCAAAACGCTTGAGATTGCGGTAATAGGCGACAAGATTTCGATAGGTCCTCTCATCTCCCAGTCCGATGTCGAGCATAAAGGCGTTGGCCCCCTGCCGGCAGCCGAGAAAATTGCCGTCCATCGGATTGAAATAGCATGCGGTAAGGGTCTCTTTTTTCCGGGCGGCGCGCTCTTCAAGAAGCGGAATGTCCGCCTCCTTTCCGATCAGGGCGGCAAGCTCGATCACCCGAAGCAGCGATCTCACATAAAAATAGTTGTTGACAAAGGGGGGAGGCAGCAGAATGCTCTCGGGCGTACACCAGTCCCCAAGACACCAGGCGCCCTCCTGATCGCTTACCACGACGTCCCGGCAGGAATGCGCCTCCAGATAGTCAAAATAGCGGAGCATCCCGGGGTAGAGCGCGGCGAAGAGATCGGTTTTGCCATAGTGCCGATAGTACTGATAGGGCACCTCGACGATCGCACAGCCCCAGCCACCGGGACCGCCGCCGCAGCGGGTATAGGGCGCGGTGTACTGCACATGGCCAGAGAGCTTATCCTGACAGTCGGCGATGTCCGATATCCACTTGCGGTAGAAGGACTCGGCGTCCAGAAGATCCATTGCGGCATGACAGACCAGCTGCCCGTCCCCAGTATACCCCCGCCTCTCGATGTGCGGGCAGTCGGAGGGGATTCCGGCGTGCATGTTAGTGAGCTGCGTGTTTCGGAAAGTGTCGTGAAGCCAGTTCAGAAGCGGATTGTCCGATTCGAAAAAGCCGCTTGCCCGCACGTCGCTGTGTACCACCTCTACACCCAGCACCTCGGCGTCTCCCGATACCGTAAAATAGCGGAAACCGAACCAGGTAAAGAGCGGACGCACCGTGCGTGCCTCGCCGTCGGTGCGGTAAACGACCCTCTGCCGGTAGGCATGATAGGGATTCAGTGTCCCTTCCGGCGTGAGCTCCTCCGAAAACCGGACCGTGACGGTCTCTCCCCTTTTTCCGAGAAGCTTCAGAACCGGATAGCCGGTGGTGTTCTGCCCGCAGTCATAGAGATGACCGTCCTCGGTCGTACCAAGGAGTCTGACCGAAAGACGCGCACACACACGGTCGGCGGGACAGTCGCTGAAGAGATACTCGGTCTCGAGCGGAGGGGCGGGCACTGCCTTCTCCCACGCCGAATCGTCGAATTCCATTCCGAAGGATTCCGGCGTATCCGAAAGATAGTCCTGCGTTTCAAAGCTGGGGAGCGAGCCGTCCTTCACAAAGCTGTCGTGGATCCGATCCTCGGTCGAGGAGACGAACGAAAAGGGCCCGTTCTCATCCTCTCCGAAAATCCGCCAGATGGCCTTGGGCCCGCCGAAGCGCGCATCCTCAAAGGTATACCAGCCTCCGCCGAAATGAAGGGCGAGGAGGTTCTCCCCCTCTTTGAGCATCCCGGTGACGTCATACTGCGGGACATAGACGCGGTGCCCGCTCAGAATTTCGCCCTCCGGATAGTTCGGACGCGGCTCATAATCGCTGTTGAGGGGGAGAAACAGGTCCTCCCCGACCCTTTTGCCGTTGAGATAGCAATGGAAAAAACCGAGACCCAGAACATAGAGCGTGGCCTTCTTCACCCCATGCACGCAAAAGCGCCCCCTCAAAACCGGAAAATGCCAGCGCTCCGCCCCGTCCTGCTCTGCGGCCGACAGCCACAGAGCGTTTTGAAAAACTTCCTCTCGCGTCAAAACTTCTTACTCCTTCTCATAAAAACCGCGCTTTTTTTCAAAGGGCGGGCTTTCTGTTTTCGTTATTATAGCAAATGGGAAAAGGAAATACAAGATTCAAGCCGACAAAAAACACAAAACCAATTCAAAAAAAGCAATTTGCAAGAAAAGCACGATACAGGCAGCCAATGCGCCATCGCCGGACGCCGGAAGCGTCTTGCGTGAAATGCGTTTTGCAGCTCACAAATATCTTCCCGTAATACTGTTCGGATCCCCGGCAATTTCCGCCGGCGTGCCCTGGGCGACGATCCGGCCGCCCTCCTCTCCCCCGCCCGGACCCATATCGAGGATATAGTCCGCGTTGCGGATGATATCGAGATCGTGCTCGATCACGACCACGGTAGCGCCGTGATCGAGCAGGGTCTGAAACACACAAAGCAGGACCCGCACGTCGAGCGGGTGCAGTCCGATCGACGGCTCGTCAAAGACAAAGAGCGAATCGGCCTGCCTCTTTCCGATCTCATCGGCAAGCTTCAGCCGCTGTGCTTCCCCGCCCGAAAGACCCGGCGTTTCCTCGCCGAGCGTAAGATAACCCAACCCGAGCTCCTGCAAAATCTTCAATTTCTGAACAACATTTTTTCTCTCCCCACAGAACGCAAGAGCGGAATCGACGTCCATCTCCATAAGCTCCGGCAGAGAACAGAACCTTCCCTCCCGGTTCGTCAGCTTTATGTCATAGGCCTCTTTGGCATACCGCGAACCGCGGCAGTCCGGACAGGGAATGCTGACATCGGGCAGAAACTGGACGTCGAGGACGACGACGCCGGTTCCGTCGCAGCCCGGACAGCGCAGACGGCCGGTATTGTAGGAAAAATCGCCGGCTTTCAGCCCCTTTTCCCCGGCCTCACCGGACCGCGCGTAGAGCTTTCGCAATTCGTCGTGTACGCCCGCGTAGGTCGCCACGGTAGAACGGACATTGACGCCGATCGGCGCCGCGTCGATCGGCTTGACATGCCGTATGCCGTCGGCACGGATCTCAAGGACGTGCTCGGGCAGGCGCCTTCCGTGTATCATCGCGTCGAGTGCCGGCACCAGACTTTCCAGCACCATGGTCG
>CALXKW010000184.1 GCA_944389045.1 uncultured Clostridia bacterium | reverse complement strand
GTAATACTCGCCGTAATAAATGCTGTTGAAGGTGATGGGGCCGTCGGTCGTCACCTTCCAGCTGGTATCCGAAACCACCGTCTCGGTAGTGCCGTCCGCATAGCGGATAATCATGTAGAAGAGGAGTTTGGGATCATCCTTCCACTCGGCGGAGCCCCAGTTCCAGACGCCGCCCTCCTCCTTATAGAAGCCGTTGCCCAGCTCCACGGCGATGGCGTTGTCCTGATTCTCCAGAAGAAGCGAAGTCACATCGAAGGTGCGGTAGAGAACCGTCTTGTTATACTGCGTATTGCAGGGATCGAGGAAGCAGTCGTCGGCAAGCTTGCCGTTGATCGAGAGGATCGAATAGCCGATGCCGCTCATATACACCGTGGCCTCGGCGATCTCCTTTTTTGTCGCAAACTCCTTGCGGAGCAGAACCGCCGCGCGGTCGCCCTCGTTGCTGATGACGCACTGGTTGTTCCACGGAGCGCCGCCGTAAGAGACATACTGGTCGGGCGTTTTCCAGGCGGAATCGTCATAATCGGCCGTGTTCCAGCCCGAAGGTCCGCTGGTACTCACCTTCCAGGTGCGGTCGGTGCCCTTGGTCTCGGTCGTACCGTCGGTATAGGTGACAAAAAGCTTGCCCACAAAGCCCGCGTATCCGGTAAGAGCGTTGGTGATCTTGGCCGCGATCACATTCTGACCGCTCGTCAGAACCTCCGTGATGTTCACCACGTTGCCGACCTTCCAGATATCGGTCTGGTTGGGGATATCGAGCGCCGCGGTTCCGTTGACATAAAGCGTGCCGTAGTCGTCAGCGGTAAAGACAAAGTAAGCGCTTTCCACGGTCTTGCCCGCCTTAGGGGTAAAGAGGCTCCGGAAATAGACCGTTCCGGCGGCAAGACCGCCGTCCGCGGCCGTCTGGTTATTCTTGCCCGAATACCAGATCCAGCTCGAACCGGTCAGATTGAACTGAACCTTGTTGGCAGGGGCGCCGATCCACTCGCCCTGCCACTCGTCGCCGGCAAAAATACCGGTGCGGAACTCGACGGGGTCGCTCTCGGCGGTTTCGTCATACTTGTCCCAGACCTTCACGGTCCAGTAATAGGTCGCGGTAGAGGAAAGCGTCTCTCCCTGATAGGAAACCGAGGTCAGGTTCGAGGATTCCACCCTTCCGCTGTCCCACATGTCGGCCTCCCCGGCCTCGGCTTTGCTCTTATTTGAGAAAACCTTGATCTGGTAAGCCTTCTGGGCGTTGTTGTCTCTTCCGCCGTTCAGCGTCCAGCCGAAAGCGGGATTGGAGTCGATTCCCAGCGCCACGTCGGCCATGTTGACCGTCATTTTGGAAATCGTAAGTTCATCTGGCTCCATATTTCCTCCTGTTGTATCGTCGACGTTTCCCGACGTGTTATCCCCGGTTCCGGAGCCCTCGGTCGTATCGTCGCCCCCGTCTTTGCAGGCGGCCAGCGAAAAGATCGTGATAAAAAGCACCAGTACCAGCGCAAGCAGCATCAGGCCGTGTCCGACTTTTCTTTTCTGAAGCATAACTCCTCCTCCGGACAGCTCTCCCTTTCCCAAGAAGAACCGCCCTTTTTTATTGGCGGCTCAGATAAGAGGCATCCTCTTCTCCAGCCTTTTGTTTTATTATTATATCATATCCTACGTTCAATTTTAAGTCTGTTTTTTATTAAAAAATATGTCTTTTCTTGTTATACAATAAAAAAAACACAGTCTTTTTTCAAATCCCAATGATAAAATCCACAAAAGAGGACGCCCGACCGAAAAAATCCGGTCGGGCGCCGAGCAATAGTCAGACGGCGGGCTGTACAAAAAGCAAGAAAAACGAAAAAGACTCTCTCAGCGCTTCTCTGCTTACTTGTTCGATGTATCCCTGTCAATAAGCTCTCCGAGCGCTCCGGCAAAGGCCTCCGCCATCTTCATATGTCCCTCGTCGTTGGGGTGAAGGCTGTCCGGGAACAGGCTTCTCATTCCCTTAGTCGTCGCATACATGTCATAAAATGCGGTCGGAAACCCTTCGTCGTTCAGCGTCTTCACAAGAGCCTCCTGCAGATTCCGCACCGTAGCGCTTCCGAACCCGTCGCTTCCGAAATAGGCGGGGCAGTTGGCCAGAACAAAGCGCAGATCGGCGTTCTTCTTTTTCAAAGCCGAGAAAATCGACCGGCAGCTGTCGTTATAAAGCTTCGAATCGGCCTCGGTCCAGTCCCGATCGCGGTTGGAATCGTTTGTTCCCAGCATGACGGTAAAAATATCGATGTTTGCCGCCTGCCGCAGCGCGTCGGAATAGGTGGAGGTTCTGATATAAGAATCCGCAAGATCGTTACGCATGGTCTTGCCGCTGTTTCCGAAATTGATCACCAGCGCATCCTTCCAGAGATAGCGGCCGAGCTGCGCCGGATAGGAGAAAATCGCGGAATTGGTTGAGCCCACGCCCTCGGTGATGCTGTCTCCGATACAGCCGATGCGGGTCAAGTGATAAGTAGAAGAATAGGAATATTCCGCATCGAAAGCAAGCTCGGTCTTTCCCGCGGCCAGCGTTTCGGAAAAGAGCGTTTCCAGATAATCGACCGCGTGCCAGGTCGTACCGTACTCCCCTCCGCAGACCGCCATCCTGCCCTCATGGACGGCGATCGCGTAATCGTCGCTTTCGAGGGCGTAGAGATCGAGAGCGCTCATCACATCGGTCCGGTTGGTATTTCCCACAAGAATCTCGCACTCTCCCGCCTCGGTGCTCTTATCCTCCGCCACGGGAAGACGGATGCCCGAAACCGTATAGATCAGGTCGGAGAGCCGCTCGGCCGTCTCCCGGTCAAAATCGTAAACCGGGAAAAGCTTCCGGTACTGCGAAATTTTCAGGTACTTGCTGTACTCGCTCTGAGCGTATACAATGGTATACTCGGAAAGATCCCGGTCGCCGATCCGGATCGAGGAAAGCTGTGTCGGGGCGGCCGCGGACGTGTCCGCCGGAGCTGCGGACGAGGTCGTCCCAGGCCCCTCCGTACTCCCCGTGCTGTCCGGGTTATGGCTTCCGCAGGCGGCCAGAAGCATCACAGCCGCCAGCGCCAAAAGGACTGTCAGAATCAGTTTGGACTTATTCATCGCTCAATCTCCTTATGTAAAATTACCGAAAAGACCTTACGCTCCGTAAAAACAGGAAAAACACCGCCTCTTGCGGGCCCGGCCGTTCAGACGATCTGGAATCCGCCGTCATTTTGAATCGGATATCTTGAACCTGCTGTCGTTATCATGAATCTGCCGCCACTACCGTCATATCGACGTTATGAGTCATCCGTTATATCCGAATGCCGACATGAAGAAATCAGATCCATTATCACCTCGCGGGCGAGCAGAAGGCCGCAGACCGAGGGAACAAACGCCGCGCTGGCCACCGTTCTCTCCGCCCCCCGCGCACGGTGTGCCTCCTCACGGGAATAGACGACCTTAAGAGAGGTGACACCGCGCGCCTTCAGCTCCCGCCGCATGACGCGGGCCAGCGGACAGACCGAGGTCTTGTAGAGATCGGTCACCTCGAACCGGGTGGGATCGGTTTTATTTCCCGCCCCCATGGCCGAAATCACCTTAACACCCGCTTTTTGCGCGCGGGTCACGATCTCGATCTTGGCGCTGACGGTGTCCACCGCAGCGACCACATAGTCGTACGCGGACAGCGGTGAGACG
>CALXKW010000183.1 GCA_944389045.1 uncultured Clostridia bacterium | reverse complement strand
CCCTTTAGGGGCTCTGCCTGTAGTTGCCCCTTTTAGGGGCTGTGCAAGCCACCGGTTTACCGGTGGTCCTGACTTTGGTCGTAAGGAAGCGGGAAGACGGGAAGAAGGAAGCGGGACCGGTATCGGGTATCGGAAAATCGGGATCTGTTGAGGGACGGCGGAGGAGAGGGAAGAGGTGCAGGGATCGGGAAGAAAAGAACTAAAATTTTCGGAAGAAAGAGGTCAGAGAAAAGAACAGCGGCGAAGAGCGGTGCGGAAAAAAGGCAGAAAAAGGAGTCGGGAAAAGTTTGCCGCAGGGAAGCTTGGCCGATGCGGCTTGTAAGGAAAAAAGCCGGTTCTTTTTTCGAGGGTGTAATTATTTTGAGTGATAGCCGGTGTAAGATAGGGCTGCGAAGGGAAGAGGGCGGCTCTCTTCCCTCGCAAAATCACCGGGGAGGGGAGAGCATGGGAGCGGTTTACCGAAAAAAATACTGCGAGACGCTTCTTGAGCATTTTTCTTCTCTGCGGGAGAACGAGAAGGGAACGGTCGTGGGCGCACCTTCCCTCGTCTCCTTCGCCGAGAAGGTGGGCGCGTCGCTCTCGGATATCGAGCGCTGGCGGGCGGAGCACTCTGATTTTGACCGCGCCTGCGGTCACGCCTTTGAAGTTCTGCGTCAGCTTCTCATCGACGCCGCTCTCAGCGAACGGGTCAACGTGAGTGCGGCCAAATTTCTTCTGAGCAGTGAGTTCGGCATGGCGCCCGGCGGCAAAGGGGGAGGCCGGGACAAGGAAGAGGCCGAGGCCCTTTCCGAAGGCGATCGGGCGCTTCTTGCCAATCTGTGGGAGAGGCTTTCGGATGCAAAAGGAGCTCTCTGACAAGCTGAACGCTCTTCGGGCGCTCGAATTTGACTATGCCGCGGGCGACCTTCTCTATTTCGTCCGCAGGTACTGTTATTTCGAGGACAAGGACGCCCCCGGCGTGGTGGTGCGCTTCCGGCCCTGGAAGGAGCAGGAAAAGGCGCTTCTTACCCTGCGGGACAGCCGTTTTACGCTCTTTCTGAAGGCCCGGCAGACCGGCATCACCTGGGTGGCGCTGATGTACTGCGCCCACGATCTGATCTTTCACGGCGGGCATACGGTGATCGCCCTCTCGAAGAGCCAGAACGACGCCAACGAGCTGGTACGCCGCTTCGGCCTCCTTCTGGACAACATGACCTCGCTTTTAAAGGGCGGCGGGATCTCGTACACGGTGAAAAAGAGCGAGGTTCTGCTCTTTTCGGAGGGTGGGCGGAAGAAGAGCCTTTTCAAGAGCTTCGCTGCCTCGAAGAGCGCCGGGCGCTCCTTCACGGCCAACATCCTTCTTATCGACGAGTGGGCCTTTCAGGGCTGGGCGCGGGAGATCTGGACCTCGGCCTATCCGACCATCAACCGCCCCACCGGCGGACAGGTGATCGGGATCTCCACGATGAAGCGCGGCAGTCTGTTTGAGGAGCTTTGGCGGGAGGAGAACAACTTCCGGAAAGTCTTCATCCCGGTCTTCGCCGACCCCGCCCGCACGCCCGCATGGTACGAGGCGACAAAGCGCGATCTGGGGGAGAGGGTGCGGCAGGAATATCCCCGTTCGGCGGAGGAGGCGCTCTCCGACCCGGGCGGACGTTTCTTCCATGAGTTCGACCGGGCGCTTCATGTCTGCGAGCCCTTTCCGATCCCGCGCGACTGGCTGATCTATTCCACCATGGATTACGGCCTCGACATGCTGGCGCACTACAAGATCGCCGTGGACTCCCATCAGAACTGCTATGTCTTCCACGAGATCTACAAGAGCGGCCTGCTTCTGTCCGAAGCCTCGGAGAAAATCCATCAGGCCGACGGCTACAACGGCGAGGAATGGAAGCTGCCCCGCGCCCGCCTGGCGCCCCCCGATCTCTTTGCCCGGGAACTGACCAGCGGCAAAAGCCAGGCAGCCGGGTTTGAGGAACAGGGCCTGCGTCTTACCAAAAGCTCGAACGACCGCATCACCGGCTGGCTCTATCTGAAGGAGCTCTTGAAATGCCGTCCCACTCCCGAGGACGGCTCGGCCCCGCGGCTTCGCATATTTTCGACCTGCCGCCATCTGATCCGCACGATGGAGTCTCTGATGACCGACGAGAAAAATCCCTGCGATGCCGCCCGGGAGCCCCACGAGCTGACGCACGCGCCCGACGCCCTGCGCTATTTCGCAGTCTTTTGGTACCGCGCTCCCGAAAAGAAGAGCGCGGCGCGGCACGTCGGCTGGACCGAAGACATGTGGGAGGACTACTACGCCGCAAGCGATGCCGAGCGGCGGCATCTCGAAAGCAAATGGAGAGGGGAAGGGCCGGCGGAGTGACAAAAAAGCGCCGGCGGCGGAAGGCGGGAGGATGGGAGCCGAGGGAGAGGGAGAGAGGAAGAGAAGAGGATCTGCGTCGGCCGGACGCAGGCCGGGCCGGCCCGAAAGCCGCGGGACTTGGCGCGGGACTTGGCGCAGGGATGCGGGCGGGGATGTGGGCGGGAAGATAGGGCTCCTGCCGCCGTGGGCAGGATTGGCCCAAGGATTTTTCGAACCTTCCGGGAAGCGGAATCCGGTATCGGGAGGGGCGGAAACAAAGTGCGGGGTTCGGGATTTTGGATCGGCGGCCTTAGGATTCAGGATTCAGGATTCCAGAAGAGACAAGGAGAAAAGCATGAAAGTACCAAATACCAATCGCCTGCTCTTTTTCGAAGAGCTCTATCAGGCAGCGCGCGAGAAACAGGAGAGCCTCTACGAGGCCTTCCGGCGGCATGACGCCCAGTACAAGGGCAGCCGGGAGACCGACGGCGGGATCCCGGTGAGCACCGTGCGGAACATCACTTACGAGCTGATCGAAAGTCAGGTCTCCACCGAGATCCCCGCACCGAAGGTCACAAGCTACCACAAGGATGCAGGGAAGGAGCAAAACGCCCGCTCGATCGAGTCGCTTCTCCTCTCCCTGCGCGACCGCCTCCCGATGGAGCGCTTCAACGATATGGAGGAGCGTTACACCTACATTTACGGCGGTGCGGTGACACTTGTGGAATGGGACAACGAGGCTCTTCACTCCGGCGAGGTGGGATCGGTGAAGATCAGCGGGATCAGCCCTCTCGATTTTGTGGGACAGCCCGGAATCTACGAGGTGGAGGACATGGAGTACTGTTTTCTGGTCTTCGACACGACCGCCGAGGAGGTGAGCCGCCGCTACTGCCTCTCCGACGAAGAGAGCGCGGCGCTTGCCAGGGACGGGGACGAGGGCGCGGCGACGCTGGTCGTCTGTTTCTACAGAAACGAAGCGGGCAGAATCAGCCGCTTTATCTGGGCGGAGGACAAGGTTTTGTCCGACATCGAGGATTTTTACGCCCGAAAGCAGCGGGTCTGCACCCTTTGCGGACAAAGCGAGGCGCTCTGCCGCTGCTTCTTATCGGAAGAGGATTCCGGGAAGGCCTCCTTTTTCTTCTCGGAGGACGAAGGCGGCAGTTCGGAGAATCTTTTCCGCTCCGGCGGGAAGGGTCCTTCGAGTAAAGCCGCTCTTTCCGACAGATCCGGCTTTCCTGACGGCGTCGGACTCGCGGCAGCGGCCGGCCGCGCGGGCCGTCTGAAAAGCGTGAGCGAGGAGTATGAAATTCTCGACCGGGAGATCACGGATCGAAACCGGCAGGTCCTCCCCCGGGGAAGCCG
>CALXKW010000182.1 GCA_944389045.1 uncultured Clostridia bacterium | reverse complement strand
CAATCGGCTTCTGAAGGCGTCGGGGTATACCGTGATCGCAATTTCGTGAATCCATAATCCAAGAACGAACAGGATAGTTTGAAATGGCAAAAAGAAAAAGAAACAGAGCTTTGGAGCAGGAGGATCTCTTTCTCGGTTCGGCGCCTATCGTCGACCAGAGGATCACCGAGACTGTGGAGAAAAACTACATGCCCTATGCGATGAGCGTCATCATCTCCCGCGCCATTCCGGAGATCGACGGCTTCAAGCCCGCTCACCGCAAGGTGCTTTATACGATGTATAAAATGGGGCTTATGAATGGTCCCCGCACCAAGAGCACCAACGTGGTGGGGCAGACCATGAAGCTGAATCCGCACGGTGACGCCTCGATCTACGAGACGCTGGTGCGTCTGACCCGCGGGAACGAAGCGCTTTTACACCCTTTTATCGATTCGAAAGGCACCTTCGGCAAACAGTACAGCAGTGAAATGGCCTACGCCGCTTCGCGCTATACCGAAGTCAAGCTCGATCCCTTTTGCAGCGAGATTTTCGGCGGGATCGACAAGGATGCGGTCGATCTCGTTCCCAACTACGACAACACCATGAAGGAGCCGGTGCTTCTTCCCACCTCGTTTCCGAACATTCTCGTATCGGCCAACATGGGGATCGCCGTGGGCATGGCCAGCCGGATCTGTTCCTTCAATCTGGCCGAGATCTGCGACGGAACCATTGAGATTCTGAAGGATCCCGACACGACGGCGGAAAAGCTTCTTGAAATTGTAAAGGCTCCCGATTTTCCCGGCGGCGCCTTTCTGCTCTACAACAGAGAGCAGCTTCTGCACATTTACGAAACAGGCAAAGGGTCGTTCCGTATGCGCGCCCGCTATTCCTACGACAAAGAGGCCAACTGCATCGACATTGTACAGATTCCCTATTCGACCTCCTTGGAAATCATCATGAAGAAGCTGACCGAGCTTGTCAAGGAGGGAAAGCTGAAGGAAATTTCCGATTTCCGGAACGAGATCGACCGCAACGGCTTCAAGCTGACGCTCGACCTAAAGCGCGGAGTAGATCCCGACGCGCTGATGGAAAAGCTCTATGCCATGACCGCGCTTCAGGACGATTTTTCCTGCAATTTCAACGTGCTGATCGACGGCACGCCGGTTCAGACAGGAATCGTGGGGATTCTGAAGGAATGGATCCGTTTCCGCATGAGCTGCGTGAAGCGCGAGCTTTCCTACGATCTGAAGAAAAAACAGGAGCGGATGCATCTACTGGTGGCGCTCGGCAAAATTCTTCTCGACATCGATCTCGCCATCAAGATCGTTCGTGAGACCAAAAACGACAAAGACGTCGTGCCGAATCTGATGGAGGGGTTTTCGATCGATCAGATTCAGGCCGAATATATCGCCGAAATCAAACTCCGGAACCTCAACAAGGAGTATATTCTCGACCGGGTCAAGGAGCTTGAAGAGCTCCGTAAGGAGATCGAGGATCTGAACGACCTTGTGAAGAGCGACGCCCGGCTGAAGAAGTATATCGCGCGGCAGCTGATGGAGGTCAAGCGGAAGTTCGGCATGCCTCGGCGGACACAGCTGATCTACGAGGAAACGATCAAGGCGGCTCCCAAGGTCGCCCCGGAGGTCGAAAACTATCCGGTTCGCATTGTGCTCTCCCGGGAAGGCTATTTCAAGAAGATCACCATGCAGTCGCTGCGCGGCAGCGACGAGCTGAAGTTCAAGGAGGGCGATTTTTTGCGGATGGCCGAGGAGAGCGACAACACGAAGAAGCTGATCTTCTTCTCGGACCGCGGACAGTGCTACAAATCGCAGGTTGCGGCGTTTGACTGCACCAAAGCCTCCGCTTTGGGAGACTATGTTCCCGCCAAGCTGAAGTTTGACGCGGAGGAGCGCTGTCTGTTCGGCAAAAGCCTTTCGGAATACAACGAAAATCACCATTTTATCTTCATCTTTGAAAACGGGAAGGCGGTCCGCGTACCGGTGACAGCTTATGAGACCAAATCGCTTCGCAGTAAGCTGACGGGGGCGTATTCCACCGCCTCGCCGATCACGGCGATTTTCTATGAGGAAGAACCGTTCGAAATCGTTCTGGTATCGGACGCCAAAACAGCCGTTACGCTGAACACCTCTCTGATTCCGGTCAACGCGACGCGCACTTCCAGAGGCGTTGCGGTCTTCGATCTGAAAAAAGGAGGACGTGTTGTCGAGGCCTTTTCGGCTTCCGACTGCCCGTATGAACAGCCGTCGGCTTATCGCCGTCTGAAGATTCCCGCCAAGGGAATCAAGCTTACCGAGCACGATATACGAAAACAGCAGATATCCTTGATAGAGTGACAAAATAAGTTTGATCATAGAATAAAATTAATGATAAATTCGGAGGAAACCAAAATGGCGAACAAAAAGAATCAGGAAAACTATACGTCCCGGCTCTGGGTGAAAATTACCTGTGGCATTCTCGGCTTTTTGATGATAGGTGCGATTGTTTTCATGCTGGTGCAGGTTTTGATGGCGTAATACGCAGCAGGAAATCAACACCAAAAACAAAGTCCCGAGAAAGAACAAGCCGAATCCGATCCCCGAAGGAAATTGCTCCTTGGCGGTAAAAGGATGTCGGCTTGTTTCTTTGGTAAAGAATCAATCCCATACTTTTTCGTCTTTTTATTTCCCGGAAAATAGTAAAATAGAAATGGAATCCTTACAAGGAAACCGGTAATTTTCTCCTATGACAAAAAGACATCAAAAGCTATGAGGCGCAAACAAATAGCTGACAAACGTGGAACATTTCTTTTTCGACATTTCGACAATCTTGGCCATATGGACAAGCCCTGTCTTCATTTTTTGGAGAAGAAAAGCGTTTGGAGCGTTCGTCGAAGCGTCTGCCGGTCGGTCAGGCGAAAACAGAGTTTTTTCTCAGGTGTTGAAAATGCCGTCGGATTTGCGGCGGGATTAACCGTCGGGTTCACGGTAGAAGGTAAACGGTGTCTTTTGGGGCGGTAGAAAACAAAGCTTTTTGACGAAAGAGAGAATAGGATTCTGTGTCCGTCGAAAGAGTGAATATACTTGACAAGACGGAAGGGAAACGGTAAAATAACAGGGACAGGAAAAATCAAGATTCAATAGAGAGGAAATTATATGGAAATCGAATACGCAAATTACGCGGTAGAACAGGCCGTGCGTCTTCTTGCCATAGACAGCCCCTCCGGCTTCACCGAAAAGGCTGCTCTCTGGGTGCAAAAAGCCTTCTCATCCCTCGGTTTTTCGGCCGTGCGGACGAGAAAGGGCGGCGTTCTCGTCGATCTTGGCGGGACGGATGCGGACGACGCCCTTCTTTTGGAAGCGCATACGGACACCTTGGGCGGAATGGTTGCCGAAATCAAAGGAAACGGCCGACTGCGTCTGACGAGCCTTGGCGGTCTTCGGGCCGAGAACACCGAAACCGAAAATCTCCGGGTCTATACCCGAGACGGCAGGGTGTATGAAGGAACGCTTCAGCTCTGCAACGCCTCGGTTCATGTGAACGGAAGCTACGGCTCCGCGGCCCGCAATTTCGACAGCACCGAGGTCGTGCTGGACGAAGAGGGAAACTCGGCCGATGACATCCGAGCGCTCGGCATCGAGGTGGGGGATATCGTCTGTTTCGATCCCCGCACACGGGTCACGCCTTCGGGGTATATCAAGAGCCGCTTTCTCGACGATAAGCTGTCCGTAGGCATTCTGATCG
>CALXKW010000181.1 GCA_944389045.1 uncultured Clostridia bacterium | reverse complement strand
CCGAGGAATCCACCCCGACCGAGAGGGCCAGCAGCACTTTTTTTCCGGCAAGCTTTTTATGCAAACGCGCAATGCTCTCTGCAGCGTAATCCTCCATCGTCCATTCTTTCCGACAGCCGCAGATCGAAAAGAGAAAATTGGAAAGGATCTCCCGGCCGCAGAGCGTGTGCGTGACCTCGGGATGAAACTGCACGCCGTAGAGCTTTTTCCCGTCGTTTCCCATCGCCGCGCAGGGACACCGGTCGGTACGGGCGATCACCGAGAAGCCTTCGGGCGGCCTTTCGATGTAATCGGTATGGCTCATGAAGACGGCGCTTTCGGACGGCATATTTTGAAAGAGCGGGTTTTCCGAGACCCGGACGAGCGTCTTGCCGTATTCGCTTCCCGCCTCGGCCTTTGCGACCGTGCCGCCCAAGAGAACGGCCATCAGCTGGGCGCCGTAGCAGATGCCGAGGATCGGGACGCCGGCGCTCAGAATGGCCGGGTCGCAGTGCGGGGAGGCGCTGTCGCAGACGCTGCTCGGCCCCCCGGAGAAAATAATGCCCCGGTATCCCTCCTTTCGGATATCTTCGGCAAAAACCGTACGGCAGGGAGCAATTTCGGCGTAGACCTGCAGTTCCCGGACCCGGCGCGCGATCAGCTGGCTGTACTGTCCTCCGAAATCGAGGACGAGGATTTTCTCTTTTGTCATTGTATTTCGATCCTTTCGCTTTTAGAGCTCGATCGCGGCGTTTTCGCGCCGGATTCCCGCAAGATACGGACGGATCTTGCGGACGTAGTTCTCGACCTGCTCTTCGCAGCGCCCGGTGTAGAGGGAGGGATCGAGCAGGGCCTCCATTTCGCTCTCGCTGAGGCCGAATTCCTTCTCGGCCGCCAGACGGGAAAGCAGGTCGCACGCCCCGCCGTTTTTCATCTTTTCGGTCGCTTCCATTGAGGCGCGCCGGATGATTTCGTGAAGCTTCTGGCGGTCTTTCCCGCGCTTCACCGCCTCCATCAGAAGGTTTTCGGTGGCGATGAAGGGCAGGTATTCCCGCACCGCCTTATCGATGACCTTTTCGTTGACCCGAAGTCCGCCGGTGACGTTCTGTGCAAGGCGCAGGATGGCGTCCGCACAGAAAAAGCCCTCCGGCATCGACAGGCGGCGGTTCGCCGAATCGTCCAGAGTGCGTTCCAGCCATTGCAGAGAGGCGGTCATCGGGGCGTTCGCCGCATCGGCCATCAGATAGCGCGAAAGCGAACAGATCCGCTCGCAGCGCATCGGATTGCGCTTATAGGCCATGGCGGAGGACCCGATTTGATTTTCTTCGAAGGGCTCCTCGAGCTGGCGGTCATGCTGGAGCAGGCGGATGTCGTTTGCCATGCGGCAGCAGCTCTGCGCCAGCGAGGAGAGGCAGTTGAGAATGCGGCTGTCGGTTTTGCGGGGATAGGTCTGTCCGCAGACGTCATAACAGCGGTCGAAGCCGAAGTCGGCGGCAATCCGGCGGTTCATCTCGTCGATTTTCATCCTGTCTCCCTCGAAGAGCTCGAGAAAGCTGGCTTCGGTTCCGGTCGTGCCCCGGCAGCCGAGAAAAAAGAGATTGTCGAGGACGAAGTCGAGTTCCGTAAGGTCGCTCATAAAGTCCTGCATCCAGAGCGTTGCCCGTTTCCCGACCGTCACAAGCTGGGCCGGCTGATAATGCGTATAGCCGAGGGTCGGCAGCGCCTTGTGGGCCTCGGCAAAGTCGGCAAGATTGGCAATCACCTTCAGAAGCTCTCCGCGCAGGTAGACGAGCGCCTTTCGGTAGAGGATCAGGTCGGCGTTGTCGGTGACGTAGCAGCTGGTGGCGCCCAGATGAAGAATGCCGGCGGCGGAGGGGGCGGCCTTGCCGAAGGCGTAGATATGTGCCATTACATCGTGGCGGACTTCCTTTTCCCGGGCCTCTGCGCACGCGTAGTCGATGTCGTCGATGTGTGCCTCCATCTCGGAGATCTGTCCGTCGGTGATCGGAAGTCCGAGTTCCTTTTCCGCCCTGGCCAAGGAAACCCAGAGCTTACGCCAGGTCCGGAAACGGGTATCGGGGGAAAAGAGGGAGGTCATATAAGAGGAGGCGTAGCGGGAGATCAGGGGGGATTCGTAGCGGTTTGTCATGAAAGTTCTCCTTCTTTTTCGGCATTTCGTTTTCTCAGAATGATGCTGTCCCGTTCGGGGCCGACGGAAATATAGGTGATGGGGCAGCCGATGCTCTCTTCAAGGAACAGAACATAGCGCCGCGCCGCCTCCGGCAGGTCTTCGAAACGGCGGACGCCTGAGATGTCCGAGCGCCATCCGTCGAAATATTCGATCACCGGCTCGGCCCCGTCGAGAGCGGCGGGGAAGGGAAAGCGGTCGGTCTCTTTTCCCCCGATGCGGTAGCGCGTGCAGACCGGAATTTTATCAAAACCGCTCAGGACGTCGAGCTTGGTCAGGGCCAATTCGGTGGCCGCCTGAACCTCCGCGCCGTAGCGGGTTGCCACCAGATCGAGCGGACCCACACGGCGGGGCCGACCGGTTTTCGCGCCGTATTCCGCGCCGGCCTTCCGCAGGCGTTCGGCTTCTTCTCCGAAGAGCTCGCAGACAAAAGGCCCCTCGCCCACGCAGGTGGAGTAGGCCTTGACGACGCCGACAACGTCGGTGATTCCGGCCGAGGAGAGTCCGGAGCCCACCGGCGCGTAGGCGGCCGTCGTGTTTGAGGAGGTGGTGTAGGGATAGATGCCGCAGTCGAGGTCGCGCAGGGCTCCGAGCTGCGCCTCAAACAGAATCCGTTTTCCCTCGGTCCGCGCCTTTTTGAGATAAGCGCCGGTATCCGAGACAAAGGGCTTGATTTTTTCGCCCCACTCTTCGATCCAGGCCATGAGCCTTTCGAGCGGATAGGGAGGGGCACCGTATACCCGGGTCAGAATGAGGTTTTTCCACTCCGCGAGACCGGCAAGATGTTCCTTCAGCTTTTCCGGGTAGAAAAGTTCTCCCGCAAGAATGGTTTTCTTCTGGTATTTGTCCGAGTAAAAGGGGGCGATCCCCTGTTTGGTCGAGCCGTAAGGTTTGTCCTTCAGCCGCGCCTCCTCCAGCACGTCGAGGTCTCGGTGCCAGGGGAGGAGCAGGGAGGCGCGGTCGCTGATCTTCAGATTTTCCGGCCCGATCGTCACCCCTTTTTGCGTGAGTTCTTCGATTTCCCGCCAGAGATTCTCGGCGTCGAGCGCTACGCCGTTGCCGAGAATGTTGACCACCCCCGGCCGGAAGATCCCCGAGGGAAGGAGGTGGAGCGCAAATTTCCCGTATTCGTTGATGACCGTATGGCCGGCGTTTCCGCCGCCCTGATAGCGGACGACGACGTCGAAGCCATCGGTCAGAAGATCGACCATCCGTCCCTTCCCCTCGTCGCCCCAGTTGATTCCGACAATTGCACAGTTTGCCATCCATATCCCTCCATTAACGATGCCGCGTAAGACGGCTCATGACTTCGGCATAGGCCTCCTCGACGCCGCCGAGGTCTCTTCGGAAACGGTCCTTGTCGAGCTTTTCGCCGGTTTTTTTGTCCCACAGGCGGCAGGTGTCGGGACTGATTTCATCCGCGAGGATCACGCGGCCGTCGGCGGTGCGGCCGAATTCGAGCTTGAAGTCGACCAGCGTGATGCCGCATTCCGCCCAGAAGGCGGTCAGCCGTTCGTTGATCCGGAAGGCCAGCGCGTGAATCGTCTTCAGCTCCTCCTCGTTCGCAAGCTCCAGAGCCAGCGCGTGGGATTCGTTGATCAGCGGATCGCCGAGCTCATCGTTTTTCAGACAAAATTCAATGGTGGG
>CALXKW010000180.1 GCA_944389045.1 uncultured Clostridia bacterium | reverse complement strand
CCTTCCGCTTCCTCGGGCCGCTCCGCGCTGCCGGTGATTTCAAGTCCGGCCGAGCTGTAATAGATCACGTCCTTTTCGAAGCGTGACCAGAAGGGATGGCGGTCGATCGTCTCGCCCTCGGTCAGAAGCCGGCACTCGGCGACACCGGGGCGAATGAGGCCGATATGGCTCTCGCCCGCGAAAGAGGCGGAAACGGCCAATTGTCCGTCCAGCTCGTCGAATTCGCCGTAGCGCGTGCCGCTGTCGCTCAGTACGATGCCCTCGTCGTTCTCCCCCGTTTTGGTGTAGATGCCCGAGGTGTTTTCGATGGTTTGGGAAAAAAGCAGGGTGTCTCCGGTCACGGCCAGCGCGTCGGTGCAGAAGTAGAGATTGCGGAGCTTCTCTTCGGCGTCTTCGGCCGCCGCCTGTTCGAGAAAGCGGGCGCCGCTTCCGTTTTTCTTCCATTCGCTGCGCTTTACATTCTGATAGAGCTTTTCCCGGTATTTTTCCAGAATCCCGTTCTCGATTTCGGATAGTTTCCCCTCGTCGAGGCGATAAATTTTGCTGTCCGCGATAAAAAGAAGCGTCATGATGTTATCCTTAATTTCTCTCTCGTCGAAATTGGTGACTGTGAATGATTGAAAATAGAGACTATAAATTTTTCGGCTGCCGTTTCGCAGAAAGGTCGGGCACAAGGGACACTCGGCTATAGACTTCAGCGCAAAAATCCATGTCGGATCCGAAAATGCCGCGCGTCGGCCGGAAAAGAGATTTGTCCGCAAAACGGCAGGCGCTTTCGGTCCGGTTGGTGTTGTCAATACCGGTAATTTGGATGTATGCTATGCAAGATAGTCTTTTAGATAGCGGACCGCCAGCGGAACCCATTGGGCGGCATGAAGCGTTTCCGGGCCCTGTCCCATCCCCATGCCGTGGCCGGCGAAGGGAAAGATGTGCAGCTCCACCGGAATTTTTTTTGCCATCAGCGCGGCGGCCATCATCATGGAATTGTCGGCCGGCACCGCGGAGTCGGAGGCGGTGTGGAAGAGAAAGCAGGGCGGCGTATCCTCCCGCACGGCCTTCTCGGAGGAGAAGCGTGCCGCCTCCTCCTCGTCCTGCCATTTCTCGCCCAGAAGGTTTCGGCGGGAGCCGGCATGGGTCTTCTCGCCGAGCGTGATTACCGGATAGCAGAGGATGCCGGCGTCGGGGCGGGAGGAGATGCGGTCGGTCTCGTCCCCGTCCCTTTTGCCGTAATCAAAATGGGTCAGGGCCATCGAAGCGAGATGCCCGCCGGCCGAAAAGCCCATGACGGCGATCTTGTGGGGATCGTAGCCGAAATTCGTCGCCTCGCGGCGGGCCACACGAACGGCACGCAGCACATCCTCCAGCATCGCAGGATTACTATACGGTGCAACACGGTAGTTGAGGACAAAGGCCGATATGCCGTTTTCACAAAACATATTGGCGACATGCTCGCCCTCACGGTCAAAGCAGCGGTTCTCGTATCCGCCGCCCGGAGCGATGATGACGCAGACGTTTGTGCGCTCGCCTTTGGCGGTTCTTTTGGCCATAAAGGGAAAAAGACATGGCTCATCCCCCCAATTTTCGTTGTAGTAGGGAATATCCTTCTCCCAAAGTTTAATTCTTGTGTTGTTTATGTCGGTCATTTTGTTTGTACCTACTGTGCCGTCCTTTCTTCCTGCGTTGTTTTTGTGGGAATTAACATTATTATAGCAACAAAAATTGTGGATGTCAACAAAATTGCTTGATTTGGAGGAGCCGGCCTTTACAAAAAGAAAAAAAGAGTGTATAATGAAAGAAAACCAAGATTTTTGTGAAAAGTGAAGGAGAGCACAACATGATCTGTGAAAATATGGATTTTCTTGCCGGATTTGACCCCGAGGTCGCAGCGGCCGTGCGCAAAGAGCTTGACCGCCAGCAGAACGGCATCGAGCTGATCGCGTCCGAAAACTTTGTTTCCGAGGCGGTGATGGCGGCCAATGCCAGCGTACTGACCAACAAATACGCGGAAGGCTATCCGGGCAAGCGCTATTACGGCGGCTGCGGATGCGTGGATATCGTGGAGAATCTGGCGATCGAGCGGGCAAAAAAGCTCTTCGGCGCGGGCTTTGCCAACGTGCAGCCGCACAGCGGCGCTCAGGCCAATACCGCCGTCTATGTGGCTCTCCTGCAGCCCGGCGACACGGTACTCGGCATGAGCCTTGCCGAGGGCGGCCATCTGACGCACGGCAGCCCGGTGAATCTCTCGGGTATGCTCTATCGGTTCGTGCCCTACGGCGTGGATCCCGAAAGCGGACGCATCGATTACGACGCGGTGGAGCGTCTGGCGAAGGAACACAAGCCCCGCCTGATCGTGGCCGGCGCTTCGGCCTATCCTCGTGTCATCGACTTTGAACGCTTTGCCAAGATCGCCCATGAAAACGGTGCGCTTCTCATGGTGGATATGGCGCACATTGCCGGACTGGTGGCGGCCGGCCTTCACCCCTCTCCCCTGCCTTATGCCGATGTTGTCACCACCACGACGCACAAGACCCTGCGCGGGCCGCGGGGCGGCATGATTCTGACCAACAACGAAGAATTGGCCAAAAAGTTCAACAAGGCGATTTTCCCCGGCACGCAGGGCGGCCCCCTGATGCACACCATCGCAGCCAAAGCGGTCTCCTTCGGCGAGGCACTCAAGCCCGAATTCAAAACCTATGCGGAACAGATCGTCAAAAACGCGAAAGCGTTCGCCGAGGGTCTTTCCAGGCAGGGCTTCAACATGGTGTCGGGCGGAACCGACAACCATCTGATTCTTCTCGATCTGCGCAATTTCGGCATCTCCGGAAAGGAACTCGAAAAGCGTCTGGACGAGGTGCATATCACGGTCAACAAAAACGCGATTCCGAACGATCCCGAAAGCCCCTTCATCACGTCGGGAATCCGTCTGGGAACGCCGGCGGCGACCACGCGCGGCCTCAGAGAAGACGATTTTGTGACGCTGGCCCGGCTGATCCGGCTTGCGGCGGGAGAGGAATTTGCGGAAAAGGCAGACTATATCCGCTCGGAGATCGCGCTTCTCTGCGAAAAATATCCTCTTTACAAGGCGCTGTAAAACAAGGCGCTGTAAAAAACTTATATTCGCGGCAGGAAAGACGAATGGTGTAAAAACGCCTTCTGCTTTGGCAAAAACCGCTTTCACGGGCTCCCGTGAAAGCGGTTTTTTGATGCGGATGGGGCGCAGGGGCGGGCTGCCTACCGAACGTTCCATCCGCATTTTTCGGAGCGGTCAGCGGTATTTTTTCCCGGACACGGTTCGAAAGGCTGTAAGCGCCAAAGCAGGAGATGTCATTCCTCGTAATGGAGAAATATATGTTTTCCGAGGAGAAAAAGATGGGTGGCAACAAGCTGCTCCGTCGGTGAAAGCCGTGGACGGATAACTCCTGTTAAAGAGGCGATACTGCAACTCATAGAAAATCAAAGCCAAACAAAAGATACTAAAGACGAGAAAAAGTACTTGGAAGAAAGATGATATTACCAGCCTAAAGGGGAAAGTGGATATTGGACGACAGAATAAACAAAAAAGAGCAGTTGGCTTACCAACTACTCTTCGTCCACTTGGGATATAGGACAATATCTTTTTTTATAGCCGTTGTCTTATACGGCTCAGTACAAGCCGAATCGTAAAACCAACCGCCGAAGTCGTATCCTTTTCTCTCGGGAATGGTCACCAAAAAAGTCTCCCCTTTAAGCAGTTCGATCGTTTCTTGGCCGACCAAAGTAACGGTTCTGATTTGCTTGCTGTCGACTTTTTCTATTCTGCCTTTTATTGTTGTCATGCGCGCGACTCGTGCAGCTCGTCT
>CALXKW010000179.1 GCA_944389045.1 uncultured Clostridia bacterium | reverse complement strand
AAGCCGTCAAAGAAGTTCAGGAAGGGAACGCGGCCCTTGATGGTGGAAAGGTGCGCCACGGCGCCGAGATCCATGACCTCCTGGGGGTTGGACTCGGCCAGCATGGCAAAGCCGGTCTGACGGCAGGCGTAGACGTCCGAATGGTCTCCGAAGATGTTGAGGGCGTGGGAGGCCACGCAGCGGGCGGAGACGTGAATGACGCAGGGAAGCAGCTCGCCCGCGATCTTATACATGTTGGGGATCATCAGAAGAAGGCCCTGCGATGCGGTGTAGGTCGTCGTCAAAGCACCGGCGGCCAGAGAGCCGTGTACGGCGCCGGCAGCGCCGCCCTCCGCCTGCATCTCCACAACCTTAACCCGTTCGCCGAAGATGTTCCGGGCGGGCTTTCCGAGAATGTTCCGGTCCGCGGCGGACCAGGAGTCGGTCATTTCCGCCATAGGGCTGGAAGGGGTGATGGGGTAAATGGCGGCCACTTCCGTAAACGCATAGCTCACATGCGCCGCGGCCGTGTTTCCGTCCATGGATACCTTTGTTCTTGCCATAGTTTCCTCCATATATGAAATAAAATGGTTTTCCGGGATAAGAGTCCCGCCGTGCCCTGCAATCCCAATTTGTCCGGCGGCCGAAAGGGCGAGAAGCCCGCTTTTCAGGACGGCGGACAAATCTGTCCGGAGGGCTTGGCGCGGAAGGATCTGTCCGCGCTCTTCTATTCGCCGGGAGGCAAGCCTCCTTCTTGAACAGCATGTCCTTTTCGGAGCTATGGGGCACGGCAAAACGACCGGGCAAAGGATAAAATCGCTCGGTCGGAATGGATTTTATGCCGAATGGGCATACTTCTCCACATACCGCTCCTATTCTATCATTTTTTGTTTTGTTTGTAAAGTCGTTTTCCCAAATATTTTCGAAAAAGTTCCTGGTTTTTCTGAGGTTTTTTTCAATTCCTTGCACAAAAAGGTTGCAAAACCGGGGGGACTGTGATAGAATCGGTTTACAGAAAAACAGCGTTAACGCGAAAGGTGGCGCCGGTTTTGACAGAGGAAAAAAAGGAACTTTACGCTCTCTTTGCCGCACTCTCGACAAAAAAGCTCGAAGAGCTTCTGCTCTCGGCTCAAACGCACGAAGAGCGGGTCTTTTATCGCATGCTTCTCAACCTGAAGCTGCAGCTGAGCCAGGAAAAAATTGTCGGAAAGGCGCTGCTCTGACATGCTCTGTGAAAAAAAATACATCATTTTCGCCGGCATCAACGGGGTGGGCAAGACCGCTCTGCATCGTATTCTTTCAAAGGATTTTGACTTCGGCCTTCGGATTTCCATCGACGATATCGCCGCCGGACTGGGCGACTGGCGGGACACGCTGGTACAGATCAAGGCGGCCCGGCAGGCCATGACGATTTTGAGAAGCGCCATCGACCGGGGGGTGACCTTCCATCAGGAGACGACGCTTCCCGGCGAGGCCATCCTGCGCTTTGCAGACCTGGCGCGTTCCCGGGGGTACCGCATTCTTCTCTATTATATCGGCGTGTCCTCGCTGGAGATCGCCAAGGAGCGGGTGCGCAGCCGGGTGGCCGAGGGCGGACACGGGATCGACGAGCGGGTGATGGAAAAGCGCTATGCCGATATGAAGAGCTGTCTTCTGCCTCTGATCGACCGCTGCGACGAGGTCTATTTTTACGACAATACCCTCCGGTTCCGTCAGATTGCCGTGAAGCAGAACGGCGAATTTGTCGATATGGACCGCGAACTCCCCGTCTGGTTTTGCGATCTTCTGGCCTTTGGCTGAGGAAAGGGGCCGATGCCGTTTTCTCGCGCCGATCCTCTTTTGTGCCGGATTTCGACCGCCGTATCGGGGAAATTCGCCCTTTCGGCAAAGGGGGAAGTAAAAAAGGCAAAGCGGAAAAAGCACAGTGGAAACAGCACAGTGGAAAAGTACAGTGGAAAAGTACAGTTTGAAAAGGCTTGAACGAAGCTCTCCTCAAACCGACAATAGTCCCGTCTCGGGTCTTCAGGCTGGCGGCATAACCTCTGCTATGAGGGTATGCCGCTTTTTCTGTTTGCATCTTTCTATCGGATGGGATATGTTTAATGCGTTTTAAAACAATGAAATTTTATCCTCTCCAGACAGGAAGCTATCCCGCAGCGGGTCATATCGACTGCTTTTTGCGCGTGGGCGGCGGTGTAAAGCGAATAGAAATCCGACAATTTAAGGGGAGAAAGAGATTTGTTTGATGAAAAAAGAACAAAAGTCCGTGGATTTTATTGAATTAAAAAAGAAAAAAGGATAATTGTGGAAAAATCCAATTCCGGCTTTATGCCGGTTTCGCTTTTCTTCGACAAAGGGTTTCAAAAGACAAGGTTGCGCCTTTTGCTTCCGTCGGCTATAATGCCCCCGTGCCCCGGCAATATCGCTTCAATTTCAGCGGGGCGGAAAGGGGTGGCGTATGGCCACAAAGGAACTGCGGCGGGCGGAAGTCCTGCTGTTCGAGCCGGCCTGTCGGCTCGGGTACAGTCTTTCACAAAAGGAGGCGGACGGAAGGGTCCTCTATTCGCTCTTTCTCTGGGAGGAGTTCGGACAGGAGAGGGAGGAGGTCTGTCTTGACGATTTTACCGACGGCGAAGAGGAGGCGTATGAGATCTTCCGGCTTTTTGTGAGCGGGGAAGTGACAGTCTCTTCGGCCGGCGATCTTCTGGAGGATCTTTTGTACACGCCCTGAAAAGGAAAGCGCCGCCGGTTCGCTTCCTTGTCCAACGCCCGGCTCCCGCTGAGAGACAAAAAAAGCGCAGGACGCCGGGAGCCGGGCGTTCTGCATTTCTTTTCAAAATTTTCTTTTCAAGGTTTCTTCTCAAAGCGGGATTCCGGCCCCTTGCGCCGGCGGCGATTTTTCGCTATAATGGAAAAAAGCCCCGTCCTTTCGGGCGGGGAAAGGTCTGTCCGAAAGGAGCTTTTTCTTTATGAAGGAATGCTCGGTTCTCGTCAAGCCCGTCTCCTCTCTCTGCAATATGCGCTGCCGCTACTGCTTCTATGCCGACGTCAGCCGGCACCGCGAAGCTCCCGTTCTCGGACGGATGGACGCGGCGACGGCCGAGGCCCTGCTCGCAAGGCTGGCCGAGGGGATGGCGGATACGGGAGTGAAAAACGCCGCGCAGAGCAGGCCGGGAATTTTCGGGGCGGACAAAAAAGGAAAGAGGACCGGGCCAGGCGTGCCGGAAGAAACCGGCCGGGCGGAGCGAAGCGAAGCCGGGGCGGAAAGACCCGAAGAAGCCGCTTGGGAGGAAAGACCGAAAGCGGCCGGCAGGCTTGAGGCATCCGAAACGGCCGATGGGAGAGAAAAATCGGAGAAGTCCGGCGCGGCGCAGCGGGCGGAAAAAGCCGGGGGAGCGCGATGCGAAGCAGCTTCGGCGGAAAGCGCGAGGGCGGCGGAGAAAAGGCCCTTCGCCGCCCTGTCTATTGCCTTTCAGGGCGGCGAACCGACGCTGGCGGGGCTTTCCTTTTACAAGGATTTCGTTTCGCGGGCACGCGCCGTTCTGCCGAAAGCCTGCCGGATCTCCTTTTCGATTCAGACCAACGGGCTTCTTCTTGACGACGCTTTCTGTTCCTTTCTGGCCGAAGAAAATTTTCTCGTCGGCCTCTCGCTCGACGGCTATGCCGAGGTTCACGGCGCTCTGCGCCCCGCTTTCGCGGGGAAGGGGACCTTCTCCCGTGTGCTGGCCGCCGCCTCCCGCCTTCGGCGGCATGGCGTGCACACGAACCTTCTCACGGTCGTGAGCGGCCCGCTGGCCCGGCACGCCCGGAGGTTATGGCATTTTTACCAAAAAAATCAATTTGATTTTGTGCAGCTTATCCCCTGTCTTCC
>CALXKW010000178.1 GCA_944389045.1 uncultured Clostridia bacterium | reverse complement strand
TTCCTTCTCCGAGGCTCCTCTTCCCGAGGTCCCCGATCCCGCCGCCCCCTCCGACTCGGTCAAGAAACCCTACCGCAAAAACAAAGTGTAAGGAGGATGTGAGAGAATGAAACTGGACAGAGTGATTGCCGTTCGCAACAGCAAAACCGTCTATCGCGACGGAGACAGCTGCATCAAGGTGTTTGACGCCGATTATTCCAAGGCGGACGTTCTCAATGAGGCGCTGAATCAGGCGCGGATTGAGGAGACCGGCCTGAACATCCCCAAGATCAAGGAAGTCATGACGATCGACGGCAAATGGGCCATCGTATCGGAATATATCAAGGGTAAGACTCTGGCGCAAATGATGCAGGAGGAGCCCGAGAGAAAAGACGAATTCATGAACCTTTTCGTCGATCTTCAGATCGAGGTTCACTCCAAGACCTGCCCAAACCTGAACAAGCTGAAGGACAAGATGAACATGAAGATCGCCAAGACCGATCTTGACGCGACCACCCGGTACGATCTTCATACCCGTCTTGAGGGTATGCCGAAGCACAACAAGGTCTGCCACGGCGACTTCAACCCCTCGAACATCATCATAACCGAAGAGGGGACGCCCTATATTCTCGACTGGGCGCACGCCACGCAGGGAAATGCCTCGGCCGACGCCGCCCGCACCTATCTCCTCTTCTGGCTGGCCGGGGACATCGAGGGCGCTAAGCAGTATCTCGACCTCTTCTGCAAAAAGAGCAACATTGCCAAGCAGTACGTTCAGAAGTGGATGCCGATCGTCGCCGCCTCGCAGTCGGTGAAGGGAAACGAAAAGGAACGCCAGTTCCTGCTTTCCTGGGTCAACGTCGTCGATTACGAGTAATGCCGCCGGCATAAACATAAGGAGAATTAAGTATGAAAATTACCGTTTGTATTGGCTCTTCCTGCCATATCAAGGGTTCGCGGCAGGTCGTTGAGCAGCTTCAGTACCTGATCGCGCAGAACCATCTGAAAGACAAGGTGGAACTTGGCGGCACCTTCTGCATGGGCAAATGCCAGCAGGGCGTTTGTGTGACTGTAGACGACGGTTTCTATTCGGTCAGTCCGGAGACGGTGAAGGACTTTTTCGAAACCGAAGTTTTGGCAAAGGTGTAACACGATGCTGATCGTCCAGATTTGTGTTGGCAGTTCCTGCCACATCAAGGGCGCTCCCGTGATCGTGGAAATGCTGAAAAAGGAAGTCGAAGAAAATCATCTTGAGGACGAGGTTGTGCTTACCGGTAGCTTCTGCACCGGTAAGTGCAACCGTATCGGCGTTACCGTCACGGTGGACGACGAGATCTATACCGGCATCACGAAGGAGAATTTTCGGGAGTTCTGGAACGAGAAGATCCTGAAAGCGATTGAGAAGCAAAGGAGCTGATCGTCAATGGCAAACTGTCTGACACTGAAAAAATCCAACTGCAAAAACTGTTACAAATGCATCCGGCATTGTCCGGTAAAATCGATCCGCTTCTCGGGCAATCAGGCGCATATCATCGGTAATGAGTGCATTCTCTGCGGCCGGTGTTTTGTCGTTTGTCCGCAGAACGCCAAGGAAATCACAAGCGAAACCGAGAAGGCCAAGGTCCTCATACAAAGCGGAGATCCGGTCATCGTCAGTCTGGCGCCCTCCTTTGTCGCCAACTACGACGGCGTGGGAATCGACGCCATGCGGGAGGCTTTGAAGAAGCTCGGCTTCTTTGACGTGGAAGAGACCGCTGTCGGCGCGACGATCGTCAAGACCGAATACGAGCGGATGCTGCGCGAGGACAACCGGGATATTCTGATCACCTCCTGCTGTCATTCGATCAACCTTCTGATCCAAAAGTATTTTCCCGTAGCGCTCCCTTATCTTGCCGACGTGCTTTCCCCTATGCAGGCGCATTGTCAGGATATCAAAAAGCGTTATCCCAACGCCAAAACCGTCTTTATCGGTCCCTGCCTTGCCAAGAAGGACGAGGCCGAGCATTATGAGGGCTTTGTCGACGCGGTGCTGACTTTCGAGGAGCTGACCAACTGGCTGAAGGAGGCGCATGTGGAGCCGAAGGCTGAGCGCGACACGACCGAGAAGAGCCGCGCTCGTTTCTTCCCGACCACGGGCGGAATCCTCAAAACCATGACGCAGGACGCGCCCGGCTATACATATCTCGCTCTGGACGGCGTGGAGAACTGCATCGAGGCGCTCCGGGACATCGAGAGCGGTAAAATCCATCATTGTCTCATTGAAATGTCCGCCTGTGTGGGAAGCTGTGTGGGCGGCCCGGTAATGGAGAAGTACCGCAGAAGTCCGGTTAAGGATTATATGGCGGTGGCGAGCTACGCCGGAAAAGAAGATTTTGAGATCGGCGACGTGGACGCCGTTTCGGTGCGGAAGCATTTTGCCGTGATCGAAAAGCATCTGGCCACGCCGACCGAGACCGAGATCAGCGCGGTTCTGCGTCAGATGGGAAAGGTGCGGCCGAGTGACGAGCTGAACTGCGGCTCCTGCGGCTACGACACCTGCCGGGAGAAGGCGATTGCCATTTTACAGGGCAAGGCTGAGATTTCGATGTGCCTGCCCTATCTGAAGGAAAAGGCCGAAAGCTTTTCGGACAGCATCGTCAACAACACGCCGAACGGGCTGATCGTTCTGAACGAAAATCTCGAAGTGCAGCAGATCAACGCGGCGGCGAGAAAAATCATGAACATCCGTTCCGCATCGGACGTGTTGGGCGATCAGGTGATCCGGATTCTCGATCCCACCGTCTTTGTGAAGGTCCTCTCTTCTAAAAAGAATATCCGCGACCAGAGGGTCTATCTGGCCGAATACAAAAAATATGTGGAACAAACCGTCCTTTACGACGGAGAATACCATCTTCTGATCTGTATCATGCGGGATGTCACCGACGAGGAAGCCGAGCGCGAGAAGAAGGAAAGCATCAGCCGTCAGACTGTCGAAATCGCCGACAAGGTGGTCGACAAGCAGATGCGGATTGTTCAGGAGATCGCGTCGCTTCTCGGCGAAACGGCAGCCGAAACCAAGATTGCCCTCACCAAGCTGAAGGAGTCGATTGCCGATGAATGATTTGTGTGCAGATATCGGATACCGAAGCATCAATCACTTCGGCGAACAGCTCTGCGGTGACCATGTGGACGTGGTGGAGCAGGGGGAGAATTCTTCGGTCATCGTTCTGGCCGACGGCCTCGGCAGCGGGGTAAAGGCCAGCATTCTGTCGACTCTGACCTCGACCATCATCTCCACGATGATGGCCGAAGGGCTATCGCTGGAGGACTGTGTTTCGACCATCGCGGCGACACTGCCGATCTGCTCGGTGCGGGGCGTCGCCTATTCCACCTTCACGATCATCCATCTTGTGGAAAACCGGGAGGCGGAGCTGATTCAGTATGACAACCCCCAGGTCATTCTGCTTCGGGACGGAAAAAATTTTGAATATCCCCGCACCGAAATGACCATTGACGGAAAGAAAATCTACAAGTCGGTCATCAAGCTCTGTGAGAACGATCTTTTCGTTGCCATGAGCGACGGAATTCCTCACGCGGGGCTGGGAATGTCCTATAATTTCGGATGGCAGAGAGAAGACATCATCTCTTTTCTGGAAACGATCGTCGACGCGGGCTATACCGCCAAGACGCTCTCCACCATTCTGATCGAGGAATGTGACAAGCTCTACGGTCAGAAGCCGGGAGACGATGCCACCGCCTGCGTTGTCCGGATTCGCCGCCGCGAGCCGATGAATCTTCTTTTCGGCCCGCCCTCCAACCGGGACGACGCCAACCGCATGATGTCGCTCTTTTTCTCCAAAGAGGGAAAACACATCATCTGCGGCGGCACGACCTC
>CALXKW010000177.1 GCA_944389045.1 uncultured Clostridia bacterium | reverse complement strand
ATTTCGACCCCGCTCTTCGCTTCGACGCCGACAGCGACCGCTTTGACCGGCTTGTCCGCCGGCTGACGCCCCGCGAGGGCCGTCCGCTTTCCGAGAGAAACCCCGAAGAGGCGCTTTCACTCTACCGGACCCTCGCGGCGCTCTACCGGGGCCGCTACCTTCCGCGGCTTGCGGACTCTCCCTGGGCGGCGCCTATTTCCGAAGCCTACCACAAAACCTTTGTATCCCTGTCCGAAGAATTTCTTCCCCTTCTCTTTGAAAAAGGCTGCTACGGGGAGCTTCGGATGCTTACCCGGCGCGCGTTCGAACTCGACCCGGGCTGCGACACCTTCTCTTATTGGCGGATTCGGTCCGTTCTGGCAGAGGGAGAGCGCGAGCTGGCCCTCTCGCTCTACGACAGCCTTCTTCGTCTTTATTACGGCAAACTGCATCTGAATCCCACCGCCCGTCTGCGCCGCCTGCATGACGCGCTTGTCGTCCCTCCCCCTCTTCTTTCCGAGAACCCGTCCGCTCTTCTCGCCGCGCTGACCGACGGCGGCTGCTTCCAAAAGAGCGTCCCGGACGGCGTCTTCCGGAACGGCTCCGGATGGCGGGAGAATCTCTGCCTTTCCGATTTTTCGCTCTTTCTCGGTCTTCTCCGCCGGCATCTTTTGCCCGGTCAGGGAATTTTTCTGCTCGTTCATACCGACGACAGAAAGGCCGGTCCGCCTCCGGAGAAAACGCTCGACGCCTGTCTTGCCTCCTTTGTCCGCGGACGGGGCTGTTTCTGCCGGCCCGCTCCGAACCGCGCCGTTCTTTTCCTTTTGGAAGACAGAGACGGACCCTTCAAAGCGCCCGAAGAGGAGGCCCGCGCTCTGGCCGAGGTCCTCTCGAGCGCGGGCGTCTCGGCCGACTGCTCGGGCTGCGACCTCTGCGGAAGCTGACCGCGAAAGACAAAAAAAAGAAGACGGGGAATTGACTTTGCTTCCCGATTGGGATATAATAGAACTGCATGGAATATTTTCCTTATCCTATAAGGAACTCTATAAGAAACGAAAAAGAAAGGACCGAACACTATGACAAAAGAGAACAATGAAACGCCCACGCCGATCAAAAAGGGCGGAATATCGGTTCAGACCGAGCATATTTTCCCCGTCATCAAAAAATGGCTCTACTCGGAAAAAGAGATTTTTCTGCGCGAACTTGTCTCCAACGCCTGCGACGCGGTAAGCAAGCTGACCCGCCTCTCTTCTCTGGGGGAGATCACGCTTCCCGAAGAGGAAAAATTTTCTGTAATCGTGCGCCTAGACGAAGAGGAAAAGACCCTCACCGTCTCGGACAACGGCATCGGCATGACCGCCGAGGAGGTGGAGAAATACATCGGCAACATCGCGCTCTCGGGAGCGGCCGATTTCATCGAAAAATACGAGAAGGGCGACAACAACAGCGGCATCATCGGCCATTTCGGACTGGGCTTTTATTCCGCGTTCATGGTGGCGGACGAGGTAGAAATCATCACCCGTTCCTACACCGGCGCGCCTACCGTTCACTGGACCTGCAGCGACACCGGCGAATACACCGAAAAGGCCGCCGAGGAAGAGCGCGAAAGAGGCACCGACATCATCCTTCACATCAACGAGGAAGGCAAGGAATATCTCTCCCGCTACAAATGCCGGGAGGTTCTCGAAAAATACTGCTCCTTCATGCCGGTCGAAATTTTTCTCGAAGAGGCCGGCAAAGACAGTGGGGCCGACGCGGAAAAGGACGGCGGGGACGGGGATAAGGACGAGCCCAAGGCTCCCGTGCCGATCAACGACACCCATCCGCTCTGGCTGAAATCCCCCGCCGACTGCACCGAGGAGGAATACCGCGACTTCTACCGCAAGGTCTTTCACGATTTCCGCGAACCGCTCTTCCAGATCCACATCAGCGCCGACTATCTCCTCAACTTCAAGGGAATCCTCTATTTTCCCGCCATCCGGAACGAATACGACTCTCTGGAGGGACAGGTTAAGCTCTATTACAATCAGGTCTTTGTCGCCGACAACCTCAAGGAGGTCATTCCCGATTACCTTCTCCTGCTCCGCGGCGTTCTCGACTGCCCGGAGCTCCCTCTGAACGTCTCGCGCTCCTATCTGCAAAACAGCGGCTATGTATCGAAGATCTCGTCCCACATCACCAAAAAGGTGGCCGATAAGGTCGTCGCGCTCTTTACGAACGAGCGGGAAAAATACGAGGGCTTCTGGAAGGACATCCGCTATTTTGTGGAATACGGCGCCATACGGGACAAAAAGTTCTACGAGCGCGTAAAATCCGCCCTGCTTCTCAAGCTGACCGACGGCAGCCACGTCTCGCTCGACGAGTATCTCGAAAAGGCGCCCGACACGGCTAAGGACAAGGTATATTACACCTCCGACAAGGTGCTTCAGGCCCAGTATGTGAAGCTCTTTGAGGACAAGGGCATCGCGGTGGCCGAGCTGGCGGGGCCTCTCGATCTGCAGTTCATCTCCTTCCTTGAGGCCGAGAGGAAAATCAAGTTCCTCCGGATCGATTCCGGCACCGACGCTCTGCGCGCCGAGGGAGAAAAGTACGAGAACGAGGAGCTGGCCGCCCTTTTCCGGAAGATCAGCGGCAACGGGAAGCTCACGGTGAAGTTCGAATCGCTCTCCGACAAGGACGTGCCCGCCCTTCTCAACATTTCGGAGGAGGACCGCCGCTTTGCCGACATGATGCGCATGTACGGCGGCGATATGCCCGCCGGAATGGGAGGAGCCGAGAACGCCGTGCTGATCCTCAACGCCGAAAGCTCGCTGATCCGCGCGCTCGGCGAGAAAACCGCCTCGTCCTTTGCCGAAACGGCGGCGGGACAGATCTGGTCGCTGGCCCTTCTGGCGCAAAGACAGCTCTCGGCCGATGAGCTCCGCGCCTTTCTGGCCACAAGCTACGGCACGCACGAAAGGGCGCTGGACGGCGAGGCATGACCGCCTCCGAAATCCTCAAAGACAATCTTTCCGGAATCGACGAAAAAATCGCCCGGCTGTATGCCCGTCTTCCTGCCCACGCGGAGGAGTTCTGCGACCTGCTCTGCGGCCGGCTGGGAATCGGCGCCGCCGCGATCTCCGACTCGGCCGGCGCCGCCCCCTCTTCTCCCGTCTCGGTTGACGCCGAAGAACTGGGACTCATCTGGCGGGCGCTGAAAGAGGAGCTTGCGACAGACGCGCGGAAGAGGCCGGGGCGTGCGGCAGCCGATGCGGTCGGCGCTCTCTTTTCGGATCAGGACGCGGTCCTGGCCGCCTATACGGCCGGCCGTCTGGCCCGCCGCCTCGAGCCGTCCGGCCCCCCGCCGGCAGACCCGCGCGGACCGGCCCGGACCGCGTATTTCCGCAACTCTTATTCGGACGCCGCCTTCCGCCGTTTTGCGCGCGAGTTTCGCGAGCCGACCGTCTGCTATTTCGACAGCTTTCCGGCCGTCTGTGAGGAGCTCTACGCCGAGCGCTGCGATTACGCCATCCTGCCGGTCGAATCCTCTTCCGACGGACGGCTGGCCGGAATCGAGAGGCTGACGGCGCGCTATGAGCTCGCTCCGGTCTTTTACACCCGGGTGAGGCTCCGGGATTCAAACCGGGAGCCGGGCGGCGGAGAAAACAACGCGGCCGGCGAAAAAGGCTTTCTTCGCTTCGGACTCTTCGCCGCCTCGCCCAGAACGCCCCCCCATCCCGAAGCGATCGAAATCATCGCCTTTGCCGACGAAAATTTTCGCCTCTGTCATCTTCTGACGGCGGCCGATCTTCTCGGATGCGAGCTGACCGACTGCCGGCCTCTGCCCGAAGACCGGGATTTTCAGAAGGCCTATCGTCTGGTTTTTTCCGAGGGCCCCCGAAGAAAAGA
>CALXKW010000176.1 GCA_944389045.1 uncultured Clostridia bacterium | reverse complement strand
GATTCTATTTTAACAGAACTCAATCACTTTTTCTATTCTTTTTTACTTTCGGTCTCACTTCTATTGTAATACTACAAAAGGAATCCTCCTTTTGAGAGGTTTTCTCTTGACAAAACCGAACCGAAAGACTATAATCGTGCTGTATCTCTCCTTTGCCAAGGGGAACGGACGGGCGTAGCAAAGCGTGACGGAGGCAAAGAGAAGGCCGCTCAGGGTTGAGCGCATCTTTTTCGAAGCCTTTGCGCAGATTTAAAACGCAACAAAGCCGGTCCGCGCCTTTCCCAGCGTCTTATCGGAGAGAAAAAATATTTCCTTCGGGAAAGAAAGGAGCCTTCTTCTCTTTATACAAGATTCAAGAAGAAAAATTCACATGGACAACCAGCTGAAACAAATCGCCGCAAGACTCAGAGAGTTAAGAGCCATTTCGGGCAAAACCGCAAGAGAGGTGGCTTCTCTGATTAACCTGCCCGAAGAAACCTATCTCGAATGTGAAAAGGGCGAGCACGACTTTTCCTTCACCTTTCTGCACAACTGCGCCAAGGTCTTCGGGGTGGACATCACCTCGCTGATCACCGGCGAGGAGTCCCGTCTTTCGGGCTTTTCGGTGGTTCGCGCCGGAGAGGGCCTGCCGCTCGAACGCCGCCGCGGCTTCCGCTACAACCATCTGGCGTCCTATTTCAAGGGACGCATGAGCGAGCCTTTTCTCGTCCACGCCCCCTACAGCGAGGAGGAGAACCGCCGGCCGATCGTCACCGCCTCTCACGAAGGAGAGGAATTCGACTACATCCTCTCGGGCTCGCTGAAGGTAAACATCGACGGACACGAGGAGATCCTTTTTCCCGGAGACGCCATCTATTACAACAGCGCCAAGCCCCACGGCATGATCGCGACGGGCGGCGAAGACTGCGATTTTCTCGCCGTCGTCACCGACGCGCACGGCAACGCCATGGCCTACGGCGCCGCGGCGGCCGGAGAAGCCGATCTTCCGCCCGTGCAAAGCCCCAAGAAAACCTCACTTGTCTGCGACGCCTTTCTCGACACGGTCGAGGACACCGAGGGCCGTCTTCTCTCGATCGACTTCAAAAATCTCGATCACTTCAATTTCTCCTTCGACATCGTCGACAAACTCGCCCAAAAATCTCCCGACAAGCTGGCGCTGCTCCACCTCTCGCGTGAAAAAGCCGAGCGGCGCTTCACCTTCTCGGACATGGCCCGCCTCTCCTCCAAAGCGGCCAATTACCTCTCGTCTCTGGGCATCGAAAAGGGCGACCGGGTCATGCTCGTGCTCAAACGCCACTGGCAGTTCTGGCCGGTCATTCTGGGCCTGCACAAACTGGGGGCCATCGCCATCCCCGCGACAAACCAGCTCCTTAAAAAAGACTTCATCTATCGTTTTCAAAAGGCGGGGGTGAAAGCCCTTCTCTGCACTGCCGACGGGGGTACCGCCCGTGAGGCCGAGGCGGCCATGGCCGAATGCCCTTCGGTAAAAATCAAAGTCGCCGTCAACGGCACGATCGAGGGCTGGGAGAGCTTCGCGGAGTTCGAATCCTTCTCCGATTCTTTTCCGCGCACCGAAAAGACCGCCGAGGGCGAAGATCTCTCGATCATGTTCTTCTCCTCGGGCACGACCGGCTATCCCAAAATCGTCGCCCACACCTGCACCTATCCCCTCGGCCACTTCATCACCGCGAAGTACTGGCATACCGTCGAACCCGACGGCCTGCACTTCACCATCTCCGACTCGGGCTGGGGCAAGTTTATGTGGGGCAAGCTCTACGGCCAGTGGCTGGCGGAATCGGCGGTCTTCGCCTACGATTTCGACCGCTTTGACGCCGCCGACATCCTCCCCCTCTTCAAGGAATACAACATCACGACCTTCTGCGCTCCGCCCACCATGTACCGCTTCTTCATCAAGGCCGATCTCGCGCGCTACGACCTCTCGTCCCTGAAGCATGCCACCATCGCCGGAGAGGCGCTGAACCCCGAGGTCTTCCACAAATTCCGCGAATATACCGGCCTTTCGCTGATGGAGGCATTCGGACAGACCGAGACCACCATGGCCATCGGCAATCTTTCCGGCATGACCCCCAAGGTGGGCTCGATGGGAAAGCCCTCCCCCCTCTACGACGTCGATCTGGTGACCTCCGGCGAAAACGGCGCCCTTCGTCCCTGTAAGGTGGGCGAGGTGGGCGAAATCGTCATCCGCACCGGGGAAAAGACGCCGGTCGGACTCTTCAAGGGCTATTACGACAACGACGCCGACACTCCCGACAAGATCAGCCGCGAGGCGACCGACGCCGCCTGGCACGACGGCCTTTATCACACCGGCGACACCGCCTGGAAGGATGAGGACGGCTACTATTGGTATGTAGGCCGGACCGACGATCTGATCAAATCCTCCGGCTACCGCATCGGGCCCTTTGAGATCGAGAGCGTCATCATGGAGCTTCCCTTCGTATTGGAGGTGGCGGTCACCGGCGCGCCCGACCCCATCCGGGGCCAGGTCGTGAAGGCCACCATCGTCCCGGTCAAGGGGACGGTCTGCGACGAGGAGCGCGTGAAGGAGGTACAGACCTACGTCAAGACCCACACCGCGCCCTATAAATATCCGCGCATCGTGGAATTTGTCGAGGAGCTTCCCAAGACGATCAGCGGCAAAATCCGCCGGGTCGATATCCGCGCAAAGGATAACGGCCGAGAGAAAAACAACTGAACACGTTCGGTCAAACTCCCCGCCTTTTTCCAGGAAAAGGCGGGGAGTTTTCAACCGACCGCCGGCTGCGGCGTTTGTGCTTCTCTAAGGATAAAGCCAAAAGGAAAAGATAGAAAATTTTTTTATAAATTCGAAAAAAGAGCGTTTAAAAGGCGCGTTCCCGGTAAAACTATTCCATCCTGTCACAGAAGGGAGAAGCGAAAAGACTATGAGCATTACCGTTCACATTTATTATACCGGGCAGAACGAAAGCGCCCGCCGGTTCGCCGAAGAGATGATGACCGGCGGAACCGTCGATGCCATTCGCAAGGAAGAGGGCAATCTGAAATACGAATATTACTTCCCGATGGAGGACCCCGAAACGGTTTTGCTGATCGACAGATGGCGGGATCAGGCGGCGCTCGATTGGCATCACAAAACCGAAATGATGGAAAAGATCGCGGCTCTGCGAAAAAAATACCGCCTGAAAATGCGCGTGGAGAAGTTTTTTTCCGAAGAAAAATAAGCCCGAGGCAGCTCTGCAAGATGAAAGACATATTGACAATTAGAGACTTATAAAAGTAAAGAAATTCTTTCTCCGAAAAGATCGCAGCTATACTGAGATTCAGGATTTTTATAAATTTGCGCCGAAAGCACTTGACAAATTCACCAAACGGTGCTATACTTTTTTATATTGGGAGAAAAAGGCAGAGACGGGAAGAAGTAACCGGAGCCCCTTCGGGCACAGAGAGCGGCGCTGTGAGCTGGAAGCGCTGCACCGAAGACCGGCGAAGTCACCCCCGAGCCGCCGCGTCCCACCCGCTTCCATTTCCGGGAGAAACGCCGTTTTTGGAAATGAGGCGAGGGGCAAGGCCGTTTTCCGCGCGTTAAGCGGATAAAGTGTGTGCGTTTTCGCACAAATTCAGGTGGTACCGCGCTCTTTTGCGTCCTGTTCGGGAGGCAAAAGGGCGCTTTTCCTATCCTTCTGCAAACCATTCATCAAGAGAATTCAAGAGAAAAGGAAGAAGAAGATGAAAAAAGAACTTGCCAAAACCTATTCGCCCGGCGAGGTCGAGGACCGTCTCTACCAAGCCTGGACCGAAAAGGGATATTTTACGCCGAAGACCGACGACCATAAGCCCCCCTTCTCGATCGTGATCCCCCCTCCCAACGTGAC
>CALXKW010000175.1 GCA_944389045.1 uncultured Clostridia bacterium | reverse complement strand
GTTCGTTGGGGTCGGCCAGCCCTACGGTAACGAGGAGCAGCTTTTGCCCGTTCCGAAAGGAAAAGCTCCGCAGGGTTTTCGCTATTCCCAGGACACCGCCGGCATACAATCCGCCCAGATAGACGATAGTTTTTCTGTCTGAAAGAGCCGGTGCGTCTTTGTAACTGATTGCGGGAATGTCGGTTTGTTCGGACAGCTTTTCCGCATATCGGCGGGTACTTCCGTATCGGCTGCCGTAGACAATGATATGTTCCATAACTACCCTCCTATCCACTATGCCATTTGTCTCGTTTCAAAAGTGCGAAGAGAAAGCGGCCTTGAAAGAGGAAAGATAAAATCATAAATATGTCCGCGATAGGAACGAACAGAAAAAAGGGTATCATGACCTGTGTAAATTGGTCGGTCAACACTCGCTCTCTGCGAACAGCTGACGAAAGACGTACCGTACAGAACAGCACACCGCTGTTGAGAAAAAGCCATGTGGCTATCTGGCTGGCAAGAGAGCACCCCGATTTGTCTGGAACGGTACCGGCTCTGAAAAAGCTAACGCCATTTGAATAAGAACGATTCCAATCCGAATGGGGTAGACGATCCCCAATACCATGGGCATCGTTCCGCCCAGCACCCAGCACTTAACACAACCGCGGCAGGAAGCATACTGATCATCCGCATGGATGACAACCGAATCCTCATCCGATTTTTCCAGTGAAGAGGCAATCTCATCACCAAGGTCGTGAAGGACTGTCTTCATAGACCGGCTTCTCCTTTACACTAATCCATTTGGATTATATAACGTGTAGTATAAAGCGACTACCTGCTTTCGGTTAAATCTGTGTAAAACATATTTTGTAAAACATATTTTGTCTGTCTGCACGCAAATCGTTTTACAAATTTTGGACTTAAAATATAATGTAAGGAACTCTTTTTAAAGGGTACAACTGAATAGGAAAATGAAACTCGAAATGGAAGCAAGCCGGTCATTGCCGCACCACCCAATCAGCGCATGGTCGCTGAATTCCCTTTACAATATTCATAACATCTTTCAGAAATGTAGCACCCTCCCCCTCCCCCTCCCCCTCTCTCTCTCTCTGCCTTGGGTCAACACTCTCTGAGCTTCTGTAAAATCGTCTTGTCCGCCGGACAGAAAGCATAGTGCGGGATCTCCTCCGGCGTGATCCACCGGATGTCGTTGTGTTCCCGCTTCTGCGGCAGACCTTCGGCAATCGCGGCGTTGAAAAGCGTCAGATGCACGGTTAGGTCGGGGTATTCGTGTACAACGTCCATAAAAGGCACGCCGACCGATACGGTCACGGCAAGCTCTTCCCTGCACTCTCTTATCAACGCCTCTTCTCGGGTTTCCCCCGGCTCGACCTTGCCGCCGGCAAACTCCCACAAAAGTCCCCGCACCTTGTCTTTCGGGCGCTGACAGATCAGGAATTTCTCTTTGTCCCATATCAGGGCGGCCACGACCTCGATCACGCTTCTTCCCCCCAGTCAAGATGATACCGCGGCTTTCCGGCACTCTTTTTGCCGTATTCGATGGCTCCTGTCGGGCAGTAAGCGATACAGGCCATGCAGTGCGTGCATTCCTTTCCCCAAACCGGCCGTCCGTTTTTCAGAACAATGTTGTTCAAAGGACAGAGCTTCGCGCATCTGCCGCAGCCGATACACCTTTCGTCGGCTCTGAAAGCGGCAGCCCTGACGGTAAAACGATAAAAGGCCGGATTTACAGGGCCGCTCATAAAGCGGTCGTAAAGGTTGTTCCGCGGTTTCGGAAAAGACTCGCCGGCCTTGAGCAAAGAAGCGATTTTCGCAATGACCGGATCGGCCTTCGCAACGATTTTTTTCGCCTCAGCCTCGTCGGGAACGTCAAACAGGGCGATATAATTCTCGGGCATGACGACCGGTGCCGTCCCCATATACGCAAAACCTTTTTCAGCGCAAAGCCGGGCGTTGTACTTTGCCGCATTTCCGATCTCACTGCCGCAGTCCATGACAAACCACGCCCTGTCCGCACCGCGAAATTCCACCTCCCGTATCCAGTTTTCCACGAGCCTCGGAATCCGCCACGCATAGGTCGGCGTGACAAACACCAGTCTGCCGTCGGTTGAAATCGGCTCACGGTCGCCCGCCTTGATCTTATCCTTGATGCTGACGACCTTCTCTTTTGTCACGGCGGCGATTTTATGAGCGATATACCGGCTGTTTCCCGTACCGGTGAAATAGAAAAGCATTGTATTCCCCCTTACTGCACTATCCCAAAAAGATATGGCTCGCTTTCCGGCAATCCTTTTTGATCCAAGCACTTTATTATAACCGAAATGTGCGTATTTTTCAACCGTTTTACGGATTTCAGACAAGCAAAGATCTTTCTTTCGGCCCGTGTCTGCAGACTACTCCTTTCTACGCCGGCGCCCGCACAGCCCCCTTTTTTTATAGTCTTCGGAGCGGATCTCTTTCACCTCGTATCCGGTAGCGCCAACGGCTATTTTGAGCTCCTCCTCCGGGATCTCCTCTTCGGTCAGGATAACCGTCTCACCCTTTGTATGGGAGGAGGTCACCTTTTTCACCGAAAAAGCGCGGCGAATGGCATCGTTGACATGACTCTCGCACATTCCGCACATCATACCGTCAATTTGCATCGTAATTTTTTTCATAGAAACATTCTTCCTTTCTCGCCCTTTTGGCATACTACTTTTGAGAAAATAGTTAGCGATTGCTAACCACGAGTCCAACAGAAAGCCCCCGAAGGGGTAGCCGTTTTTTATCATCCCGGACAGGACAAAGCCCAGGCAAGACGACGGCCGACTCACGGTGGCCTGTTCTGCCGCGCCGTAGATCGGCATAATCAGTATAGCACAGTTTTTTGGAAAAAACAAGATCCAAAACCGATTTCCGTTTTCCGGAGGGTGTTAACTGTTTCGTTTTTTCTGCAAACGGGAAAGCCCCAAGATCGAAAAAGCGGCCGGCCGGATCCGGCGGATCTCGCTTCCCTGCCGATAAAAAGGCAAACAGAGAGCGCGTCCCCCTTGCGAAAGACAGGATTCTTCTGTATAATAACAATGAAACCGTATAATAAAGCGCCGGTCGGCGACGCCCGAATCCCCGCGCCTATGTGCGCAAAGGAGGTAAAAATATGATCATCCGACACGCCAAACAAGAGGACGCCGAGAGACTTTCCGCGATCGAAGCGCTCTCTTATCCCCCTGCCGAGGGTGCCGCAAAAAAACCATCCAAAAGCGGATTGCCGTCTTTCCCGACCGGTTCTGGCTGCTGGAGGAGGAGGACGAAATACGGGCCTTCATCAGCGGAATGGCGAGCGACCTCCCCGATCTGACCGATGAAATGTACGAAAATCCGAATATGCACCGGGCGGAGGGAAAATGGCTGATGCTTCTCTCTGTCGTCACCGACCCGCCTCACAGAAAAAAGGGTATGCCGGCCTTCTTCTCCGCCGGGTCATCGAAGACGCCAGGACAGAAAAGCAAAGCGGCATCGTTCTGACCTGCAAGGAGCCTCTGCTTTGTTTTTACCAAAAATACGGCTTTGAAAAGGAAGGCATCTCGCAGTCGGTCCACGGCGGCGCGGTCTGGTATCAGATGCGCCTTTGTTTTCGTCCTCTTTCTTGACGACAGACTCCGCCCCCAGCGGTCCTCCCCGCCACTGTCCGCTCCCGTTTTTTCGAAGCCTTTCAGACCGCGCCGCCGCATCGCGCAGACTTGCCTTGAAAAACTTTTTGAAAAACTGCTTTGAAAAAACGCTTTGAAAAAACGCTTTGAAAAAACGCTTTGAAAAAACGCTTTGAAAAAACGCACACAGGCATTTCCTTACACGCACCCTTCTCTTCCCGAAAAAACGGGAGCAAGAAAAAGGTCATGTCTTTACGCTCTGGACCTTCTACGGCGTCAACCGACCCTATATCGAAAAGAGAGTAAGCAAAGCGCGCGC
>CALXKW010000174.1 GCA_944389045.1 uncultured Clostridia bacterium | reverse complement strand
GACACGATCGACGCTTCCCGCGCGGGAGGCACTCGCCTCCCCGTCCTCTTCGGTGTCGAGATTGAGCATTCGCCTCGCCGTCACCACACTGCAGTCGAAGTGACGGGCGCCGTACAGTCCGGTTTCCTCTCCGGAGGTAAAAAGACATTCGAGGACCGGATGGGGTAGCGTCTCGTCGTCGAGAAGCGAAAGCATCAGCGCGACGGCGACGCCGTCGTCTCCGCCTAAAGTGGTTCCCCGGGCGCGGAGCAGTCCGTTTTCCACATAGAGGTCGAGCGGATCCTTCTCGAAATCGTGGTCGGAATCGGCGTTTTTCTCGCAAACCATGTCGGTATGTCCCTGAAGCAGAATCGGTTCCACCTTTTCATAGCCCGGCGTCGCCCCCTTCCGGATGAGGACGTTGTTCCAGGCGTCGGTGAGAAAATAAAGGCCGCGGCTCTCGGCAAAGCCGGCAAGATAGGCGGCAATTCCCGCCTCGTTTCCGGAGCCTCGGGGAATGCGGGAGATTTCTTCAAAATAGCGGAAAAAGCTTTCGTGGCGGTAGCCGCGGATGATCGGTTCCATGGCAGAGTACTCCTTTATCTCGTATTCAACGGCGTAAAAAATGCAAATAACAGCCCTCCGGCCGCACGGCGGACGTTAGGATAAAAACCGCGGCGCATGCGGCCCAAGCTATCCTCAACTCTATTGGCAGAGAGGCATAGACTAAAAATCGCACAGATCCTTTGGAGAAAATCCGGGCGAAGTTTGCCGGCGCGGACGCCTCTGACTCCATGAACAGGCCGACGACGCCCTTCCGGGGGCCTTTCGCGGACAATTCTACTCTATGCGCGCTTTGGTGATGGAATTCGCTTTGACGGGCGGCCTTTCCGGCCCATCCGGACGTTTTTCCCCTTCCGGGAAGAGAAAAAAGAAGCAAGACTGAAAAGAGAGCACGCGCGCGGCGGCGATCTTTTTAGAATATTATTTTAAGCAATATTTCCAAACATACCGGCAAACTTTGCCGCTCACCCTTTCGGAAAAAGAACGCACAGGCGCCCCCGCCGTTTCACCCGCCGTTTCACCGAAAAGAGAATGCTTGCACAACGCTTTTTCTGTACCAGATGGCCGAAGCAGAGAGGCAGAATCTATGCAGGCACGCCGCCATGATTTTTAAGGACGCTTCTTTTCCGGCCGCCTGGAAGGGGTCGCTCCGCACGGAACGGCAAAAAAGCAAAACGGGACTATCGATCGGATAGTCCCGTTTTTCCCTTCGGGAAACAAAGGGCCGAAAAAGCGTCTGTTTCCCGTCAAAAGCCGGCTTATACTCAGCCGAGCTTGGAATAGTTCACCTTGATGCCGGGACCCATGGTGGAAGCCACGACACAGCTCTTGATATACTGGCCCTTGGCGGCGGCGGGCTTCGCCTTGATGATCGCGCCGAGAAGCGTATCGAAGTTTTCCTGAAGCTTTTCGGGCCCGAAGGATGCCTTGCCGATGGGGCAGTGAATGATGTTTGTCTTGTCAAGACGGTACTCGATCTTACCGGCCTTGGCCTCGGTGACGGCCTTGCCGACATCCATCGTGACGGTGCCGGCCTTGGGGTTCGGCATCAGGCCCTTGGGGCCCAGCACCTTACCGAGACGGCCGAGAAGGCCCATCATGTTGGGAGTGGTAATGATCACGTCGAATTCGAACCAGTTTTCCTTCTGGATCTTTTCGATATATTCCTCGGCGCCCACATAGTCGGCGCCGGCGGCCTTGGCCTCGTCTGCCTTATCGCCCTTGGCGATCACCAGCACGCGGACGCTTTTGCCGGTTCCGTTGGGGAGCACGATCGCGCCGCGGACCTGCTGATCGGCGTGACGGGAGTCGACGCCCAGACGGATGTGCGCCTCGATGGTTTCGTCGAACTTGGCCTTGGCGGTCTGAACGACCAGTGCGATCGCCTCGTTGGCATCGTAAAGCTTGGTTTTCTCGACAAGCTTAGCGCTGTCCTGATATTTTTTTCCCTTATTAGCCATCGTCTTCTTCTCCTTATTCCTCTACAGTAATACCCATGCTGCGGGCCGTGCCGGCAATCATGCTCATAGCGGCTTCCAGGGAAGCGGCGTTCAGGTCGGGCATCTTGGTTTCGGCGATCTGCTTTACCTGCTCACGGGTCAGCTTGGCGACCTTGGTCTTGTTCGGCGTGGCCGACGCGGATTCGATGCCGCAGGCCTTCTTGATCAGAACCGGAGCGGGGGGAGTCTTGGTGATGAAGGTAAAGGAGCGGTCGGCATAAACGGTAATGACCACCGGGATGATATAGCCGGCCTGATTCTTGGTGCGCTCGTTGAACTCCTTGATGAAGTTCGGGATCGAGACGCTGTAAGTGCCCAGGGCGGGACCGACAGGGGGGCCGGGCAGCGCCTTGCCTGCGGGCAACTGAAGTTTGATATAACCTGTAATTTTCTTTGCCATGTCAATACACCTCCGCATGTGGTTTATGAAACGGAAGGATCCTCGATCGCTTCCTCCCACAGGTACATCTGGCGAATGTACCGCAACCTGATAATGATGAAATTAGTCTTTGATACGCTCGACACTGATTGAGTCGAGCTCCACGGGCGTCTCGCGCAACCTGATAATGATGAAATTAGTCTTTGATACGCTCGACACTGATTGAGTCGAGCTCCACGGGCGTCTCGCGCCCGAACATGGACGCCATGACCTTGATCTTCTTCTTGTCCTCCGAAATTTCCTCCACACGTCCGATAAAGCCGGTCAGGGCGCCCGCGATGATCTTTACGCTGTCCCCGATGTCAAAGCTCAGGACGGTGGCTGCCGGTTTCTCCACGCCGATTGCCGCCACCTCGTCATCGGTGAGGGGAATCGGGCGCGAGCCGGGGCCGACAAAGCCGGTCACGCCGGTAATGTTGCGCACCACATGCCAGGTCTCGTCGGTCATCACCATCTTGACCAGCACATAGGAAGGAAAAATCTTGGACTCGACCTCTTTCGTGACATCGCCGTCCTGAACGATCTCGGTCTCCACCGGAATCCGGACGTCGAAAATCTTGTCGCCGAGGCCGCGGTTTTCGACAATCTTTTCGAGATTGGTCTTTACCTTGTTCTCATAGCCAGAATATGTGTGCGCCACATACCATCTGGCTCCGTCCATATACTCCGCCATCGCCGCTCACCTCAGACAAAAAGTCCGAGAAGCTTTGCAAAGCCTAAGTCCACAAGTCCGATAACGGCCGCAATGACAATCAGGGTGATCAGCACCCAAATGGTGCTTTTGATGGTGGCGGCTTTCGGATACCATGTCACCTTCTTGGCCTCGATCTTGACGCCCTTAATAAATCCGGGTTTCTTCTCGACCGGCTTCTGGCTCTTCTTTTCTTCTGCCATGCTATCCTCCTTATTTGGTTTCCTTGTGAACGGTGTGCTTCTTGCAAAAACGGCAATACTTATTCATCTCAAGTCTGTCGGGGTCGTTCTTCTTGTTCTTCTTCGTATCGTAGTTTCTCTGCTTGCACTCACCGCACGCCAATGTGATCTTAACTCTCAATTTCGGCACCTCCTGTTTAAGTTTGAAGCATCGCGCATGACGGACGCCCTGCTTCCGAATACCTCCCTCTTTGCGAAAAGACCGGCGCGGCACAGTCCCGAAGAACCGGCAAAAAAACGCACGAAAAAAAGACCTCTCCGCAGAGGTAGTCTCAGTTTATCACATCTTTCCCCCCTTGTCAAGGGGTTTGTCCCATTTTTTTGCATGACTTTTACAAACATGACTTTTATAAACATGGCCTTTGCAAACATGGCTTTTGCAAACATGGCTTTTGCAAACATGGCTTTTGCAAAAGACGGCCTCAGTGGATTACCATGCAAAGGAGGCGTTCCTGTCCGCCGAAAGCCATCCGGCCCCGAGGTCCTGCCGCAGAAGACAGAATTGGCGCCCTTCTTCCCGACCTCTCTTCCACTTGCTTTCTTCGTCAGGAGGAGAATCTTTTAGAAGATTCTCCTCCTGACGAAGAAAATAGCACAAATACTTTTATAGGAAGAGAATATAC
>CALXKW010000173.1 GCA_944389045.1 uncultured Clostridia bacterium | reverse complement strand
TTTCAACATGGTCTTTGTGCTTCTTGTCGGTTCGAAGATCATCATCGAAAACGGCGGTTCGACCATCGGCGTGGGGCAGATTCAGATGATGCTTTCCTATGGTATGCAGATTCTGATGTCGCTGATGATGCTCTCGATGATCTATGTGATGCTGACCATGTCCGCCGAGTCGATGAAGCGTATCTGTGAGGTGCTGGCCGAGGAATCTTCTCTGACGAGCCCCGCTTCCCCGGTTCGCGAGGTCGCGGACGGTTCGATCGATTTTTGTGGAGTCAGCTTCAAATATTCCGCCAAGGCCGAGCGCTTTGCACTGGAAAACGTCGACCTTCACATTCGAAGCGGCATGACGGTCGGCATTCTGGGCGGCACCGGTTCGAGCAAATCCACGCTGGTTCAGCTCATTCCCCGGCTTTATGACGTGAGCGAAGGGGCTGTCAAGGTGGGAGGCGTGGACGTGCGGGATTATGATCTCGATGTCCTTCGCTCCGCCGTGGCCATGGTTCTGCAGAAGAATCTTCTCTTTTCGGGAACCATTAAGGAAAATCTCCGCTGGGGCAACGAAAACGCCACCGATGAGGAGCTTGCCGAGGCCTGCCGCCTGGCGCAGGCCGACGATTTTGTGCGTTCCTTCCCGGACGGCTACGATACCCGGATCGAGCAGGGGGGAACCAACGTTTCGGGCGGACAGAAACAGAGGCTTTGCATCGCCCGGGCGCTTCTCCGAAAGCCCAAGATTTTGATTCTCGACGACTCGACGAGCGCTGTGGACACCAAGACCGACGCGCTGATTCGCCAGGGCTTCAAAAAATACATACCCGAAACCACGAAGATCATCATCGCCCAGCGGGTGTCCTCGGTCGAGGATGCCGATCTGATCCTGGTGATGGAGAACGGCGCGGTCGCGGCGGCCGGCCGTCACGAGGAGCTGCTCGCTTCAAGCCCGATCTATCGGGAGGTTTACACGCAGCAGAAGAACGGAGGTGAAGACGATGCAAAGTGAGGCGAAAACCATGCGGAATAAGCAGGGGGAAGCCGCGCCGATGCAGGGCAAGAGAAAGGCAAGACCGGTGGATTTCCGCGTCTTCGGCCGGCTGATGAAGTTTCTGTTCAAGGCCTATCCGGTCCTTGTGCCGCTGATGATCGTCTGCATCCTCTTCTCGGCAGCCGTAGCGGCCATTCCCGCCGTTTTTATCCAGCAGGTGATTGAGACGATCGATACGGCGCTGAAAAACGGTACGCCCTGGCAGGAGGCGGCCGAGGTGATCCTGCCCAAGATTCTGATTCTCGGATCGCTCTACCTTCTTTCGATCCTGTCGGTGACGGTTTATAATCAGCTCGGCGCCTATATCACGCAGGGCTTTCTCTGCAAAATGCGCCGTCAGATGTTCGACGGAATGCAGAATCTGCCGATCCGTTATTTCGATACGCACAAGCACGGCGACATCATGAGCTATTATACCAACGACATCGATACGCTCCGCCAGCTTGTCTCCCAGTCGCTTCCCTCGCTGCTCTCTTCGAGCGCGATTGCTGTCACCGTCCTTGTGATCATGCTCTATTACAGCCTTTGGATGACCCTACTGATCCTTCTCGGCGTGGTGGCGATGATTTTGGTCTCGAAAAAGGTGGGAGGAGGTTCGGCCAAGTTCTTCATTCGTCAGCAGATGGCGGTCGGTAAAACCGAGGGCTTCGTGCAGGAGATGATGAACGGACAGAAGGTCATCAAGGTTTTCTGTCACGAAAAGGAGGCGCAGGCCGACTTCGACGCCATCAACGAGGGGCTCTACGAGGACAGCTACCGCGCAAACGCCTATGCCAACACGCTGGGACCGATCATTATGAACATCGGCAATATCCTCTACGTGCTCACCGCCATTGTGGGAGGCGTCTTCCTGATTCTGCCCGGCTTTCGCAATGTGGGCATCGGGATGCTTCCCTTTTCGGTGTCGATCCTTGTTCCCTTCCTCAGCATGGCCAAACAGTTCACCGGACAGGTCAACCAGTTTTCCCAGCAGATCAACTCGATCGTCATGGGCCTTGCGGGTGCGACCCGTATCTTCCAGCTGATGGACGAGGCGCCGGAAGCGGACGAGGGCTATGTGACGCTTGTCAACGTTAAAATCGATGAAAAGGGAAATGTGACCGAAACCGAAGAGCATACCGGACATTGGGCCTGGAAGCACCCGCACGGCGACGGCAGTCTTACCTACACGCCCCTTAAAGGCGACGTCCGCCTCTTTTCGGTGGACTTCGGCTACGAGGAGGGCAAGGAGGTCCTGCACGACGTGACGGTTTACGCCGAGCCCGGACAGAAGGTCGCTTTCGTCGGCGCCACCGGCGCGGGCAAGACCACCATCACCAATCTGATCAACCGTTTTTATGACATTGCCGACGGCAAGATCCGCTATGACGGCATCAACATCAACAAGATCAAAAAGTCCGATCTGCGCCGTTCGCTCGGCATTGTTTTGCAGGATACCAACCTCTTCACCGGGACGGTGATGGATAACATCCGTTACGGCCGTCTGGATGCCACTGACGAGGAGTGCCGCGATGCGGCCCGGCTTGCGGGTGCAGATGACTTTATTTCCCGTCTGCCCGAAGGCTATGACACAATGCTCTCCAACAACGGCGCCAACCTCTCGCAGGGACAGCGTCAGCTCATCGCCATCGCCCGGGCGGCGGTGGCCGACCCGCCGGTCATGATTCTCGACGAGGCGACCTCTTCGATCGATACCCGCACCGAGGCCATCGTGCAGCGGGGCATGGATAAGCTGATGGAGGGCCGCACTGTCTTTGTGATCGCGCACCGTCTGTCTACCATCATGAATTCCGACGTCATCATGGTTCTCGATCACGGGCGGATCATCGAGCGGGGCAGCCATGAATCGCTGCTCGCTCAGAAGGGAACCTATTACCAGCTTTATACCGGCGCATTCGAGCTTGAATGATGCGAAAGCAAATTCCCCGGACGGAAGGGGGGCCGTCCGGGAAATTTTTTCCGAACGGAGCTGCGAGTGATGCGGCTCTTTTTGGGCAAGGCCTTCTCGTTCAGGCAGAGAGTCATGCAAGCGCTGTCGTTCCGGCAAAAGCGCTCCGAGAATGGGTTCCGCCGAAGCTTATCCGGGATAACGCACAACCGCTTTTGAACCGCTTTTGAAACTATTTTGAAAAGCAACTTTTGAAAAGGAACTTTGGTGTGCCAAGACTTTTTCCCGGGCACAGAATGCTCGAGCGGTCTTTCCGGCTTCTCCTTATCCTTGCCTCTTTGCAGGCTGCTTTTTCATCTGGAAAAGCCAAGAAAACCGGAGTCTGTCTCAAAACAGGCTCCGGTTTTCTGTTTGATCGGCGGGCAACCTTGGGTTGCGTTCATGCGCTGTAGCGTTTTAGGAAAATGCGGTTTTCTTCTTTCGCTTTTCGCTGTAGCGCAGGGTCTTGTAGAGCGTGATTGCAAGGTCGAGAAGGAAGATCAGAACAAGAAATGCGAGAATCAGATTGGAGGCGAGAGCAGGATTCCATCGGGTGAGAAAGAGATAGGCGCTTTCGGGCAGCAGACCGAGCTGTATCTGCAGATCGGAGGCAAGACTTTCGTTCCAGAGAGGGAAGAACTTCAGTATGACCACGGCGGCTACCAGCCGGACGGCGTTTGCGGCCAGCGAGAAAAAGAAGACCGGCATACACCAGCGCCCGACAATCAGGCGGAAAATTTTCTCCGCAAGGGCCGCGAGCAGAGCAAGACAGAGGAGCGGGACAAGGCGGTTCCAGTAGGACAGATTGAAGAGCGGCACCTGGGCGATAGCGGTTTTTTGCCGAAACACGACGCTGCAGAAATCGGGCGCGAAGAGGAGGATGACCCCGAGAATGACGGTGAACACGACACCCGCGACGATCTCGCTCCGGCGAATGACCGCTTTTGAGGCGTCTTTTCCCGGCGTGTGCTTTTTGCTTCTTGAGGAAAAGGACGGGGCATCCGGGGAAACTCCGTCTCGGGCCGCGGAAGCGGGTTGTTTTCTTCCGAGAAGGAGAAAGAGGAGCGTAACCGCCAGAAAGACTGTGAGGGAGGCGACCAAAGCGCCGAGCAGCGCGCGGCCCAAAGCGAGCAGCGTGATGCCGACGATTTTACCGACGCCCGAGGCTCCCGGCAGAAGGGCGGG
>CALXKW010000172.1 GCA_944389045.1 uncultured Clostridia bacterium | reverse complement strand
CCGTTTCGGTCTGCCTGGGCACCGCCTGCTACGTCAAGGGGAGCGGACAGATTCTCGAAAAGATCGTGGAGATTCTGGGGGTTGCCGCAGGCTTCACTTCGCCGGACGGCCGCTATTCGGTGGATGCCACCCGCTGCATCGGCGCCTGCGGTCTTGCCCCTGTCCTCACCGTCAACGGAGAGGTTTACGGACGGCTGACTCCCGCCGACGTACCCGGCATTCTCGAAAAATACAGATAACCCATGAAAGAGCTCTCGCTCAACATACTTGATATCGCCAAGAATTCCACGGCGGCGGGGGCCTCGCTCATTGAGATTTCGCTTCTGACCGACGAGCGGGGGATTCTGACTCTCACCATCCGGGACAACGGCTGCGGCATGAGCGAGGAGACCCTGAAGCGGGTGTCCGACCCCTTTTATACTACCCGCACTACCCGCAAGGTGGGCATGGGAATTCCGCTTCTCAGGCTTGCCGCCGAGAGCACGGGCGGAACGCTTTCGCTCGTTTCCTCGACCGACCCGGCCAATCACGGAACGACCGTGACCGCCACGTTCGACACCGGGCATATCGATTTTGTTCCCGTGGGGGATGTGGTCTCGAGCCTTGTTACCCTCATCGGCGGCGATCCCGACCGGGATTTCGTGTTTTCGGACCGGTCGCCCTCCCGCTCTGTGTTTCTCGATACGAGAGAATTGCGGGAGGTTTTGGGAGAGGTTTCGTTGGGCGAGTACGAGGTCCTGGCCTGGATCAAGGCCTACCTTCTCGACCAATACCGGCCCGCATCAACATAAACGTTACATATACGGAGGATTTTATTATGATTTCATTGGCAGAACTCGCCGCGATCCGCGACAAGATGAAGGATAAGGTCGGCGTTCGTGAGGGCTCCGCAGAGACGAGAGTCGTCGTGGGTATGGCTACCTGCGGCATCGCCGCCGGCGCAAGACCGGTGCTCAACGCCTTCGTGGAGGGCGTGAACAAGGAGGGTCTTTCCGACAAGGTGACGGTCACCCAGACCGGCTGCATCGGCATTTGCCAATACGAGCCCGTCGTCGAGATTTTTGAAGACGGCAAGGAGAAAACGACTTACGTCAAGCTCACCGCCGAAAAGGTGGAGAGAATCGTCAAAGAGCATCTTCTCGGCGGCAAGATCGTCGAAGAATATACCATCGGCGCAAATCGATAAGAGGAAAGGAAGAAAAAAATGATACGTTCACATGTATTGATTTGCGGCGGAACCGGCTGCACCTCTTCGCACAGCGACGAGATCCGCGGCGCGCTCGAAAACGAGATCGCCGCCAAGGGACTGGCGGAGGAGATCAAGGTGGTTCAGACCGGCTGCTTCGGTCTCTGCGCGCTCGGCCCCATTATGATCGTCTATCCCGAGGGGACCTTCTACCACAGCGTGACGGTCGAAGACGTCCCCGAAATCGTGGAGGAGCATCTTCTGAAAGGGCGTCCGGTCTCCCGCATCGTCTATCACGAAAAGGGAGATACCGACGTAAAGCACGCCACCTCTCTTTCCGAGACCGCCTTCTATAAGAAGCAACTGCGCGTGGCGCTGCGCAACTGCGGCGTCATCAACCCCGAAAACATCGAGGAGTATATCGGTGTGGACGGCTATCAGGCGCTGGCCAAGGTACTTACCGAGATGACCCCTGAACAGGTCATCGACACGATTCTGGCATCGGGTCTGCGCGGACGCGGCGGCGCCGGCTTCCCGACGGGAAGAAAATGGCAGATGGCCCGCACGCTCGTCCCCGACGCCGATCAGAAATTCGTCTGCTGCAACGCCGACGAGGGCGACCCCGGCGCCTTCATGGACCGTTCGATTCTTGAGGGCGACCCGCACGCCGTGCTCGAGGCCATGGCCATTGCCGGCTATGCCATCGGCTCCAATCAGGGCTATATCTATGTCCGCGCCGAATATCCCATCGCCATCAAGCGGCTCGAGATCGCCATTGCGCAGGCCAAGGAATACGGCCTTCTCGGCGACAACATCTTCGGCACCGGATTTTCCTTCGACGTGAAGCTCCGCTTCGGAGCGGGCGCTTTCGTCTGCGGCGAAGAGACCGCGCTGATGACGTCGATCGAGGGCAACCGCGGCGAGCCCCGGCCCCGTCCGCCTTTCCCGGCGGTGAAGGGCCTGTTCGGCAAGCCCACCATTCTCAACAACGTCGAGACCTACGCCAACATTCCCCAAATCATCCTGAAGGGCGCCGACTGGTTCTCTTCGATGGGCACCGAAACCTCCAAGGGAACCAAGGTCTTCGCGCTGGGCGGCAAGATTCAGAACACCGGTCTTGTCGAGGTCCCCATGGGCACCACGCTTCGTGAGGTGGTCTACGACATCGGCGGCGGCATCCCCAACGGCAAGGCCTTCAAGGCGGCCCAGACCGGCGGCCCCTCGGGCGGCTGCATCACGGCCGAAAACCTCGACACTCCCATCGATTACGAGAACCTGATGCGCATCGGTTCGATGATGGGCTCGGGCGGTCTGATCGTCATGGACGAGGACAGCTGCATGGTAGACATCGCCCGCTTCTTCCTGGAGTTCACCGTGGACGAGTCCTGCGGCAAGTGTACGCCCTGCCGCGTAGGCACCAAGAGAATGCTTGAGATTCTCGATAAGATTATCGCCGGCAACGGCACTCTGGAGGATATCGACCGCCTGGAGGAGCTTGCCAACTACGTCAAGTCCGCCTCTCTCTGCGGTCTGGGGCAGACCGCCCCGAACCCCGTTCTTTCCACGCTCCGCTATTTCCGTGACGAGTATGTGGCCCATGTCGTGGACAAGAAATGCCCGGCGGGGGTTTGCAAGAATCTGCTCCGCTATGTGATCGATCCCGACAAGTGCAGAGGCTGCACGCTCTGCGCCAGAAAGTGCCCGGTGGGCGCCATCAGCGGGGCGGTCAAGGAGCCTCATAAGATCGACAGCGCCAAGTGCGTCAAGTGCGGCGTCTGCATGACCACCTGCCGTTTCGGCGCTATCAGCAAACAGTAATAGAGGAGATCGATGAAGATGGAAATGATCAGCATTAAAATCAACGGGAAGGATTATACCGTTCCCAAGGGTATCACCGTTCTGGAAGCGGCACGGTATGCCAACGTCGATATCCCTACGCTCTGCTATCTGAAGGACATCAACGAGATCGGCGCCTGCCGCCTCTGTCTGGTGGAGGTCAAGGGGGCAAGAGGACTTGTCACCGCCTGCGTCTATCCCGTCGAGCGGGACGGAACCGAGATCATCACGAATTCCCCCGCAATCATCAAGGCGCGGAAGATGAATCTCGAGCTTCTGCTCTCCAACCACGACCGCAAGTGCCTTTCCTGCATCCGTTCCACCACCTGTGAGCTACAGAAGCTCTGCCTCGAGTACGGGGTGGACGAGGAGGCCTTCGCCGGCGAAAAGAGCCAGCGCTACATCGATACCTCTTCAGCCTCGATCATCCGCGACTCCGGAAAATGCATCCTCTGCCGCCGCTGCTCGGCGGTCTGTCAGAAGGTGCAGGGCGTGGGCGTCATCGGCGCCAACGACAGAGGCTACGACACGCATATCGGCTGCGCCTTCGACACCGAGCTGGCCGATACCTCCTGCATCAACTGCGGCCAGTGCGTGGTGGCCTGCCCCACCGGCGCTCTGCACGAAAAGGACGACACCGACAAGGTCTTCGCCGCTCTTGCCGACCCCTCCAAGCATGTGGCCATCTGCTGCGCCCCTTCGGTGCGCGCCCAGATCGGCGAATGCTTCGGATACGCTCCCGGCACCGATACCGAGGGTCAGATGGTCGCCGCGACCAAGGCGCTTGGCTTTGACGGCGTGTACGATATGAACCTGACCGCCGACCTCACGATCATGGAGGAGGCCCACGAGTTCCTATCCCGCGTGAAGAACGGCGTCAAGCTTCCGATGATCACCTCCTGCTCGCCCGGCTGGATCAAGTTCTGCGAGCATTACTTCCCGGAAATGACCGACAACCTCTCGACCTGCAAGTCGCCTCAGCAGATGTTCGGCGCCATGTATAAGACCTATTATGCCGAAAAGCACGGCCTCGATCCCAAGGACATCGTCTTTGTCTCGGCGATCCCCTGCACGGCGAAGAAGTTCGAGATCGGGCGGCCCGATCAGTCGGCGGCCGGCGTTCCCGACGTCGACATCGCGATCA
>CALXKW010000171.1 GCA_944389045.1 uncultured Clostridia bacterium | reverse complement strand
AAGGCGGCCGCGCTGGGCGCCTCCGGAGTGCAGATGTATGCCACGGCGGGTGAAAATTCGCCCGAAGGCATGACGGTATCCCGCAGGCGGGAAATCATGACTGCCATGCAAGACAATGGACTTGTTTTTTCAGCGCTTTGCGGCGATCTCGGCTTCGGCTTTACCGATCCGGAGCGCAATCTGGAGCGGATCGAACGGTCCAAACGGATTCTGGAACTCGCCAAGGAGCTGGGAACCGACGTGGTCACCACGCATATCGGTGTGATTCCGAAGGATCCGAAGCACGAACGCTATTTGATTATGCAGGAGGCCTGCCGCACGCTGGCCGAATACGCCGATTCGATGGACGCACATTTCGCCATTGAAACCGGGCCGGAGACGGCGGAGGTTCTGAAGGCTTTTCTCGATTCTCTTGAAAGCCGCGGAGTGGCCGTGAATCTCGATCCCGCCAATCTGGTCATGGTGACGGGAGACGATCCCGTAAAGGCGGTCTATACGCTGCGCGACTATATCGTCCACACACATGCCAAGGACGGCGTCAAGATTTTCGACAAGGATCCCGAAATGGTCTATCATCTGGTCGAAGACGCGCTGGCGCATCTCGGTACCGCGTTCCGGGAGGTGCCGCTGGGAGAGGGAAGTGTGGACTTCCCCCGCTACCTGCGCGCCCTCGACGAGGTGGGCTATCGGGGCTTTCTTACGATCGAGCGCGAGGTGGGCGAGCGGCCCGAACAGGACATCGGGGCTGCCGTCGCTTACTTGAAGCGGATTATCGGCTGACCGGCTTCTTTTCGCCGGCTTCCCCGTTGTTTTTGAGAAATCCCGCTTTGAAAAAATGCCTTAAAATTTCCGCTTCGATCATTGTCATTCGATATTTTTTATTCTGTGACATGGTTTTTTCGTCAATCTTATCCGCATAGCCTGGGAAGTCATCCGGTCTGCCTTATGACGCCGGGCTTCGGTATTCGGTAATAAAATTAAAAAAAATGAAGAGGGCACGGCTGTCCGGAATTGAAAATCCGCGCGGCCGGGAAAGAGGTCTTCCGCATGATTAAAATTGCCATCATCGGCGTCGGCAACATCGCCGAAACGCATATGGCGGCCTACCGCCGCAATCCCGAGGTTGAAGTCGTGGCCTTCTGCGACATCAATCCCGATCGCCTTTCCTATATGGGGAAAAAATACGGCGTCACAAAGCTCTATACCGATCGCGACAAGATGTTTGCCGAGGTGCCCGAGATCGACGCGGTCAGCGTCTGCACCTGGAACGCCGCTCACGCTCCCTGCACCATTGCGGCCCTGAAGGCGGGAAAGCATGTGCTTTGTGAAAAGCCCATGGCGATGAACGCCGCCGAGGCGGAAGAGATGAAAAAGACGGCCGAGGCCTGCGGCAAGCTTTTGATGATCGGCTTTGTGCGCCGTCACGGCAACGACTGCAGGATTCTGCGCGAATTTGTCAGCGCCGATTATTTCGGCGAGCTCTATTACGCCAAGGCCACCTATCTGCGGCGCAACGGGAATCCCGGCGGTTGGTTTGGCGACAAAAGCCGCTCGGGGGGCGGCCCGCTGATCGATCTCGGCGTACATGTCATCGATTTGTCCCGGTATATTTTGGGTAATCCCCAGCCGGTTTCGGTTTACGGTGCGACCTTCACCAAGCTTTATGACCGGAAGAACATCAAGTCGGAGAAGGGCTACCGTTCTTCCGGGGCGTCGGAGGAGGATATCTGCGATGTGGAGGACTTCGCCTCTGCTATGATCCGTTTTGACAACGGGGCGGTCCTTTCGGTCGAAGCCGCGTTTTCGCTCAACCTCAAGAAGGACGAGGGCAGAATCGAATTTTTCGGAACCAAGGGCGGAGCCAAGCTCGATCCTGAGCTCGAGCTTTACGGAGAGATGAACGGCTATATGACCGATATGACGCTGGCTGCCACGAAGACGGCGCTCTCCTTTGACGGGCTCTTTGAGAACGAAATCGATCATTTCATCGACTGTATCCAGAAGAGGGCGGAGTGTATCGCTCCCGCTGCGGACGGCGTGACCTTGATGAAGATTCTTGACGCCGTCTACGAATCGGCGCGGACCGGGCACGAGGTCCGAATCGATCGCGCGCTCTGACAGCTTGTATCCCGCGCTTTTCTCAAGTGACCGTACATAAGCTTCCGCCGCTATGCGGGCGGTATGTTCCCGGGGACTGAAGCCCTTTTTCATAAGCGAAAGGAGTATTTTCCATGAAAAAAGCGAAGATCCTTCTGTTTTTTCTGACCGCACTGCTCTTGACCGGCGTTCTGGTTTTCTTTTGTCACGCCTCCGCCGACTCGTCGGCGCCAGCTTTGACCGAGACGATCCCTTTTGAAGTCACGACCGCGGAGGATACGGTCGTGACGGTAGAAAAGCCGGAATATGAGGATCTCTCTTCGCGCTTTCTCACGATGGAAAAGGTGGTAGTGGAAGCGTTTCCGGAGTCGATGGTGACGGCCTTGAGCAACAATTTCTCCCGCGTCTATGCCACTCTGGCCGAATATTTCAATTACGGAGTGATGTACGACATCGTCTATACCATCGACGAGCAGACCAGCGCCGCCTACCAGACCGGCGGGCGAAACGATCTGGAAAAGAAGATCGCCATGAACGCCTCGTATTTCCGTACCAACCGCAATGACCTCGGCGCGCTGACCCATGAGCTCACACACGCCATGCAGAGCTATAAAGATTCCAAATACGGCGCGGCGAACAGCGCCAACGGCGGAAGCTGGCTGACCGAGGGAGTGGCCGATTTCGGACGCTACACCTTCGATCTGTCGAGCTTCTCTCTGCCGAACTATTCCGCCGATCAGAAGTATACCGATTCCTATCGCGTCACCGCCCGCTTCTTCCTCTGGCTGAACCAGAATGTCGACTCGACCTTTTTGGAGCAGTTCAATGAGGGTCTGAAGTGCGAGGCTTATACTGCTCAGCTCTTTGTCAAGATCACCGGCAAAACGGTGGATGAGCTTTGGCAGATGTATGCCGAATCCGATCATGTGATCAGGTAGGCCATAAGTTTCTGTTAATCCTGCTGCATTGCCCGCCTGAATGCGGCAAAAGAATATCAAATGGCGGAGAAATGGCTTAAAAAATGACAAAACTTTCCGATCAGTATTTGACCTTTGACAACAGCGAAGGGCTCATCGACTCGCATCTTTACGACATGATTCTCGACTGCTTCAACAAGAGCTACAAGGGCATCTGCGACATGTTCAACTACGGCGAGCTCCGCAAGACCTCCATCGTCCCCGCTCCCGATTATGACGGCGTCGCCGCTACTTATTCGGGCGAGGCGAAGGTCATCATGAGCACCAAATATTACGCCAAAAACAAGCTCGACGCCGACAGCCTGACCCATGAATGGATTCATGTGGCGCAGAACTACGACCATTTTGAACCCGGCTGGCTGACCGAGGGTCTTGCCGATTACGGAAGAGAAAAATTCGGCATTTACAACAAGGAGGCCGGATGGTCCCTTCCGAAGTACAACGAGAAGCAGCACTATACCAACGCCTACCGCGTCACGGCCGCTTTTCTTGTATGGCTGGAGGACAATGTCTGCAAGGACATCGCCTGGAAGCTCAACGACGTGATGAAGAGAAACGTGTATACCGATCAGTGCTGGGTGGAATTCACCGGCAAGACGGTGGATGAGCTCTGGGCCGATTACGCCAAGGCCAACAGCTGACAAACGGCCGGTCTTTCGCTTCTTTTTATAGGTATTTTGTACGGCTTCGGCGTCCGGTCCGGCGTCGAAGCCGCCCTTTTCGCGGGTGTGGTGGAATGGCAGACACGTTGGTCTTAGGAACCAATGGGCAACCGTGCAGGTTCGAATCCTGTCACCCGCACCATATCGAGTGTTCATAACGGATTTCAGATGTGGACACTCGATTTCTTTATATCAAAGTAGTAAATTTTGTTCCTTAGTTATGTATCGGAGCAGTTTCGCCTGCTCTTTTTTTTGCTTTGCGTCAGCAAAGCAGTTAGGCCGTCAGATATTCTTCGGCAACGCTCTTGCAAGTCTGTGCTGTGTGTCTGCCGCGGATTTCTATGTAACTCACAAGGCGATGCGTTGCATTCTGTTCTTGAGCGTTCCTTCCGTTTGTGAGACCAAAAAGTAAAAAAAAGAAGAAACGAGTTCAGTTAAAAGCTTTTGCAGGGGAAGGGAGGGGCGAAGCCCCGAGTGAAGACTGCAAA
>CALXKW010000170.1 GCA_944389045.1 uncultured Clostridia bacterium | reverse complement strand
GTGACTCCGAAAGCGTCTGTTCTTATGGGGTCCTATGGCCGGCTATGCCGTTTTCTGTCGGCCGCATGGGAGATCTTTGGGGAATGGGGACAGGAAAAAAGAGGGCTGGGAAAAGGGCTGGGAAAAAAGACAGGCGGGGCAGGGGGAAAATGTTCAGGCGCAAGGCTGCCAAAGAAAAAAAGTGAAAAAAGACAAAGGAGAAGGAAGTTCGAAAAAGAAAAACCGCCGGACCTTTGGGCCCGGCGGGGGTGAGCAAAAAACAATTACTCGGCGGGATACACGCTGACGCGCTTTCTGTCCTTGGCGGCGCGCTCAAACCGGACGGTTCCGTCCACCAGAGCGAAAAGCGTATCGTCCGATCCGATTCCGACATTCTTGCCGGGATGGATGTGGGTGCCTCTCTGTCTTACGAGAATGTTGCCCGCAAGAACCGACGCTCCGTCCGCCTTCTTGACGCCGAGACGCTTAGCTTCGCTGTCTCTGCCGTTCTTGGTGGAACCGACGCCCTTTTTGTGAGCAAAGAATTGCAAACCGATTCTCAACATATCGAACTTACCTCCGTTACATAAATTGCCCTTTGTTATTCTTCGACTTCGCTGATCTCGATATAGTCGTAATACTCTTCGAGAAGATCGTAGATCTGAAGATAGAAGGCATACATCAGTCCGGCGACCGCGTAGCGCTTCTTCTCGTCGCTTTCGAATTCCGAAAGCGCCCCTCGCGCAAAGAAGGTGATATCGGCGGAGTCGTCGTCGATTTTATAATCGACGTCCGAGGCAAAGGAAACCTCGATGGCGTTGATCAGCAGCATGGGAATCGCCGACAGGGCGGAGCAGAGGATGTCCTCTCCTTCCTCCCCGAAACCGGTGTGTCCGGTTTCCCGAAAGCCGTAATAAACGCCGTCCCGTTTGTAGAAAACAAATTTTGTCATAGCGTTATGCTATGCCAGTGCGATGGTCTGGATCTGAACCTTGGTATAAGGCTGTCTGTGACCGAGCTTCTTCTTCTCGTTTTTCTTGGCCTTGTAACGGATGACGTAGATCTTCTTGCTCTTGCCGTTCTTGATCACGCTTGCCGTGACGGTCGCGCCGGTCACATAGGGAGCGCCGACGGTAAAGTCGCCCTCCTCGCGGGAGACCGAAAGAACCTTGTCGAAGGTCACGGTTTCGCCTTCGGCAGCGTCCAGTTTTTCAACGAAGACAATGTCGCCCTCGTTGACCTTGTACTGCTTTCCGCCCGTTTCGATAATCGCGTACACGAAAAGCACCTCACTTTCATAACGCATCACAATGGATGCAGGACTCGCTAAGTCGGGCAGGCACGACGCCTTTTGAGGCCACGACATTATGCGGCAAATTGTATTATAATAGAAAAAAGGAAATTTGTCAAGTGGTTTTTGACAAATTCCCCTTTGTTTTTTATGGTTTTCCCTCATTCCGTCTCAGCGTTTTTTATGTCAGCCGAGACGCTCTGACCGAGAGAAAACAGGACCTTTGCCGCGCTGAAGTGCAGAAACGAAGGCCGTGGCCAGAGCTTCCCACGGCGCCGTCTGCGCGCAAGGACGGAGGCGGGAAACGAAAGCGGGAACGCGTGTATCGATTCAGGCGATCCGACCGATGCCGGCAAGGCACTCGGCGTAGAGGTTCGTCTCCTCTTCGGTAGCGGGCACGCCGTACTTTTCGAAGACATTGCGGATTCCGGCAGAGAGGACGGTGATCTTTTCGTCGTAGTCCGAAAGGTTTTCGGTCTTGGCGATTTCGGCGTTCAGATCGTCCTTCAGCTCGTTGTAGCGCTCCTCTTCCTCCTTGGGGATATCGAGGGCCTCGCTTATGGCATCGAATCCGAGGTTAGCCAGGTCGCCAACCAGGTCGCGCATGTGTTCGTTGGCGTTGAGGCTGTCGATCATGCCCGATATGACGCCGGGCTGGGAGAGGGTATTTAAAATGTCTTTTGCGGAGCCGCCGTCGGCAAAGGAGACGAGGGTGCCCGATTCGGCCAGCGTGGCCAGAATGTCGGCGACGGTGACAAGGTCGTCTTTCAGCGTTTCGGCCGTGGTGGTTTCGAGGACGGTGAAAATGTTGCCGACAAGAGGCTGAAGCATTTCGGGCGCGGAAGAAGCGGGATCGGACACGCCGAGAAAGCTTTCGCCCCGGTTCCAGGTAGCGGCGGCGTAGGGAAGAACGTCGGCGGCGACGCGGGTCATGAGTACCGAACCGTCCAGATTGTCGGGAAGCTTGCGCAGAGCGTCGGCCTGAGCCGCCTCAAAGCGCGAGAAATCGAATTCGGTTTCGATCAGAGGGGTCAGGCCGCCGTAGGTGCGGAAGAGAGTGGCCAGCTCTTTTTCCCAGACGATCTTGCCGCTGTCGGTCGAAATTGAGGATACGCCGTTAAATATGGCTTTTCCGGTCAGAGCGTTGGCCGTGACAAAGACCGGATTGCGCGAAAGGGGACCGGTCAGGTTGTCTTCGGTCTGACGGAGCGTATCGACCAGCTCTTCATCGGGCAGGTCGGCCTTCTCAAGCTGGGTCACGATGCTGTCGGCCAGGCTGGCATAGCCCGAGAGCGGGAGAACAAAGAAGACGGTGAGAAAAAGGCCGCAGACGATACTGACTCCAAGGCCGGCCAGACGGTCGGCGCTCACTTTTCCGCCGATCTTTTTGGGGATCAGGACCTTTCCGAACACCGGAAGCTTCTTTACGATTTTATAGACGATGAGAAAGATCAGATTCACGAAGAAGAAAATCAGCGTGAAGAGGAAGGGCGCCAGAAGCGCGCCGGGCAGGGCGCTCAGCAGGGAAGCGAGCGTAGGACTGGCCTCTGCCAGCTCTGCCGGAATCATGCCCTCGGTGAGGCCTTCGGTCAACGGGGCAAGAAGGTTCCCGACAACGCCTTTCAGAAGGAAGGTGAGAAGAAGAGAGAGGAGGGCGGAAAGGGCGACGGCTCCCAAACGCAGAAGCGAATGCAGAAAGCCGCGCGATCGTCCGATCAGAGCGCAGACAACCAGAATGGCGGCAACAATCACCGTGAAGACGACCGAGGCAATCGTCACGATATTGCCGATTCCCGAAAGATCCGTACTGAGCAGGACGGGGGTATGAAAAAACATGCGTATGTACCTCCGTAGACGAGAAATGGTTTTTACTGTTGATTTGTCATGGGAATGCCAATGTATCCCTTTCGACTCTACTATTATACACGTTTTTCTTAGAATTTGCAAGGAAAACAGAATACGAAATTTACGGGCAGAGAGAAATAAAAAATAGGGAAAATCACAAAATTCCTGCTTGTTTTCTCCTGTTTTGTTATTTTGGTCTATTGTCATTTTGAAAGAATAAAAAACATCCGGAGCTGTAAAAATCCGGATGCTTGTCGAAGTTATGGGGATTGGTTTTCCGTTCGAGCGGTATACGGAGCGCGGTCTATGCGAAATTCTCGATTACGAACGGCTCTCTGCCGAGACCAGGGTGTTCTTCAGCAGCATGGTGATGGTCATAGGCCCCACGCCGCCGGGAACGGGAGTGATGAAGGAGCATTTCGGCGCTACGGCGTCAAAATCCACGTCGCCGCAGAGCTTGCCGTTTTCGTCGCGGTCCATGCCGACGTCGATGACCACGGCGCCCTCCTTGACCATATCGGCGGTGATAAAGCGCGCCTTTCCTATCGCCACCACTAAAATGTCCGCTCTCCGCGTGACCTCGGCGAGCGCCTTGGTGCGGGAGTGGGCGATGGTGACCGTTCCGTCGGCGGCCAGAAGCAGCATCGCCATGGGCTTGCCCACAATGTTGCTTCGGCCGACCACCACGCATTCCTTGCCGCGCGGCGAGATATCGTAGGCCTTCAGCAGCTCCATGATGCCTGCGGGCGTGCAGGGAGCAAAACGATAATTCCCCAGCATAACGCGTCCTACATTAAAGGTGTGGAAGGCGTCCACATCCTTATCGGGATTGATTTTGGCAATGATCGATTTTTCGTTCAGATGAGGGGGAAGCGGGAGCTGCACCAGAATGCCGTCGATTTCGTCATCCCGGTTGAGATCCTCCACAAGCTGGATCAGCTGAGACTCACTTGTCGAGGAAGACAGTTCATAAACGCGGGAAAGAAACCCCACTTCCTCGCAGGCACGGTGCTTGTTGCGGACATAGATCTTGGACGCGGGATCCTCCCCTACGATGATCACGGCAAGGCCGGGCACACGCTTGCCCTCGGCTTTGCGTTTTTCTACCGCTTCGCGGATGGTGAGGCGCAGGGCGGCGCCGGTCTCTTTGCCGTCAATTCGTGTATACATGATCTTCTCCTTCTTTATTTCCTGTCCCGGGCAGCGGCCCGGGCGTTTTG
>CALXKW010000169.1 GCA_944389045.1 uncultured Clostridia bacterium | reverse complement strand
CTGTTGGCCCGCCTCGCGGGGGGGGGGTCTCACACGGTGAGCGGCGTTTCGAGGCTTCATTCGGATGTTCTGACCAAGACCATCTTTCACGATTTCTATGTCGATTATCCCGGCAAGTTCACCAACGTGACAAACGGCATCGCATACCGCCGCTGGCTTTGCTACGCCAACCCCGCTCTGGCGGGCTTTCTCGACGAACTGATCGGAAAGGGCTACCGCAAGGACGCCTCCCGTCTGGAGGCTCTTCTGGCCTTTCGGGACGATAAGGAGGTTCTCGCCCGTCTCGACGCCATCAAGCGGGAAAACAAGGTCTCCTTCTCCAACTATATCAAGCGGCACCAGGGAATCTCGGTCGATCCCGACAGCTTCTTCGACGTGCAGATCAAACGGATGCACGAATACAAACGGCAGCTTCTCAATGCGCTGCATATCATCAGCCTTTATGTGGCTCTGAGGGAAAATCCCGATCTTCCGATGGCGCCCAAGACCTTTATTTTCGGCGCCAAGGCGGCGTCGGGCTATTACCTCGCCAAGGAGATCCTCAAGCTGATCTGGGAGATCGGCGCGGAGATCGACAAAGAGCCGCGTCTTGCGGAAAAGCTGCGGGTGATCTTCCCCGAGGACTACAACGTCTCTCTGGCCGAGGCGCTGATCCCGGCGGCCGACCTTTCGGAGCAGATCTCCCTGGCCGGCAAAGAGGCCAGCGGCACGAGCAATATGAAGTTCATGCTCAACGGCGCCGTCACGATCGGCACTCTGGACGGGGCCAACGTGGAGATCGCCGAGGCGGTGGGCGAGGAGAACATCTATCTCTTCGGACTCACTACGCCCGAGGTGGAGGACATGTGGAAGCGCGGCTATCACGCCGGCGATTTCTACAACAAAAACGAGGTGCTCAAGAAGGCGGTGGACGCGCTGAAGACCGGCTTCAACGGCGTATCCTTCGAACACCTTTACAATTATCTCGTCTTCGGCAACGGCGGCATTGCCGATCCCTATATGTGTCTTGCCGATTTTGAATCCTACCTTCTGACGCACAGAAAGATCGAGGAGGACGCCCGCGACCGGGAAAAATTCTGCCGGATGTCTCTTGTCAACATCGCCAAGTCGGGGATCTTCTCGGCCGACCGCTCGGTGCGGGAATATGCCGAAAACATCTGGAACATCCCGGCCATTCTGAAGAAAAACAATCCTTGAAAAAGCGGGGAGCGAGGACTGCGAAAAGCGCAGGTGTAAAGAGCGGGCCGGCCTTCCTGCCCTGACAGGGCGGGAAAGCGCCGTGCCTGCCCTTCGCGGGCGGTACGGTCTTTTCACGCACACTCTCTCTGCGCCTGCTTTCACGTGAAACACTCCTTTCCGTCCCCTTTTTGAGAGGAGAAAGAACGCAGAAATTTCTCTTCGCTTTCGGACTTTTTCTGTCGCCCTGTCCGGTAAAGCCGCGTTCAGAAAGAAATGAGAGAATTTGAGTGAACGAACAACAGGAGATCCTATGACCCGAAAAATTCTGCTGACGGTGGAGAGCGCCCGCTGCCGGTATCCCGAACTGATTTCCGCCTTCGATGAGGAAGATACGCTGACCTTCCGGCTGACCGCTCCGCGTTCCGCCGGTCTTTCCTCCCCGCTTCTTTGCCTTGCCGACGGTTCCTTTCTTTCGGAAGAGAGCGAGACAGACGGTTTTTTGGCAGAGGAAGAAGAGAGCAGCGCAGACTCGGGGGCGCGGGAAAGCGCCTGCACGGGCCGCGTCTTGCACGGCGAATCGTGCGGTTCGGGCGGCGGGACGGATTCTGCGGAAAAGGCGCCGGCCGGCGTAGAGGCTGACAACCGAGGCCGAAACGAAACCCGAAAAAAAAGAGTGCGCCGCTACTTGTTTTGCTGGGAGGGGAGCGACTATGTGACCGACCGCTACACCCTGACGCTTTCTCTTCGGGGGCTGGTCGGGCTTTACTACGCTTCGGTTCTTTTCGATACGGAGAAGGGCAAGATGCGCTTTTCTTACGATCCGCTGCATTACGCGCCGCTTTTGACCGAGGCATCGGCCCCCTATGAGCCCTTTGCTCTTACCGTATATAAGAGCGGCTACGATACGCCCTCCTGGTTCAAGGGGGGGCTTCTCTATCAGATCTTTGTCGACCGCTTCTCTCCGGGGGGAGAGGTTGTGCTCCGCGGGGACGCGATTCTGAATCCCGACTGGGAGAATGGGATCCCTCAATACGCACCCTGGCGGGGCGCGCCGCTTGCGAACAACATGTTTTTCGGCGGAACCCTCTGGGGTGTGGCGGATAAGCTCGACTATCTCTCGTCTCTCGGCGGCACGGCCCTCTACTTATCGCCGGTTTTTGAGGCATATTCGAATCACAAATACGATACCGGCGACTACCTTGTGATCGACGCGATGTTCGGAGGAGAGAAAGCTTTTTCGCATCTGATTGCCGAGGCGAAAAAGCGCTCCATCGGCGTCATACTCGACGGCGTTTTCAATCATACCGGAGACGACAGCCGCTATTTCAACAAATACGGAAAATACGATTCTCTCGGCGCGTTTCAGTCGACCGAATCGCCCTATTATCCCTGGTATTCCTTTTCCGATTATCCGCAAAGCTACCGCAGCTGGTGGGGGATCGACATTCTGCCCGCGGTCAACACCGGCGAGCGCTCCTATCAGGAGTTTGTCTGCGGCGAAGAAGGGGTTGTCCGCCGGTATCTGAAGCTGGGGGCCGCGGGCTGGCGGCTCGATGTGGCCGACGAGCTTTCGGAAGATCTGATCCGGAAGATTCGGACGGCCTGCAAAGCCGAAAAAGAGGATGCTTTGCTTCTCGGAGAGGTCTGGGAGGACGCGGCCGAAAAGGTGGCTTACGGACAGAGACGGCACTATTTTCAGGGAGAAGAGCTCGACGGCGTGATGAACTATCCCCTCCGAAACGCGCTGATCGACTATGTGATGTCGGGGAAGGCAAAGCCGCTCTTTGCCGTTCTCAAGCGTCTTTACGCCCATTACCCGAAACCGGCCTCGGACGCCGCCATGAATCTTCTCGGGACGCACGACACCGAACGGATCCTGACCCGCCTTTCGGGCGTTGGGGAAAACGGCCGCGGGCCCGACGAGCTGGCCGTTGCCCGGCTTACCCCGGAAGAGAGGCAGCTTGCAATCGGGCGTCTCCGGCAGGCCTGGTTTCTTTTGTCGATGCTGCCAGGCGTCCCCTGCATCTATTACGGGGATGAGGCCGGTATGGAGGGTTATTACGACCCCTTCAACCGGCGTACCTTCCCTTGGGGGAGAGAGGATCACGAGCTTGTCGCCTTTTATCGGACGATCGGGAGGATCCGCAGGGAGGAAAAAATCTTTGCCGAGGGATGGTTTCGCCTGATCGAGAATCTGCCGGAAGGCGTTTTGGCTTTTTATCGGTTCGACGACGAGACGACCTATTTGGCCGCCGTCAATCTTTCGGAGAAGAATCTTCTCCTTCCCTTCTCCGGTCTCGAGCTGCTCTCCGGAAAGAGGATCAAGCAGCGTCTTCTTTTGAAAAAACAGAACTTTTGTCTGATAAAAAGAGAAATTTGAGGGTTTTATTCATACTACATTCACAAAAATAGAGTAAAATACCTCTATATGCGATTTCTGTGTGAAAATCGCCGAGACTAACCGAAAGAGAAAGAGGGATCCCTATGAAACGAATTTCGCTGTTGGCGCTTCTTCTCGCGCTTCTTATGGCCTGCTCCGCCCTGTTGCTCGCCTCCTGCGGAGGGGAAAATACCCCCGGTAGCACCACGGGCGGTGGAGATGTGGGCGGCCAGCCGGAGGGGGACGGCAAGATCAACGTCAAATTTTTTAAGGTCGGGAAGGCCAACGCCACCCTGATCCGCACCGGGAACACGGCCATTCTCATCGATACCGGCGACGAAAAGGACGAGGACAACAACGGCAAGACAGACGATGGGGAGAAGATTCTCACCTATCTTGCCGAGAAGGGGATCACTAAGCTCGATTATGTGATCGTTTCCCAGTTCAACAAAAATCACTATGGCAGCCTCGGCACCATTCTGGACGGAGGCATCACGGTCGGCGGGGTGATCGAGCCCGATTACGCCAAAACCGGCACCTATTACGACGCCTACCGCGCGGCCCTCGCCGGCGCGGGCATCACGCCGCAGGTGATCTCGGAAAAGACGACGCTTTCCTGCGCCGGGCTGAATTTTACCTTCTATCCCGCCACGATGACGACAACCAGCGCCGATCAGGACGAGTTTTATTCGCTGGCCATTGCGGTCGAGTCGGGCGATTTCAGCATGCTGCTTGCCTCTGACATTTTCGGCGCCCGTACCACGGCGCTGATCGAGGAGCTCGGCGGCAAGACCTTTGATCTTTTACA
>CALXKW010000168.1 GCA_944389045.1 uncultured Clostridia bacterium | reverse complement strand
ATTTTTCTGGTATTCGCTGTTGAGCGCCCCCAGCGCGCTTTCGATCAGCAGAAACTCCTCTTCCTCGAAAGAGACCACCGCGGCGGGATTCAGTGAGATGATCATATTCATCACCGCCTCGGAAATCAGCGATTCGTTGAACGCTATGTTGTAGATATCAAATTCCCCTTCGATCAGATGAAAATCCACCGGCGTGACAAGATACGCAGAGCCCCGTGTCAGAGGAAACTTGGCTCCGTTGATGTAATAAAACCCGCTTCCCCCCGTGATGATTTCCATTTCATAATAATCATGCCAATGCAGGTTCGTTCCGTCCTTAAAGTGTCTCTGACGAACCTCCACATTCCCCTGACTGAATTCGTGGTCAGGGCGTACCAAAATCGGTGCGCTCTTTCCTTTTTTTACCATTTTCTCCCTCCTGTCATCGCACCGTCTTGTTTTTATCGATCTTCAGTCCCGCGTGCGATAAATCATTATAACACTCGGCTAATAAAAATGCAATTCTTACCCCAAATAACCCAAAATACTGCATAGTAAACAAACGATTTCTCACGCCTGCAATTCTATTTTTTTAGGTTTATTTCAAAATTTTTTTACAATATCCAGAATTTCCCCATTGTTTTTTTAATACTATTCGATTTTTACAAATCCATGTGCTTCCTATTTTCCAACAAAACCAAAGAGGCAAATCCGCGCCATCCGGACAAAGAAAAAAGGGGCTACCAGAGCAAACTCCAATATAACAAAAACCATGCTGCCGAAAAATCTCCTCCTCATAAAACGACCCCACTTTCCTTTCTCGCCCAAAATGGTAAACCGAAAAGAAAACAGCGGTCGATTGAACAGAAAAGGAAGAGAGGAAATCCAAGAGATAAATTCCCCTTTTCTCTTGACTTTTTTTCACGGTTTTGCTATGATGAGAACGTATGAAATCGAACAGGATGTTGTGAAAACAGCGAAAGGCATGGAAACATATCATGGAAATGAGAACACATACTTGCGGTGAACTCCGCGCCGAGGACGCGGGCAAACAGGTCAGGCTTGCCGGATGGCTCTCTTCGGTGCGCGACCTCGGTTCGGTGATCTTCTTCGTCCTCAGAGACTTTTACGGTACGACACAGGCGGTAACCTCCGACGAGGCGCTCATGAAGACGGTCCGGGAAATCCCCCGGGAATCGACGATCTCTCTGACCGGTAAAGTCACACTCCGCTCGAACCCCAATCCGAAAATTCCCACCGGTCTTATCGAAATCGAACCCCAGGCAATTGAAATTCTCGGGAAATGCACCGAGGCACTTCCCTTTGAGATTGCCTCTTCCACCGATTCCCGGGAGGACACCCGCCTCAAATACCGCTTTCTCGATCTGCGCAACCCGACCGTAAAAAACAAAATCGTCCTTCGCTCAAAGATCATCGCGTCTTTGCGCCGGAAGATGACCGAGCGAGGATTTCTCGAAATCACGACTCCCATTCTGACCTGCTCTTCCCCCGAGGGCGCCCGCGACTACATCGTACCCAGCCGCAACCATCCGGGCAAATTCTATGCCCTTCCTCAAGCGCCTCAGCAGTTCAAGCAGCTTCTCATGGCTTCGGGCTTTGATAAATATTTTCAGATCGCCCCCTGCTTCCGGGACGAAGACGCCCGCGCCGACCGCTCTCCCGGCGAGTTCTATCAGCTCGACATGGAGATGGCCTTTGCTACACAGGAGGACGTTTTTGCCGAACTGGAAGCGGTTCTGCCCGCGATCTTCCGGGAATTCTCGGACAAAAAGGTGGACAGCGCCCCCTTTGAGCGCATTCCCTACCTCACCGCCCTTGAAAAATACGGCAGCGATAAGCCCGACCTGCGCAACCCGCTTGTTATCGAGGACATCACCGCACTCGCCCGGAAAACCGATCTCGAGGATTTCCGCACGGCGGCCTCGGTCAAGGCCATTGTCGTCCCGGACTTCGACAAGCCCCGCAAATATATCGACTCGCTGGTCGAAGCGGCCAAAGAGGCCGGTGCCAAAACGCTCTTTTGGTGCAAGGTCGGTGCGGAAGGCGCACTCAGCGGCGGCGCGTCCAAATTTTTCGAACCGATCCGGACAGAGCTTGTCGAGGCGCTTTCGCTCACGCCCGGCTCCCTTGTGACCGTTCTGGCCGGAGAAAAGAAGGAAACCCGTAAAATCGCCGGCCTTGTCCGAACCAAACTCGGAAACGATCTTGAACTCATCGATCCGGATGTCTTCCGCTTCTGCTGGATTGTCGATTTTCCCATGTATGAGATCGGTGAGGAATCGGGCGAGCTCGAATTCTGCCACAATCCCTTCTCCATGCCGCAGGGCGGCCTTCGGGCGCTCTGCGAGAAGGATCCCTTGGAAATTCTCGCCTATCAGTACGACATCGTCTGCAACGGCATTGAGCTTTCCTCGGGCGCCGTTCGAAACCACGACCCCGAGACCATGCTGAAAGCCTTCTCCTTAATCGGCATGGGGGCCGACGCAGTCGAGGCCAAGTTTCCTGCCCTCTACAACGCCTTCAAATTCGGCGCGCCCCCGCACGCCGGCGTGGCTCCCGGCGTGGACCGCATGGTCATGCTTCTCCTGGACGAGCCCAATATCCGCGAAGTAATCGCCTTCCCTATGAACAAGAACGCACAGGACCTGATGATGGGCGCCCCCTCCGAAGTGACCGAAAAACAGCTTCGCGACGTACACATCGCGCTGAACCTCCCCCAAAAAGAGGAAAAAGAAAAAGCGTGACGGTGGAGAAAATCGGAAAAAACGAAATTGTTTTTTCTCTCTTCTTTCACGGCAAAAGCGATGGAGAAAAGATAAAATCGATTTTGGACATCGCTATGCGAAAAAAAGGAAGTTCATTCCCTGAACTTCCTTTTCTTTTATCCTGCTCTTATGGAGTCCGTAATCTTAATCTTGCCCACAAGCCGGAGAACCCAAACTCTAACTATCAAACGACCGAAGGATGCTTATACGATTTGCCAAAAAAGCTTACTTGGTAAGCGAAAGCGTGACGGTTACGTTGCCGTCGCCGAGAATGGCCTTCAATTCCTCGCCCGTAATATTTTCAATCTTTCCCACTCGTGTGAAATTCCAGCGATTCGTATCGTAATAAAGAACAAGCTCGCTGTTGGCGTACCAAATGATATCTCCCGCTTCGGTCTGAATGGTTTCGTTGTTGTTCGGGAGCGTTACGCCGAGTGTGCCTACCTTTTCCATATTGCCGTAATCGTGCATATCGATTGTAATGTCGCCCTTTTTCAATTCCTCTATAAGCGCTTTTGCCGTCGTGTTGTCCGCAAGACGGGCTGTGAGCACGGTCCCGTTGATCTTCAGATACAGGATATTTTCCTCCTCTTTCAGCAGACCGGACTCCGCAAGCCAGGTCTGTATGCGCGATTCTGCCTGAGGAAGCGCGGCGCTTGTCAGATGCAGATTGCTCACGATATTCGTTTCGCCGTATCTTGTTTTCATTGCGGCATTCATCGAAACGGGACTTGACGACCCGCTGGAACTGAAGGTATAAACATCCTTGTCTTTTAACTCGCCGTAAGACTCTATGAATGTACGGATAATCATAGGCTCTTCTCCGTTCCACATCGGATATCCGATAAACACCGTTTTGTAATCGGCCATCTCGATCCGATCGTAAGTTTCCTGCGATATCTCCGGCCGCGCGTCTGTCCGCCTCTCGATCTGACAGCGTGAAGCGGAATCGTTGTAATCGGTGTCCGCCGCCGTGTACGGAAGCTGCGCAACGATTTCCACTACCGTTCCGCCCGTATTCTGTCCGATATACTCCGCCATCTCTCTCGTGTTTCCCGTATAGCTAAAATAGACGATTAAGATTCCGTCTCCGACCTCTTCGTTCGGATGCTCGGAAGGCGCCGTCTGAGTTCCGGTGTCTGCCTGGTTGCAGCCTGCCAGTATCAAACAGACGATTCCCATTATGACACCTAACAGCAGCATGCTCTTTCTTTTCATCCTTCTGCCTCCTCGGTACGAACGGCCGTCTGGCCGTATCTTGTTCTTTTTGCGGATTTTTCATTCCGTCCGTATAGTCCGGAAGCGTTGTGCATTGCCGCCGCACCCGCCATTTTTTCCTGACAGTAAGCGCGTTTTTTATACCCGATAGAACGGCGGGCGTCATAAATCCGAAAGTATCCGTAAGCTTTTTTTCTTGTGGTCATGTGAAGTGGAAGTCTGACGCAAAATAAGAAATGCAGGTGCATTTTTCCGCACCTACATTATATCTCATATTTTCTTATTATGTCAAATACTTATTCTACATTAAATTTCATAGCTAAATCGCATTCCTCTGCATATGGATTATAGCCCACTTTCAAAATTATGTAAAATACTTCTTGTC
>CALXKW010000167.1 GCA_944389045.1 uncultured Clostridia bacterium | reverse complement strand
ATCACCCGCTTTTCTCTCTTCTATACCCCCCTTGTGGTGCTCGCCGCGCTCTTTGTCGCCTTCGGCATGCCGCTTTTTGCGGCCGGCTCCTACACCGCCGCGCTGCCGGTCTATCTGCACCGCGCGCTGACCTTTCTCGTCATCTCCTGCCCCTGCGCTCTGGTGATCTCGGTGCCGCTGGCCTTCTTCGGCGCCGCGGGAGCGGCCGCCCGAAAGGGCATCGTCTTCAAGAGCAACGAGGCGCTCGAAACTCTTGCCTCGGTCAAAACCGCCTTTTTTGACAAGACCGGCACGCTCACCGAGGGAAGCTTTAGGATCACCGAGGTCGTTCTCGCCGAAAATTCCCCGGTCTCTTCCCAAGAAGAGCTTCTGGAATACGCCGCGGCGGCCGAGTCGGCCTCGACCCATCCGCTCGCCCGTGCCATCGCCTCCGCTCACTCCTTTGACAAATCGGCGCTCTCCTCCGTGACCGAGATGAGAGGACGGGGCATCCGCGCCCATTACCGCGGCAAAGAGGTCACGGTGGGCAGCGGCGCTTTTCTTGCGGCCGGGGAGCCCGACAACGAAAAGCGGGAAAACACCGCCGTCCATGTGGCCCTCGACGGACGCCCGGCCGGAACGATCTTCCTGAGCGATTGCCTGAAGGCCGCCGCCCGGCCGCTCTTTGACGACCTGCGGGCGCTCGGCGTCGAGAGCGTCATTCTCTCAGGCGACCGGGTCCCCGCCGTCGAGGCGGCGGGAAGGGCCCTCAACGCCGACCGGGTAAAAGGCGGACTTCTGCCCGAAGATAAGGTCGAGGCAGTCAAAGAAGCGTCCGCGCGGGGCGTCACCCTCTTTGCCGGAGACGGCATCAACGACGCGCCGGTGCTTGCGGCCGCAGGGGTCGGCTTCGCCATGGGCGGCATCGGCTCCGACGCCGCCATCGAAGCGGCAGATGCCGTGGTCACCGACGACAATCCGGCCAAGGTGGCCTTTACGATCCGCCTCTCCCGCTTTTCGCTCCGGATCGTGAAGGAAAACATCGCCTTTGCGCTGATCATTAAGTTTGCCGTTCTGATTCTCGGCTTTTTCGGTTATGCCTCCATGTGGCTGGCCATTTTCGCCGACGTGGGCGTTTCGGTTCTGGCCATTCTCAACGCCATCCGCACGCTCCGCTTTTCCGGGGCATCTTATGACTCCCCTGCCCCAGACGCCGTTTTACGGACCGAAAGGACAAAAGGCATTCTTGACGAGCCGGAACAAGAAAGCGAGTAAAGGAGACAGAATATGAAACAAAAAGCGCTTCTCATGGTCAATCCCAAGTCGGGCAAGCAGGCGGCGAAGCTGGGCTTTTACAGCATCGTTTCGAACCTCTCTTTGAAATACGAGGTCACGGTCCATATCACGCGATCGGGCAAGGACATCGTACAGACCGCGCGGGAATGCTCTTTTCCCACCCTCATCGTCTGCGGCGGGGACGGAACCCTCTCCCACGCGGTGGAGGGCCTTTTGCAAAACCCCGCCCGGGAGGAGATCAAGCTGGGCTACATCCCCTGCGGCACCGCCAACGACGTGGCCTCGACGCTGGATATCCCCAAAAGCCTTGCGGCGGGCGCGCTCTATGTCTGCCGCAACACCCCCAAAAAACAGGACGTCGGCGAGATCGGCGGCCGGCCTTTCGTCTATACCGCCTCCTTCGGCACCTTCACCAAGGCCTCCTACGAAACGCCGCAGGATGCGAAAAACCTCCTCGGCGGGCTGGCCTATCTTCTGAACGGGGCGTCCGAGCTTCTCGACGTGAAGGGCTACGACCTGACGATCGAATGGGACGAGGGCGTCCTGCAGAAAAGCGACGTCACCTTCTGCGGCGTCTCCAACACCCACTATCTTGGGGGCGGGCTGGTTCGTTATCCCCCCGAATTCGCCGAGCTGGACGACGGCAAGCTTGAGCTTCTCACCGTGGCGCGGCCGAAGAATCTCTTCGACCTCGAAAACATCGTCCGTTCGATCGCCCTGCGGGAGTTCAACAACGAATTTGTCTCGCTGATCCAGTCTTCCCGTTTCTCTCTTCGCGCCCGCACGCCGCTCGCCTGGACGATCGACGGCGAAAACGGCGGCGAAATGCAAAAGGCCGAGATCGTCTGTCTTCCCGGCGCCATCAGCCTGATCCGAAAATAATCCCGACAGAGCAGAATTTGCCGTAAATCTCCCTGCCCCCGCCTGAAGAGGCCCGCGGATGATCCCGCTTTTTTTCCGCCGAACAAAAGCCTTCCCTTTCTCTATGAGAAAACTCTATTAAAAAATTCTCCGTGAGGAAAAAAGATGCCCGACGCGCCCTTTTCCTCACGGAGCTTTTTCTCAAATTGAGAGAAAACCCCCGGAAAAGAGGAAGAAGTTCTTTACAAATGGAGAAAAATGTGCTATGCTATGGTAATAAAGACTTTGCGTTTTCAAGCACGATAAAGAGAGGACCCGCTATGGAAAAAGAATTATACCCGTTAAAGCTGTCCCCGGTCTGCAAGGAGATCATCTGGGGCGGAACCCGTCTGAAGACCGAATACGGCAAGGTCTCCCCGCTCGAAAAAATCGCCGAGTCCTGGGAGCTGACCGTCCGCAGTGACGGCATGAACCGGATTGAAAACGGCCCCTGCGCGGGCATGACGCTGGGCGAATACCTCGGAAGCGAGGCGGAGGGCTTTCCGCTTCTCATCAAGCTCATCGACGCCTGCGACAAGCTCTCGATTCAGGTTCATCCCGACGACGCCTACGCCCGGGAGAAGGAAGGCGAATACGGCAAGACCGAAATGTGGTACATCGTTGACGCCGAGCCGGGCGCGAAGCTCGTCTACGGCCTCAAAAATTACGACAAAGAGGGATTTCGCGCCGCCGCGGCCGACGGCACACTCGAAAGCTATCTGCGCTATGTGGAGGTCAAAAAGGGCGACGTTTTCTTCATCCCCTCGGGCTGTGTCCATGCCATCGGCGCGGGCATTCTCATCGCCGAGATCCAGCAGTCCTCCAACGTGACCTATCGGGTCTACGACTATATGCGCCGGGGAAAGGACGGCAAGCTCCGCGAGCTGCATGTCGAGAAGGCGCTTGACGTCATCGTCGATTACACCGACGACGAGATCGAGAAAATCCGCTTCGCCTGCGGCCGGGAGGAAAGCGCCCTCGCCGACTGCCGTTATTTCCGGGTCGACCGCCATCTGGTGGACGGAGAAATCACCCTCGACGCCGCCGACGGCTTCGTCCATGTCCTCTGCCTTTCGGGAGAAGGCGACGTGGGCGGCGTGACGCTTACAAAGGGCGAAAGCATCTTTTTGCCGAAGGGGATGCGCGCCGTTCCCGTCTCGGGGCGCGGCCTCGAAATTCTCACCTCCCGCGCCAAATAACCGCGCTGCGGCGAGAGAAAACGGGGACCCCAAACGCGCGGCAGGAGACAAACGGGCGCCGGAAAAGGCGGCCGCTGAACGGCGGCCGCTATAACGCGAAGGAAAAGTAAAAAAACAGGCGCCGCCGTCCTTTGCCCCAAAAAAGCGTCCCCCTCCCAACCGAAAAAGTTCAACGCGAGAAACAAGAAGGAAGAAAGACTATGGCAGAAAAAATGGTCGAGCAAATCACCTCCATGGACGTGGATTTTGCTCAATGGTACACCGACATCGTCAAAAAAGCGGATCTCATCGACTATTCAAGCGTCAAGGGCTGTATGATTTTCCGTCCCTACGGCTACGCCATCTGGGAGAACATCCAGAAGATACTCGACAAAAAATTCAAGGATGCCGGGCATGAAAACGTCTATATGCCCATGTTCATCCCCGAGAGCCTGCTCAACAAGGAAAAAGAGCATGTGGAGGGCTTCGCGCCCGAGGTGGCCTGGGTCACTCACGGCGGCAAAGAGCCCTTGGCCGAACGCCTCTGCGTCCGACCCACCTCCGAAACGCTCTTCTGCGAGCACTACGCCAACGTGATCAAGAGCTACCGCGACCTGCCCAAGCTCTATAACCAGTGGTGCAGCGTGGTTCGCTGGGAAAAGACCACCCGCCCCTTCCTTCGCAACCGCGAGTTCCTCTGGCAGGAGGGCCACACCATGCATGCCACGGCCGAGGAGGCGATTGAAGAGACGAGACGAATGCTCGAAATCTACGCCGATTTTCACGAAAACGAACTGGCCATGCCGGTCATCCGCGGCGAAAAGACCCCCTCCGACAAGTTCGCTGGCGCGGAGAACACCTACTGCATCGAAGCCCTGATGCACGACGGCAAGGCACTTCAGGCCGGCACCTCCCACTATTTCGGAGACGGCTTCGCCAAAGCCTTTGAAATCACCTACACCGACCGGAACAATAAACTCTGCCACCCCTTCCAGACCTCCTGGGGGGTCTCCACCCGCATGAT
>CALXKW010000166.1 GCA_944389045.1 uncultured Clostridia bacterium | reverse complement strand
TCGGCCAGCTTTTTCGAAACATAGGTCTTGCCGCTGGCAGGCGGCGAGGTCACTAAAATCAAGCGTTTCATTCTTTGTGCCTCGAATTTAGTGCACGATATCTTCCGTTTTGCGCCTTCGAAGTGTTTTTCTGTCCGTACAGAAGTTTTATTGGATTTTCCGAGGGGTCGGGGCTTGTCTCTTCTCCCCTTAGTATCTGCCGATCGACCTTTTCTATCAGAGCAAACCGGAAAATGATTCAAAAAAGCCGAAAAGAAGGAAAACCCGGATTGTCAAAACAATTCTTTTCTTAATCGCGACAGAGCGGCGACTTTCGCCCGGAAAAGCGGTCCGGAGAACAGAAAAGCGAACATTTTTCCCGGAGTAGGTTCTTCCGCCGCCCCTCGACCCACTTGATGTCAGTGATGGGAACCCCAAACAATTTCTTGACAAATCGGCCCTACCCGATTATAATAGATTCGACCGAGCCGTGCTGTCGCGCGGTATCACGCCGAAAGGTATTACCGTGAGGAAAGTCCGGGCTTCACAGGGCAAGGATAACGGATAACGTCCGCCGAGGGTGACCTCCGGGAAAGTGCAACAGAAATAAACCGCCCGCTTCTGTTTGGCGGGTAAGGATGGAAAGGCGAGGTAAGAGCTCACCGGCATTCTGGTAACAGCGTGCAAATGTAAACCCTATCCGAAGCAACACCTATGGGATGGTTTCATCACCGGCCGGCCCGGCCCGATTCCCGTTGGTGGCAGAGAGCTTTATGGCGACATAAAGCCAAGATAGATGACAGCGGCCGCCGCAAGGCGGTACAGAACCCGGCTTACAGGCTCGGTCAATATTTTTATTTTCATTCTTTTATGAGGTTCTATGGCTTTTCAGATCGGAAACGTGACCCTTCGTCATGGCCTGTTGCTGGCTCCCATGGCGGGGGTGACCGACTACGCCTTTCGGGCGCTCTGCATCGCCTGCGGCGCGGAATACACCGTCTCCGAGATGGTCTCCGCCAAGGCCATGCACTACAGAGACGAGAAAACCGCCCTTCTTGCCCGCATACGGCGGGAGGAGCTGCCCATGGCGGTTCAGCTTTTCGGCAGTGAACCGGCGATTCTTTCTGAAGCGGCCGTTCTTCTCACAGAGGGAAGCTACCGCGGCTGTATCAGCGAGTCCCCGCCCTCCGCCATCGACCTGAACATGGGCTGTCCGGTCCGCAAGGTAGTCTCAAACGGCGAAGGCTCCGCTCTGATGAAGGATCCGCACAAGATCTATGACATCGTCCGGGCGGTCTGCCGAGCGACGGCCCTTCCGGTGACGGTAAAAATCCGCGCGGGATGGGATGCCGCCCACAAAAACGCCGTAGAAGTCGCGCTTGCCGCCGAGGAGGCGGGCGCCGCGGCTCTGACAGTACACGGCCGCACAAGAGAGCAGCTCTACCGGCCGCCGGTCGATTACGAAATCATTGCCCGGGTCAAAGACGCCCTGTATATTCCCGTCATCGCCAACGGAGGCATTTTCTCCGCCGAAGACGCCCTGCGGGTCAGGCGAATCACCGGCTGCGACGGCCTGATGATCGCGCGGGGAGCCGAGGGAAATCCGATGATCTTTTCGGAAATCCGGGCGGCACTGGAAGGAAAAAGCTATCAAAATCCTTCTTCTCACGAGCTTCTTTGTATAGCAAGAAAGCATGTGGAGCTGCTCTGCCGCGACAAAGGTGAGAATGTCGGCGTGCGGGAAGCCCGCAAGCATCTGGCCTGGTATGTCCGCGGTCTTCGAGGCGCGGCCGCCTTCCGGGGCAAGATCAATTCTGCCGCGACCGCAGAGGCTCTTTTTGAACTGCTCAGCCTTATTGAAGAAGAGCAGACAAAAACATCTGAGCCATAGTTCTCCAAAAACACCAAAGAAACTATTATGCATAAGACACAACGCCAAAACCCATACGAGATACCATAAAAACGAAGGGTTTTGCCAAAGAAGGGAGACTTATCTTGAAACGGGAAAGCGGAATTTTGCTTCATGTATCCTCCCTGCCGGGAGATTACGGCTGCGGCTCCTTCGGGGCCTCCGCCCGTGCCTTTGTGGACATCGCCGCCGAGGCGGGTTTTTCCTGTTGGCAGGTGCTTCCCTTCGGCCCGCCCGATTCCTTCGGCTCACCGTATAAATCGGTCTCGGCTTTTGCGGGAAACCCTTATTTTATCGACCTTCCCCGCTGGAAAGAGGAAGGACTTTTAAGTTCTGAGGAACTGCAGAAGGAGCGTTCCGATTCGCCCTACTTATGTGATTTTGAAAGGCTGGCGGCACGGTACTCTCTTTTTCGGAAGGTCGCCGGACGGGCAGACGGCGAAACGAGAAGAAAAGCGGAGCGCTTTATCGAGAAGAGGCCGCGCCTCTTGGAATTCTGCCGGTTTATGGCCTTAAAAGAGGCAAACGGGCAGAAGCCCTGGTGGGAGTTTTCGGCAGACGCCGAAGAAGACGAAGAAACCCTCTTCATGCACAAGTTTTTGCAGTATACCTTCTTTACGCAGTGGAAGGAAATCCGCCGCTATGCCAACAAGAGAGGGATCCGCATCATCGGCGACATGCCGATCTATGTGGACGCCGACAGCAGCGACGTTTATTTCTGCCGCGACGCCTTTCTTTTGGACAAAGACGGACGGCCCTCACAGGTAGCGGGCGTTCCGCCGGATTATTTCGCCCCCGAGGGGCAGCTTTGGGGCAATCCGCTCTATAACTGGAAGGCAATGAAGAAGGACGGCTACACCTGGTGGAAAGAACGCATGACTCACACCATGGAGCTCTTCGACGGAGTCCGGATCGATCACTTTCGCGCCTTCTCCTCCTATTATGCAATCGAGGCCGGTGCCGCAAACGCCAAGAACGGCCGATGGCACAAGGGACCGGGACTTTCTTTCGTCCGCCTTCTGCAAAACGCGGCAAAGGGCGGTCTGATCATTGCGGAAGATCTCGGCGACATCGACGATGCGGTACGAAAGCTCGTGAGAGACAGCGGACTGCCCGGTATGCGGGTCTTCCAGTTCGGCTTTGACGGGGAGGACGACACCCATCGTCCCCACGCCTATCCCGCGTTATCGGCGGCTTACTCGGGCACGCACGACAACAACACCCTGCTCGGTTATCTCTGGGAACTGGAGAGCGACAAAAAGCGCCTTATGCTCGAGTATGTAGGAGGCGACCCCGACCGCTGGCAGGAGGGAGTGCTTCCCATTCTCCGCTCGATCCTGGCCAGCCACGCCGCTCTCGTAGTCTTCCCGATTCAGGATCTTCTGGGCTATGGAAAAGACACCCGGATGAACACGCCCGGCCGCCCCGACGGAAACTGGCGCTTCCGCCTGACGCAGGAGCAGCTTGACCGGCTCGACAAAGAAAAGTTTAATCATCTGAACCGTCTGTACGGCCGAAAGAGGTGAAAGCATGAACAAACAGCCCGGCGAAAATCTGACTTACGGCAAGCGCGCGGCCTACCTTCTGCTCGCCTTCGTCTTTCCGCTGATTCATCTGGCCTCGTCGCTGATCTTGCAGCTCGCCTTTCTGATTCCGCTCCAGAACAAGGCGGCGCGGCAGCTCGGAGAGGGCGCTTCGGCCGAGGAAATCGCCGAGAAAGCCCTTTCGCTCTATCAGAACTACACCGATCTTGTCAGCGCTCTCGCCAATCTTCTGGCAATTCTCGCCGTGCTTCTTCTCTTCGGCGTCATCTGCCGGGCGGCGGGAGAAGGGCGGCCGGCGGCAAAGGAATTCTTTTCCCTGCGTCGGGTTGACGGCATCACCCTTCTTTTCGCCGCAATTCTGGCGATCGCATTTTATCATGTGATTGTCGGGGTTCTCCAGCTCTTTCGCCTTGCGGCGCCCGAGCTCTACGAAAGCTATCAGAACGCCTCCGCCTCGTTGGGGGGGCGCGAGAACCGCGTTTTCGGATTCCTCGCTCTGGTAATTATGGCGCCGATTGCCGAAGAACTGATCTATCGGGCCATGACGATCTCGCATCTTGAAAAAGCGCTCTCACGCCCCTGGGCGCTGGCTCTCTCTTCCCTGCTCTTCGGACTTGTCCACGGCAATCTTCTCTGGATGCTCTATGCCCTTCTGATGGGTCTTCTCTTCGGTTTTCTCTTTCTCCGGACGCGGTCGATCTTTCCCACGCTCGTCATGCACGCACTCTTCAATCTGGTCGGCTTTCTTTATTCCCTGATCGATTCGAGCAGGATGTCCGACGAAGCCGTCACGCTCTTCAACACGCTCACCTGGGTATTGATCGCACTGTCGGTTCTTCTGGTTCCGCTGATGCTCTTCCTTATCCTGCGCCGCACCCGCCGCGCCCCCGAAAAACGGGAAAGCGTCTGACGGGAATTCGTTCCTTTGGCAGCCCGGCATCGGATCGACAATACCCGGCGGAGCGGCGACA
>CALXKW010000165.1 GCA_944389045.1 uncultured Clostridia bacterium | reverse complement strand
CTCCTCGCGCACCGGGCGGAAGGCGGCCGCCGGGCCGTACGCCGACGTGTTTTTCCGGCTTTCCCGATTGACCGAAGCTCGCGTCGAATCGGCCGAGGGAGAGGAAGAGGGCCGCGCCGGCTTGTCGGAGGGGAAGGAAACGCCTTCGGAGGCCGGCCGCAGGCTTCGCGGCGAAAGGTTCGGCCGGTTCGGCGGGTCGGTCGGCGGATTGCGGTTGGGATTTGGCCCGGCGCCTTTTTCAAAGGCCGGATGAAGGCGGTGGGGGTTCTCCTCTGTCGGCCGAAAGGCGCTTCTGTCTGTCTGCAAGGCGTCCCGACTGCCGTTCGGCGTGTTTCGGGCGGCCGCCGTTTCGGGGGCCGGCTCCTCGCCCGCAGCGCCGTCCCTCTGCGGACTGCCACTGCCGGCCAAAGAGGAGGGGTCCTTCGCGGGGCCGAGCAGGGCGCCTAAAGCGCCGAGAACCGCGCGGAGCGTCTGGACCGAGGCGGCGTCCGATTTGGAAAAGGCGGGTCCCACGGAGGTGTCGGGCTTTGACGGGGCCGCTTTGGCGTCCGACAGGGACGGATCGGTCTGACCGGAGGAAGAGGGGGAGCCTCTGTCCGCGGCGTCGGACGCGGGAAAAGGATTTTCGCGCTTTGCTTCGGTGGAAGGCTTCGCCGCGGTGAAGCGGGATTCGCCGCCCGTCGGGGTGCCTGCCGGGGGCGTGTTGGGAGAAGTTGCGGAGGCCTGAGAGGGTGCGGATGTAGGAGCGGGGGAAAAAGCGACGCCGCCGTAGCCCGGCGGAGGACTTTGTCTGTAAAAGCGTCTTGCGTACATGCGAATCGCCTCCTTACAGCCCCATGCGGCCCGCCAGCTCGACGATGTCGAGAAGGCGGATCACAAGCTCGAGTTTGTCGCGTTTGTCTTCGCTGACATAGAGCTCAAGGGCTTCCAGCAGTTTGCGGTGACGGGCGATATCCCGCCGCCGGCCGGCCTTCCCTGTGGGAAGAATCGCGGAAGCGTGCTCGGCTTCGGGCGCGCCTTCGGGATCGGCGTCTCTTTCGCCGGCCGGATTTTTTCCGGCGAAAGAGGCGCCGGAATCGGCCTTTTCCTCCGGCGCTCCGCCAAGCCCCGAGAGAAGGGAGCCGAGCGCGCCGCTTTCCGAGAGCTTACCCGCGATTTCCATCGCGCTTTTCAGCATTTCGGGATTGCTCATGACTTTTTGCAACATCCGATCCAGATCCAGGGAAGAGCCGGTATCCATATCATCACCTCATAGCGTTATTTTCCGCCGCCGTTGTCGGTTTTGGGGTTTACGCCCGACAGAATCTCGGCGGCTCGTTTTTCCCCGATCATCGAGACGAGCCGGTTTACATCCCTGTCGCTGGCTTTGGCGAGCATGACCCGGATCGCGGGCGCGTTTGACGCCATGCGGCGCGCTTTCTCTTCGCCGAGGCCCATCGAGCGGGCGACTTCATAGATCATGGTGGAGAGAGAGGCCTCATCCAGTGCCGCCAGTTTTTTGGTGTCGATTTCCACGGTTTTTGCTCCTTTCGTGTTTCCTCGGTTTTTTCGGGAGCCGGAGGCCCCGATACCGTATCACTGCAGTATATTCCGCGTGTTTGGAGATTGTTCGCATGAAAATCGTTGTTTTTTCGGATTCTCACGGCAAAGACGCCCTTATGCGGCGCATCATGCTAAACCACCGCGACGCGTATTTCTTTCATTTGGGAGACGGCGCGCCTTCCTTTCTCTCCCTCTGCCGGGACATGACGCTTCCCGGCTTTGCGGTGCGGGGCAACTGTGATTTTTTTGAAGGGGAGTTTCCTTTAGAGCCGACGCAGGTCGTGACTCTGGAAGGCTATCGCTTTTTTCTGACGCACGGCCATGCCTATGGGGTAAAGGGCGGTTTTTGCGGGCGTCTGGCACGGGCCGCCCGTGAGGCTGGCTGCCAGGTCGCCCTCTTCGGTCACACGCATCTTCGGCTCAACCGTTATCTTTCCGGTACAGAGGGGGAAGCGCCGCTCTATCTTTTCAATCCCGGAAGCATCTCCCAGCCGCGGGAGGGCGGACCCTCCTATGGCGTGATCGAGATCGTAAAAGGGCAGCTTCTTCTCAATCTGGCCGAGGTCTATCCGGAGCGGTAACGGGAGGGGCGGCATCGGAGAAAGCCCGTGGATTCCGGCGGATGTTCCGGATATGCGGGCGCTCTTCCGTGCGAGGACAACCCCGAAGCCTTCCGTCCGGACGGGGATTCGGGCATAGATTCAAACGGGGATTCGGACAGACCGATTGCCGCAAGTCCTTTTTCGCATAAGATAGGAGCGGGGTTTCAATCGTTTTCAAAATCTGACAGGGGGATCCGTGATGGAATATCGTCTTCCCAAAAAAACGGCCGCGGCGGCGCTGGTTTCGGGCGCGCTCTTCGCCGGCGGCTTGGCGCTTCTTATTCTTTCGGCGCTTCGCGTCCTCTATCCCGGCCTGCATCTTGCGGCGGCGCTGGTGTTGTTCTGTATTTCGCTTCTTTTTGTGAAGCGTTATCTTCTGACCGACTATGTGTATCGTCTGGGTGAGGAGTACGCCTCGCCCGGAATAGATTTTTTTCTTCTGGAGAGGCGTTCGGGAAAAGCGGGCCGCGTCGGCAGCCGCTTTCTGGGCGGCATTTCCTTTGAGGGAAACGAGCGTCTTCTTCTCCTCGATAAAAAGGGACGCCGGGCCCTGAAAGGGCGGCAAAAGTGCGGCAGCTTTGTTTCCAACTTCCTTTCGCGGCAGAGATATGCTCTTCTGTATGGGGAGGCATCGGGCGATGAACAGGGAATCCGCGGGGATTCGGGCTATGGCCCGGGCGACCGCGGCGACAGGCGCCGGCGCGGAAAGGCGGGCCGGGCAAAACGCGCCGAGGAGCGAAAGAACGCTTTTTCCGGCCGTGCGGGCCGATACGTTTTGATCGAGGCGGAGGATTTTTTCCTCTCGCTCCTTCAGGCCGAGATCGACCGCGCCGCCCGCCTATACGGCAATTTCTGAGACAGGGGGAAGCTTTCGATGACCAATCTTATTGTAAAACTTTTCATCCGGGATTATCAAAAGACAAACGATCCCGCCGTGCGTGCCGCTTACGGGACGCTGGCCGGGGCGGTCGGAATTGTGACCAACCTTCTCGTCGCCGTCGTGAAGCTGGTTCTCGGCCTTCTGGCCGCCAGCGTTTCGGTCATGGCCGACGCCATCAACAACCTGTCCGACGCGGGCAGCTCGCTTGTGACCATGGTGGGCTTCAAGCTCTCGGGCCGGCCGGCCGACCGGGAGCATCCCTACGGCCACGCCCGCATCGAATACCTGACCGGGCTGATCGTCTCCTTCATCATCGTCCTTTTGGGCGGCATGTTTCTTCTCGAATCGGTCGATAAGATTCTGAACAAGAGCGAGAGCGATTTTTCCTGGCTCGCCATCGTCATTCTCGGCATCTCGGTGGCGGTGAAGCTCTGGCAGGGGCTCTTTTACCGCAAGCTGGCAAAGCGCATCGCCTCCGCCTCTCTCATCGCCTCCGCAACCGACAGCATCAACGACGTGATCTCCACCACCGTCGTTCTGGCGGGCGCTTTTGTCGGAAAACTGACTTCGTGGAATATCGACGGCTATGTGGGCATAGCCGTGGCTCTCTTCATTCTCGTCAATGGGGTGAAGCTGGTCATCGAGACTGCCAATCCCCTTCTGGGGCAGCCTCCCGCCAAGGAGACGGTAAACGCGCTCTCCCGGAAAATCCTGTCGTACCAGGGCGTGATCGGCCTGCACGATATGATTATACACAGCTACGGCGCCAACCAGATCTTCTGTTCGGTTCATGTCGAGGTGCCCGCCGACCGGGACGTGATGCTCAGTCACGACATCATCGACAACATCGAGGAGGACGTCTGGCGCGACATGGGGATCCATCTTGTGATCCATATGGATCCCATCACGCAGGGGGACGCGCGGGTGGACGCTCTGCGCGCCGAGCTTTCGGAGATTCTTTCCTCCCTCTCGCCGAAGCTCTGCTACCACGATCTGCGCGTGGTCTTCGGCGTGACGCACGACAACCTGATCTTCGATCTTGTCCTTCCGATGGAATTTGAGATCCCCGAAGAAGAGGTGGTGGCGAAGGTCACCGAGCGGCTGAAGGCCGCCCATCCGACGATCAATCCCAAAATCAAGGTGGACCGGGATCTGAACAATATGATCGAATGACGGCCGGGGCAGAGCGGCATGACCTATGACGGATAAAATCTTTCACTCTTTCTGCTGCACCCTTCCCGATTCTTCGGAAAAAAAACACCCGCCCGGATTTTCCGGGCGGGTGTTCTTTGCTTCTTGTGCGCTTGGCGGCGCACGTTTCTAACGGGTGCAAGTCCCAAATCCGCCCGGTAGCGGGAAGGATATAGCCGAAGGCAAGGGTG
>CALXKW010000164.1 GCA_944389045.1 uncultured Clostridia bacterium | reverse complement strand
AGAACCCATGAAGCCTCTCGCCCGCATTGCCTCGGGAGGCGAACTCTCGCGCATCATGCTGGCCATCAAGTGCGTCCTCGCGGGCGCAGAGTCGGTGCCGTCGATCGTTTTTGACGAGATCGACACCGGCGTATCGGGCAAGACCTCACAGAAAATCGGCATCAAACTGAGCGCGCTCGCACGCAGCACACAGGTCATCTGCATCACGCATTCGGCCCAGATAGCTGCTTTGGCCGACCGGCATTTCAAAATCGTCAAAGAAGAAAAAGACGACAGGGTTGAAACAACGCTCAGGGAACTGGACGATCCGGGGCGGATCGACGAGCTTTCACGCATCATAGGCGGGGTCAGCATCACCGAAAAAACGCGGGAAACCGCGCGGGAGATGCTTGAAACATCCCGCGCCATCGTTTCCTCTTTCTAATTTTTTATATTGTGAAAAATCAATGCACTATAGAGATCATATAAGGAGCAGTAAAACAAATGGGACTTTTTCAAGAATTCAAGGATCGCGGCCTGATCGCACAATGCACCGACGAGGAGGCGGTCCAGGACCTTCTGGACAATCATAAGGTCACCTTCTATGTCGGCTTTGATCCCACCGCCGACAGCCTGCACATCGGACACTTTATCCAGATGAAGATCATGGCGCATATGCAGATGGCGGGACACACGCCCATCGCCCTTTTTGGCGGCGGCACCGGTATGATCGGCGACCCTTCGGGCAAAAGCGACATGAGAAAGATGATGACCAAGGAAACCATCGCGCATAACATCGAATGCTTTAAGGTACAGATGGCAAAATTTATTGACATTTCGAACAATCGGGCCCACTTTGTCAACAACGGCGACTGGCTCCTTAACCTGAACTACATCGATTTTCTGCGCGAGGTAGGCGTCCATTTTTCGGTCAGCCGGATGCTGGCCGCCGAATGCTACAAATCCCGAATGGAAAACGGCCTGACCTTTCTGGAGTTCAATTACATGCTCATGCAAGGATACGATTTCTATCGCCTCTACAAGGATTACGGCTGTGTTCTGGAGCTTGGCGGAGACGATCAGTGGTCCAATATTCTGGGCGGCGTCTCTCTTGTCCGCCGCAAAGAGGGAAAAGAGGTCTACGGCCTGACCTTCAATCTTTTGCTCAACAGCGAGGGCAAGAAGATGGGGAAGACCGAGAAGGGCGCCGTTTGGCTCGACGCGGAGAAGACCCCGCCTTACGATTTCTTCCAGTATTGGAGGAACATCGCCGACGCCGACGTAATCAAATGTATGAAAATGCTGACCTTCCTGCCGCTCTCGGAAATCGCCGCCTATGAGAAACTCGAGGGAAGCGAAATCAACCGCGCAAAAGAGGTTCTGGCCTACGAACTGACCAAACTGATACACGGAGAAGAGGAAGCGGCCAAGGCGCTTGCTACCGCCCGGCAGGTATTCTCGGCCGGCGCGGTCAGCGAGGATATGCCCACCACAACGCTTCTTTCCGAAGATTTTCTTGACGGTGCGATCTCGGTCGTCGATATGATGGTCAAAGCTAGGCTGGCCCCCTCCAAGGGTGAGGCCAGACGACTGATTCAGCAGGGCGGGGTCACGCTTTCCGGTCAGAAGGTCGAAGCCCAGGATGCGAAAGTCTTTTCGGCCGATTTTGAAAAAGGAGAGGTCATCCTGAAAAAAGGGAAAAAGGTCTATCACCGTTTCCTGAAAGGATGAACCAACTGACCGGTGGAAAATCGATTTCTTCCTCCCGCTTTTCCATGGCCATTTATACCCATATCTCACGCTTCATAAATGAGGTGCCGTATGTTAGACGACTATCTTGCAGAAAAAAGAAGTTTGAGCCACCTCACGTTTCGGGAAAACTGTCCGCTCGCCTCCTATACCACTTTCGGAATCGGAGGAGCAGCAGACTATCTTGTCATGCCTGAAACTGAAGAGGCGCTGATCAACCTGATCGGATACCTTCGCCGGCAGGAAATCCGTTTTTTTCTATGCGGAAACGGTTCCAACCTTCTTTTTGACGACAAAGGCTACCGGGGCGTCGTTATTCTGACAAAAAAACTTCGGAGCTTTCGTATCGTCGACACGGTGATGGAGGCGGCGGCAGGTGCTTCGCTGATCGCCGTTGCAGCTGCGGCGGCCCACGCTTCGCTCTCCGGTCTGGAATTTGCTTCCTCCATTCCCGGGACGGTCGGCGGAGCTCTCTTTATGAACGCGGGAGCACACGGAGGGGAGATGAAAGACGTGGTACTCTCCAGCCGCTATCTCGATGCCGAAGGCCGGATCCGAGAAATCACCGAACACAGCTTTTCTTATCGCTCCTCTCTTTTTCAGGAAAACGGGGGAATCGTTCTCTCCTGCCGGCTCGGTCTGCATTACGGAAGGCCCGATGAGATTTTATGCAAAATCTCCGAAAACCGCAAGAAAAGGGAGGACACGCAGCCGGTGAAAATGAAAAGCGCGGGAAGCGTTTTTCGACGCACGGAAAGCTGCATCCCCGCCAAGCTGATCGATGAGGCGGGCCTGAAGGGCCTTTCGGTGGGAGACGCCGCCGTCTCCGAAAAGCATGCGGGTTTCATCGTCAATCGGGGAAACGCCACGGCAGCGGATGTTCTCTCACTGATCGAAAAAATCAGGGAGCGTATTCTGCTCCAATACGGCAAAGAGCTGGTCTGCGAAATCCGTTATATTCCGGAACGCTGACCCGGCTTTGAAAAAACTGTTCTATCCTGCAATCGCCGAGCCCTCTCTGTCAGCATAGAGGCTGCCGATCAATTTAGCTCCGTCACCCCAAATTTAGCAAAAACAGCAAGCAGGGCATCGGATTTTGTGTTCTTACCCCATAAGGAGGTCTTACGGTATGGATATTGTCATTGTCACCGGAATGTCGGGAGCGGGGAAAACCGTCGTAGGAAACGTACTTGAAGATTTCGGTTATTACTGCATCGATAACATTCCGGTTCCCCTGATCGCCCCTTTTATCGACCTCTATCTGAAGCAGGACGGTAAAAGCCGCAAGATCGCCCTGATCGTGGATGTGCGGGGCTGCGAGAATTTCTCGCAGCTTCTCGACATTTTGGACGACATCAAAAAGAAGGACGGCGATGCCTGCAAGGTGATCTATCTCGACGCCTCGCCCGAGGTACTGATCAATCGGTACAAGGAAAGCCGCCATATCCACCCGCTTGTTCTTTCGCGGCACCTGACCCTCTCGGCCGCCATCGAAGAGGAAAAGCGGATGCTCACGCCGGTTCGCCAAAACGCCGATCTGGTTCTGGACACTTCCAAGCTCACCCTATCCCGCTGTCGGGAGCGCATCATCGCTTTCATCTCGGGGGACGCGTCCCCGGTTCTCGGTATCTCCTGTATGTCCTTCGGCTTCAAATACGGTGTTCCGTCCGACTCCGACCTGCTCTTCGACGTCCGCTGTTTTCCCAACCCCTATTATGTGGACGAGCTCAAAAATCACACCGGACTTGAGGCCTGTGTCGCGGAATATGTCATGTCGTTCGGCAGTACCCGTTCTTTTATCGAAAAGCTCTTCGAAATGATCGATTTTCTGATTCCGCTCTATATCGAAGACGGACGCTCACACCTGACCATCTCGATCGGCTGTACCGGCGGCCGGCATCGGTCGGTTGCCATCACGGAGGCGCTGGCCAAGCACCTTATCGAAAACGCCTCCTGTTCGGTTGCCGTATCCCACAGAGATATTCAAAAATAAAAAGGAAAGGGGAGTTTACCGTGTCTTTTTCTTCGGAAATCAAAGATCTGGTGTCCACCCTGCCGGTCAAAAGGCCCTGCTGCCGCAAAGCGCTTCTTCTCGGCCTACTGGCCCCGCATTCGCTTTCGGCGCGGGGGCTTTTGGCTTTTTCCACCGATAATGAAAATGTCGCCGCGGCATCGGTTCGTCTTTTCAAACAATGTTTTTCTTTTGTTCCCGAGTTCGAAGGAAACGGGCACTCTCTTTCAGGACCCGGAGAAAACGGGCGCGCAGAAAAAACAAACGGTCTTTCTCTTCCTGGTGTCGGACACAGACAGATTGCATCGAAAGGCATCCATGCAAAGCAAGGTGCAAATGCCGATCACGAAAACAATTCTTTAATCGGCAGCGTCGACGCTGGGGCCGGTCAAACGCCGAGGCAGGAAAACGCCGCGTTTTTCTGCAAAATGAAGGTACTGCCGAAAGCGGAAGGCGAAACCCTCGTCAAATCGCTTCCCGCAACCGACGAGTCGCTTCATGCACTTCTGATCTGCGACAACTGCCTGAACCATTTTCTGCGCGGACTCTTTCTGGCCGGCGGAACCGTCTCCAACCCCACCAAAAAGGGGTATCACCTCGAACTGCTTTTCAAGGACGACGAGATCGAGCAGACGGTATTTCGCCTTCTCTCCGAGCATGATTTTTACTCAAAACCGGTAGCGCGACGGAAAAGTCAATCACTCTATTTCAAAA
>CALXKW010000163.1 GCA_944389045.1 uncultured Clostridia bacterium | reverse complement strand
TGTCATGCGTGTGGAGGACGAGATGCCCTCGGTATAGAGAATCACCTTTCCGTCCGATTTGGTCAAAGTAGTTCCGGCCGTCGGCATCTGCGCCGTAACGGTGTCGCCGTCTCCCACGACCTCATACGAAAGGCCGAGATTGCGGATAGCCAGAATGGCGGCATCCAGATCGCTGCCGACGTAATTCTTGACCGAGACCGCCGCGCGCTTCATCTCCTCTTCGGTATAGTTTCGCTCCACACCCAGATAAGGAAGCGCTTCCGCAAGGAAGTTGGCCACATAAGGAGCCGCCACGGTCGAACCGTAGACCGTTCCCTTCGGTTCGTCCACAATGATGAGCACGGCGATCTGCGGATTGTCGGCGGGAGCGACCGCCACGGTCGAGCCGATGCGGAGATCCTTCTGCCCGGTGACCGGGTTGACCGTATCCCGTTTCTCGGAGGTACCGGTTTTGGCCGCGATTTTGTAGCCGGCCACATAAGCGTTTTTCGCGCCGCCGTCTCCCGACACGCCGGCCTCCAGAACCTCCATGATCTCTTTGCAGACGTCGGATGAGACGACCTGACGCTTCTCTTCCGTGCTGTAGGAGATCACCGTATTGCCGTCGTTGTCCACAAGAGCGTTGACGACACGGGGCACCAGAAGGTGACCGCCGTTGGCGATGGCGGCGATGGCCGTCAGCTGTTGAATCATACTGGTCTTGAAGGTCTGGCCAAAGGAATAGCAAGCCAAACTGACCGGCCCGAAATTGTCGTAGGAGGAATAGATTCCCGAGGCCTCGCCGGGAAGGTCGATTCCGGTCTTTTCCATGTATCCGAGAAGCTCAAAATAGTGATAGAACTTCTCCCGGCCCACCTTTTCGCCCACCTGCATCAGAGTCGGGTTGCAGGACTGCTGAAGCATCGTGGCAAAATCGTGCGTTCCGTGTCCGGTGGTTTTGTGGCACTTGATTCTGGTTCCCGCCACCGTCAGAGAGCCGCTGCAGCTGTATGTGTCCGCGAAAGAGGTCACATGCTCCTCCAGCGCCATGGCCGTGGTCAGAATCTTAAAGGTCGACCCCGGCTCATAGGTCTCGCTGACCGCCTTGTTGTTCCACGCGTTGTAGATCAGCGAGTACTTGTAGTCGTTGGCCAGCGCGTTGTATTGCTCGGTATATTCCGCGCTTCCCAGCGGGATATTTTTGTCGGCCAGCTGCGCCTCGATCTTGCCGCTGGCAAGATAAGCGTCGTATTTGGCCTGCGCCTCGTCGGTCAGCACATAGGGCGAGTTGAGGTTGACCGTGGGATACTGTCCCATGGCGAGCACCTCGCCGGTGTTCACATCCATGACGATGCCCGCCACCTTGTTCCCCGCCTCGGCATTCACATAAGCGTTGTAAAGCTGGGTCTCGAGCATCTTTTGGAGGGTGGAGTCGATGGTGGTCACCACGTTCAGCCCGTCGTTGGCGGCGATGTAATATTCATATGTAGAAGGTAAGCTCTGGCTCTGTCCGTTTTTGGTGGTGATGTATTTTCCGTTGGTTCCCCTGAGATATTCGTCATATTGCAGTTCCAGACCGAACAGGCCGGAGTCGGTTCCCATCGCGCCGATGACGTTGGCGGCAAGCTCCCCTCCGGGATAATACCGAACGGTCGATGCCTGCAGGTAAATCTCGGTCTCAAAACCGTTCTCGTCGATAAAGGCGCGCACCTTGTCAGCCGTCTCTTTGTCCACCTTGTTCTTGATCGTTTCGTCCTTTCGGTTGGGCTTCTGGGTCCTCTCAAAGATCACGTCGTAATCGACATCAAGGATCTCGGAAAGTGTCTTGGAGATGAGTTTGGCGTGGTCGAGATTCTCGGTATCGTCGGCCTGAATGTCCACCGGCGAAATAAATACCCGATAAGCCGTGGAGTTTCCCGCCAGCACGTTCATGTTCCGGTCGTAGATCAGCCCGCGGACAGCGTTGATCACCGTCTCCTGCTGGATGTTGTTGATCACCTTATTCTGATAATAATCATACGATAAGATCTGCATGGAAAAAAGCTGCGCCACGATGATCCCGCAGATCAGAAGAAGGACGACAAAAAGGATTTTGATGCGCTGGTTGATGCCGCTGCGGATGTCGTTGTTGTTCTGATTCATGTTCTTTGCCTCTCAGATTCTCGTTTGCCGCGCCTTCGTCTCTCAAAAAAACAGGAGAGGAACCGACCGCTCCTCTCCGCCCGGCAGATCCGTGAAGCAGGAAAGCATACGGCATTCCTATCTTATTCGCGTTCTGTCGAAAAATTGTCACTTTGAAACGAACAAAGGGCGGATCCTATTCTTTTTTCATACATCCGTCATTCTTTACTCGATCTTGTCTTCCCGGTCTTCCGTCGATGAATTGTTTCCTTTCAGCATACCCAGCTCATTCAGCGCGTACTGCTCGAAGGCCACCATGTCGTTTTTCTTCTCAAGCTCCGACTCCAAATCGCTTTTCTGCTTCTCAAGGGTCTCAATTTCGTTCTTCAGCTTGAATACCGTCACCACCGTCTCGTTGAGACGAACAGCCGTGAAAACGGCGATCATCAGAAGGACGGTCACCACAGCCAGCGCGGAAAGAAATCCCGCCGTGGCTTTCTTCCTTTCTTTTTCCGCTTCCCGAGAAGCGAAAACCGAAAGCGCAGCCTCCTTGGTTTCCAGGCTTTTGTCTTCCGGCTTTTTCTTTTCCATCTGATTCATATCCAAAACAACCTCATAGGAAAACGCGCGCCCGCTTACAGCTTCTCGGCAATCCGCAGCTTGGCGCTCCGCGACCGCGGATTCTCCGCCAGCTCCTCCGAAGACGGCAGGACCGGCTTGCGGGTGACAAGACGAATCTCCGGCTTCTTTCCGCAGACGCAGACCGGAAAGCCGGGCGGACAGGTACAGCCGGAAGAGAGATCGGCAAAGGTTTTTTTAACGATCCGATCCTCCAGCGAGTGAAAGGTAATCACCGAAAGGCGTCCGCCGGGCAGAAGAAGCGAGACCAGCGCACGAAGGGTGGGCTCGATCACCGCCAGTTCTCCGTTGACTTCGATGCGAATGGCCTGAAAGCTGCGTTTGGCGGGATGATGGCCGGTCGCCTGAGCCGAAATCGGAATGGCTTTTTTGATGATCTCTACAAGCTCGCCGGTGGTCTCCACCGGCTTCAGTCCTCTTTTTTTTACGATTTCGCGGGCAATCTGCGGCGCGTACCGCTCTTCCCCGTATTCAAACAAAACAGTTTTGAGGCGCTCCTCCTCATAGGTATTGACCACGTCATAGGCCGTCAGTGCGGCCTCCCGATCCATACGCATGTCAAGAGGGGCGTCCTGATTATAGGAAAAACCGCGTTCCGCGGTATCGAGTTGGTAAGATGACACGCCCAAATCAATTACCGCACCGTTGACGCCGTTCAGGTTCAGCGACTCGGCAATTGATTGGGCGAACGAAAAATTCGAATGGATCAGAGTCACCCGGTCGGAAAATTCCGACAGGCGCTCTCTCGCGGCGGCCAGCGCGGCCGTATCGCGGTCAATGGCGACAAGCCGTCCCTTCGGGCCGAGCCGTCTGGCGATTTCAAGGCTGTGTCCGCCGCCTCCGGCGGTGCAGTCGAAATAAACCCCGTCCTCCCGGACCAAAAGGCCGTCGACCGCCTCGTGAAGCATCACCGAATAGTGGGAAAAGGAAGACATCGCTTACATACCCATTTCGATCAGCGTCTCTTCGATCTCCTCGGCGCTGATGCCCTTGACGGTCGCTTCAAACTCGTCCTCGCTCCAGATCTCGATGTGATCGCCGACACCGAGCGAAACGAGATTCTTTTCAAGACCGGCGTATTCCTTGTAAGCGTTCGGAATCAGCACGCGGCCCTGCGAATCGACCGTGGTATCCTGCGAAAAGCCGTAGATCCAGCGGCGCACCTGTCTTGCCTTGATGGGAGGGAGCTCGGCCACCTTGGCCTCGAACTTCTCCCAGCTTTCCATGGGATAAACCGTGAGACATTTGTCCACGCCCTGCGCGATCACAATTCTCTCGCCCAGGACTTCGCGAAGCTTGGCAGGAAGGAAGGTACGATTTTTCGCGTCGAGCGTATGACGATACTCGCCCAAAATCATACGATTTGCTCCCCTTTCATCATCTTCACTCCACTTTCATCCACAATCACATTATAAACAGATTGTTCGGAGAACGCAATACTTTTTTCCCCCCTTCTTTCGGCCAAAAACGATTTTTTTCGTCCGTGCGGAACGTCTTTTTTCTTTTATCGCCGGCAAATCGAAATTCTGTTCTTTTTTTCCAATAATTGTAACAATAAAAAGGCTTTTTCCTTTCGGATTATAATTTACCTCCATTTCCGGGCACCTCTTTTGCCGTTTTCACGCAGAGAAAATGTTTTTCACGCAGAGAAAACGAGAATCCGAGAAAGCAAAGCCTCTTTTCTGCGGCCCGGTTCTCTGTCCGGCCAAGCTTTTCGCTCCTGCCC
>CALXKW010000162.1 GCA_944389045.1 uncultured Clostridia bacterium | reverse complement strand
CGTTTCTTCTTTTTTTACTTTTTTGGTCTCACATCATTGACAAACATACAAAACCTCTCAAAAGGAGGATTCCTTTTGTCTTTTCGGGACGAATCCTATCGAGATAAATCCTATCGAGACGAAATTTTTTCGCTACGAAAAGGCAGATAAACCGGTGACGGGCCGCGAATTTTCGCTTTTTTTCGGACAAAAAACCTGGCACGCGGCGTGGCGTTCATTCTTTATTCATAATTGCGTGATAAAATAAACACTAATTCCGAAGGAAATCGTGGAAAAGGCGCTCTAAATGAGCGAAACATGAGCGAAATCCGTTTTTCTGCAGTTTCCCGGAGAACCGAATTTTTACCAAAATAAGGAGCGGGACCCTGTATGAAGCTGACCGAGCTGTTCAAAAATAAAAAATCGACCCTGTCCTTCGAGGTCTTTCCCCCCAAGACCGGCGACGGGTTCGAGAGCGTGTCCGAGGCCGTGAAAAAGATCGCGGCGCTCTCTCCCGATTATATCAGCGTCACCTACGGCGCGGGCGGGAGCAACGCCGGGCTTGCCGCTGCCATCGCCGCCGAGATCCGAAGAGACTGCGGGGTGACGCCTCTGGCCCATTTCAGCTGCATCACCTCTACCAAGGAAAGCGTTGCAGAATATCTCGGCGGTCTGAAGGCGAACAAAATCGAGAATATTCTGGCTTTGCGGGGCGACCTGCCCGCAGGCTTTGACGCTTCGACGCTGACCTACCGTCACGCCAGCGACCTTGTGGCCGAGATCAAGGCGCAGGGCGATTTCTGCGTGGGAGGGGCCTGCTATCCCGAGGGGCACCCCGAGTCGCCCTCACAGGCCGATGACATCGAGGGCATTCGGAGAAAGGTCGAGGCGGGCTGTGATTTTCTGACCACGCAGATGTTTTTCGACAACAATATTCTCTATAATTATCTTTTCAAGCTGCTCGACGCGGGGATCTCGATTCCGGTCGTGGCGGGCATCATGCCGGTCACCACGCCGAAGAACATCCGGCGGATTTGCGCCCTTTCGGGGCTCTCCCTGCCGCCCCGCTTTAAGATGATTCTCGACCGCTACGGCGACAATCCCGCCGCCATGAAGCAGGCCGGCATCGCCTATGCCACCGAGCAGATCATCGATCTTTACGCCAACGGGATCCACGCCGTTCATGTCTATGCGATGAACAAGCCCGACGTGGCCGAGAAGATCCGCGACAATCTTTCGGCCATCATCGCCTGATATCATCGCCTGAGGCGGCTTTCGACCGTTTTTCACTATACGGGAGCGCTTCGCGCCGACCCGGCGATTTTGGAAAAAAGTACTTATTCAAACGGATAAAGGAGCGGCTATGGGGTTTCATGAGCTTTTAGAGAAAAAAATCCTCCTTTTTGACGGAGGAACCGGGACCATGCTTGTCGAACAGGGGCTTGCGGCGGGAGAAAAGCCGGAGAGCTGGAATCTCTCCCGCCCCGAAGTCATCACCGGGCTGCACCGCGCCTATATCCGGGCGGGTGCCGACATCATCAAGACCAACACCTTCGGTGCCTATCGCTCAAAATTCGGAGACGATCTGCCTCGTATCGTAAGGGCAGCGGGCGAGAACGCCCGCACGGCAGCCGAAGAGGAAAAAAGGGGTACACTGGTCGCCCTCGACCTGGGACCCACCGGCCGCCTGCTCGCCCCGCTGGGGGAGCTTCGCTTTGAGGATGCGGTCGCACTCTTTGCCGAAACGGTGAGGCTCGGCGCGCCCTTTGCCGACCTGATTCTGATCGAGACCATGAGCGACCTCTATGAGCTGAAGGCCGCGGTTCTTGCCGCCAAGGAGAATTCCTCGCTTCCCGTGGTGGCCACGGCGACCTTCGACGAGGGGGGCAAGCTGATGACCGGCGCGGACGTGGAGACGGTGACGGCGCTTTTGGAGGGGCTCGGCGTCGACGCGCTCGGCATGAACTGCGGCTTCGGCCCCGAGGCGATGCTTCCGCTCGTCGGCCGGATGGCGGCGGTCTCCTCCCTGCCGCTGGCGGTCAACCCCAATGCCGGTCTGCCTGCGGTGCGCGGAGGGAAGACGGTGTATGACCTGACCCCCGCGGACTTCGCTGAGGAGGCCGGGAGACTTCTTTCTCTCGGCGTCTCTCTGATCGGGGGATGCTGCGGCACGACGCCGGCCCACATCGCGGCCCTTTTTGAAAAAGTAAAGGGGAAGACGCCGCCCGCCCTTTCCGACAAGGGGTTGACGGTGGTCTCCTCCTATACGCATACGGTCCGGATCGGACAGGATCCGGTACTGATCGGGGAGAGGCTCAATCCTACCGGTAAGGCGAAGCTCAAGGCCGCGCTTCGTGAGGGGAATCTGTCCTATCTGGTCGATGAGGGGGTCGGACAGAGCGAGCGCGGCGCCGCGATTCTCGACGTGAACGTGGGCCTTCCGGAGCTGTCCGAGCCGGAGCTCCTTCCGGCCGTGGTCGAGGCGCTGCAGGAGGTCATCGACCTTCCGCTTCAGATCGACACCTCCGATCCTCTGGCGATGGAGCGCGCCTGCCGGATTTATAACGGAAAACCGCTGCTCAACTCGGTGAACGGCAAGCGCGAGAGCATGGAGGCGGTTTTCCCCATCGCCAAAAAATACGGAGGCGTCGTGGTCGCCCTGACGCTCGACGAGGAGGGCATTCCCGAAACGGTCGAGGGGCGGATGGCGATTGCCGACAAGATCGCGTCCGAGGCGAAAAAATACGGAATTTCCGAAAAAGATCTCCTTTTCGATCCGCTGGCGCTCGCCGTTTCCTCGGATTCCGGGGCGGCGGCCCTGACGCTGAATACCGTTCGCGCGCTCAGCCGGGCGGGGAGAAAGAGCAGCCTCGGTGTCTCGAACGTCTCGTTCGGTCTGCCCGAGCGCGACCGCATCAACGCGCCCTTTTTCGCATTGGCGCTCGGGGCCGGACTCAACGCGGCGATTATGAACCCCTATTCCGAGAGCATGACCGATACCTGGCGCGCCTTTCGGGTGCTGGCGGGACTCGACCGGTCGGCTACCGATTATATCGGCGCGCTGACCGACAGGCGCGATACCGACGGGGCCGATACTCTGCGGAACGCTCTTCTGCACGGCTTGAAGGAGAAGGCCGCTGCGTTGACCGCAGAAGCGCTGAAAAACACCGATCCGATGGAGGTGATCAACCGAACGGTCATTCCGGCGCTCGACGAGGTGGGCGAGGGCTTTGAAAAGGGAACGCTTTTTCTGCCCCAGCTTCTTGCCTCCGCCGAGGCGGCCAAGGCCGCCTTCGGGGTGGTCAAGCGCGCGATGCCCAAAGGACGGGAGAGCGGACGGAAGGTGATTCTTGCGACCGTGCAGGGCGATATCCACGACATCGGCAAGAATATCGTCAAGGTGATGCTCGAAAATTACAGCTATTCGGTGATCGATCTCGGGCGGGATGTGCCCCCCGAACGGGTGGTCGAGACCGCTCAGAGGGAATCGGTGAGGCTGATCGGACTCAGCGCGCTGATGACTACCACGGTGGTCTCGATGGAAAAAACGATCAGGGCCCTGCGCGAGGCGGGCCACGACTGCAGGATCATGGTGGGCGGCGCCGTGATGAACGAGGAGTATGCCGCCATGATCGGCGCCGACCGTTACGCCAAAGACGCCGCCGACTCCCTGCGCTACGCCGAGGAAGTCTTTTCCGAATGGGAGCGGGAAGAATAGATATAACTTTTCTCTTTTTTCATCAAAATGTCTTGCAATTTGTCTATGAATATGGTAAAATGGGGACTGTAATCTATATGAAAAGGAGCGTTCCCATGAACTTAACCAAAAGAGGCATTGTGCAAGTCATCATCTTTTCGATCATTACCTGCGGTATCTATCTGTTCTTCTGGGTCTATGTGACAGCAAGAGATCTTCAGGCTGTTGCCGGCAGATCCTCCTTTTCCCCCGCTCTGATTCTCTTACTTACCATTCTCGTGGCGCCGGCGGGCTTCATTCTGCTCGCCCTCGAGGCCGACGAAGATCTCAACGCGATCCGCGCGCAGAGAGTTCTGCCCGCGGCCGACAATCGGGTTCTCTGGGTCGTTCTCGGCGTGATTTTCCCCATTGTGGCAGTGGCGCTGATTCAGAACGAGATCAACCATCTCGCCTGAGCCGAAAAAGTGAAAAAGAGAGTCGGATATCCGGCTCTCTTTTTGCTTAAACTTATAATTTTATATGTGAAAGATATGTGAAAGTAAATTTTATCCCGCAGCGTGAAGAGAATGCGCGCTCTCTGCCGCTCCGAGACCGCCGCCTACGTCGCGGCATATCCGGACGGTCATTCCTGAAAGGAGGAAAGCAGTGGAAGAAGAGGAAAAGCAGAATCCGGACGGGCGTAAAAAGACGCGCGGCGGCCGGAATGCCCGGGCCTTCCGGGGAAAGGGCGGGGATGCAAAGGCTTTCCGGCCCGTGCCGGCAGCCCGGGCTGCGCCTGCCCGCCCGCGGCCCGATGAGCGGCCCTCTGCTTGTGGCGGGGAGGGGCTCAACAC
>CALXKW010000161.1 GCA_944389045.1 uncultured Clostridia bacterium | reverse complement strand
GGAACCGACCTCGTCGAGCGCGCCCGCAGCGCGAAGCTCGACCCGGTGATCGGCCGTGACGCGGAGATCCGCAATGTCATCCGCATTCTTTCGCGCAAGACCAAAAACAATCCGGTTCTGATCGGCGAGCCGGGCGTCGGCAAGACCGCCATCGCCGAGGGGCTGGCCCAGCGGATCGTCCGGGGAGACGTACCCGAGGGCCTGCGCGACAAGACGATTTTCGCCCTCGACATGGGCGCGCTGATTGCCGGCGCCAAATACCGGGGCGAGTTTGAAGAGCGTCTGAAGGCGGTTCTGGAGGAGGTGCGCAAAAGCGAGGGGCGGATTTTGCTCTTCATTGACGAGCTGCACACCATCGTGGGAGCGGGCAAGACCGAGGGCGCGATGGACGCGGGCAACCTGCTCAAGCCGATGCTCGCCCGGGGCGAGCTCCACTGCATCGGCGCCACCACGCTCGACGAATACCGCAAGTATATCGAGAAGGACGCGGCCCTCGAGCGGCGGTTCCAGCCGGTTCTGGTCAGCGAGCCGACGGTCGAGGACACGATCTCGATTCTGCGCGGCCTGAAGGAGCGTTACGAGATCTTCCACGGCGTGTCGATTCACGACAGCGCCCTGGTGGCGGCGGCGACGCTCAGCAACCGGTATATCACCGACCGCTTTCTGCCCGACAAGGCGATCGACCTTGTGGATGAGGCCTGCGCCATGATCCGCACCGAGATCGATTCGATGCCGGCCTCCCTCGACGACATCCGCCGCAAGATCATGCAGCTTGAAATCGAGGAGACCGCTCTGAAAAAGGAGACCGACCGCCTCTCGCTCGACCGGCTGGAGAAGCTGCGGGAGGAGCTGTCCGACCTGAAGGACCGCTTCAACGAATTGAAGAGCCGCTGGGAAACCGAAAAGGCCGAGGTCGAGGGGGTCAAGGCTCTGAAGGCCGAGCTCGAGCGGGCGACCGCCGAGCTTGAGGAGGCCCAGCGCCATTACGAATACGAAAAGGCCGCGCGGCTTCAGTACGCGGTTCTGCCCGAGCTCGAGAAGAAGCTGCGCGAGGCGGGCGGCGATAACGGCGGGCGGCAGGGACGCCTGATCCGCGACACGGTGACCGAGGAGGAGATCGCCGGCATCGTCTCCAAATGGACCGGAATCCCGGTGGCAAAGCTGATGGAGGGCGAGAGGGAGAAGATCCTTTCCCTCGACGAGACGCTGCACAAGCGGGTTATCGGGCAGGACGAGGCGGTGACGAAGGTGGCGGAGGCGATTTTGCGCTCGCGGGCCGGTATTGCCGATCCCAACCGTCCGATCGGCTCCTTCCTCTTCCTCGGGCCGACCGGCGTGGGCAAAACCGAGCTGGCCAAGGCGCTTGCCGCCGCGCTCTTCGACGACGAGCACAACATGGTGCGGATCGACATGACCGAGTATATGGAAAAATTCTCGGTCTCGCGCCTCATCGGCGCGCCTCCCGGCTATGTCGGCTACGACGAGGGCGGCCAGCTGACCGAGGCGGTCCGCCGCAAGCCCTATTCGGTGATCCTTTTTGACGAAATGGAAAAGGCGCACGCCGACGTCTTCAACATCCTGCTTCAGATCCTGGACGACGGCCGCGTGACCGACAGCCAGGGCCGAACGGTCGATTTCAAGAACACGATCATCATTCTGACCAGCAATCTGGGCTCTGAGTATCTTCTGAACGGCATCGGGGAGGACGGTGAGGTCACGCCCGAGGCGAGGGCGGCGGTCGAGGGCGAGCTGAAGCGCCGGTTCCGTCCCGAGTTTCTGAACCGGCTCGACGAGATCCTTTTCTTCAAGCCGCTGAGCCGCGAGAATCTCTCCCAGATCGTCGAGATTCTGCTCGAAGGGCTTCGCCGGCGTCTTTCCGACAAGCTCCTCTCGCTTGAGGTCACCGACGCCGCCAAGGAGCTCATCATCGAAAACGGCTACGATCCGCATTTCGGCGCCCGTCCGCTGAAGCGCTATCTGCAGGCGAAGGCCGAGACGCTGATCGCCCGCACGATCCTCGAAGGCGCTGTTGCGGGAGGAGGCACCGTGGTCATCGACGCCGAGAACGGCGAGCTTACCTGCTCGATCCTCGAGTCGGTGCAGAGCTGAGAGGGAATGCCTCTCTTTTCGCCACAAGAATCGTAAAAACGCGGGAAGATGAGCCATATGGCGCCCGTCTTCCCGCGCTTGGGATGGATCCTTATCCCGTCTCTCTCTTTCGCCCCCGCGCTTTTCTTTGTCCATCTTCTCCCTTTGTCGCTCATTTTTTTGGAAACAAATCATAATGTGAGAAAAAGGAGTTGCTTTTTTTCTTTTTCTGTGCTAAAATAAACAAAACGGGAAACCGTTCCATATCCAAGATTCCTAAAGTGAGGTAAAAACATGAAGAAAGTAATGCTTGTCGTATTGCTGCTTCTGGTCGCCATGACCCTGATCGCCTGCGGCTCGGACGACAATACGACTCCGGATCCTTCGTCATCGTCGACGCCCGGCGTTTCGGATACGCCCGGTGTTACCAGCACCGCGCCGGTCACGTCCGACGATCCCGACGCCAAGGTCGAAAAGACCGAGGATTATACCGCGGTTCTGCGCGATTTTGACTGGGTGTCCGACGAAATCGACTACGGCTCCTTCCAGTATTTCGGAAGCGGCAGCGCCGTTGCGAACGACATCAACAAGGACTACGGCGGCTATGTGAAGAACTTTTACCTGGTCGGTGAAGACGGCAACAAAACGTCGGTCTCCTCCGCCGAGGTGCGCCGGCTGAGCACCGTGGGTGTGACAATTGAAGAAGACAAAAACGCGAAGACCCTGACGGCGACTCTCTACGAGCTTGACGTCCGCGTCGAGTCCTCCTGGGAGAGGGTCACCGCCCGCGCCGGCAGCTACCTGATGTTCAGCTTTACGACCAACTGCCCCACCGGCTTTTACATGACGGTCACCACCAGCCCGACCAGCACCACGGCGGCTTACGAGCAGGGCGGCGTGACGGTGGCTGGCTCGAACGGCCGCTATACCGGCACGGCCAAGTGTACGGTTCCTTATCGGGCCGGCGAGACCTATTCGATCAACATCTGTCTTGACAATGCGGAGAAAACCGTTCTCGCCTCGATCCCGGTGGAGATCACTACCGCCAAATACGACAGTCAGTATGCCCTGATGTTCCAGGGAGACTGGGAGCTTATCCGCGACGAGGAGTATCTTCCCAACCTCGTGGATCTCTTCTATAACGTCTACCCGCGGCTTTACGCCCGCTTTGCCTACGGTACCGAGCCCAAGACCATCACCTTCATGGCCGACAAAAACTATGACGGCGTGGCCTACTGCGCCGGAACCACGGTCTGCGTCTCGACCGCCTATGCCAACAGCAACCCCAACGACCTCGGCTTTTTCTCTCACGAGATCACCCACTCGGTGCAGCAGTACAGTATGCTGAACTACGGCGGGGACGCCTGGTGGACCGAGAATATGGCAAACTACGGCGGGTTCCGCTACTTCCACTGGGGCTATTCCACCAAGTTCGTGCAGATCTACAATATGGACGATAAGTCTCTGCAGGACTGGGGCTATCAGGCCTACGGAAACAACAAGGTCTTCTTTGCCTATCTCGATTATATGTGGCCGACCACCGAAAACGAGGACGGTACGCTGAAATACGGCCTGATCGACTCGATCAACCGGATGATCAAGGATTCCACCGTGATGCTTAACGACAATCCGAAGCAGGTGGGCTCGACCTTCAACAACAAGGTCAAGGAGGTCACCGGCTACGACACCATCGAGGCGATCCGCCTGAAGTACGTCGATGATCTGAACAACGGTGTATGGGAATTTGTCGGCTTCCGCGATTATGTGGATAACTTCCTTACCGAGGATATTGAAGGCGTTCCGAACCCCACTTATCCTATGCGCGAGGACGTGACCAAGGGCGACAAGACCAACACGGCACTCGCCACGCCGGTCACCGAGGGCACCAATCTGGCCAAAGGCGCCACGGTCATCGATTCCTCGGGCCAGACGTCCGATCAGTATGGCGTCGATAAGGCCTTTGACGGCGATCTTACCACCAAGTGGATGGTCAAGAAGGGTGCAAGCGGCGACCAGAAGTATGAGCTGGGCGGTTATCAGCACAGCATCACCATCGATCTGGGCGAGGAAAAGACCTTCAACACCTATACGCTGGTCAACGCCGGTGTCCGGGAAAACAAGATCTTCAACACCAAGGAGTGGGAGGTTTTGATTTCGAGCGACGGCGAGACCTGGACTTCGATCGATTATCAGAAGGATATGAATGTGGACACCGTTTCCTTTAACGTCGGCGAGCAGACGGCCCGCTATGTGATGCTCCGCGTCTACGCCGCCGACAACAACAACATCGGCACCATCCGTATCTACGACTTCATGCTTTTTGACCAGTAATAAAGAAGCGCACGGACAGAAAAGTCCGGACGGCGAGCCCCAAGCGCTTTCCGATAACTTCGGTCGGAAAGAAGAAAAGCAGATATTTGAAACAGTTTTAGGCAAAAGAGCTCCGCCCGCCGGCGGAGCTCTTGGCTTTTTGCACAGGCCGGACGGACTTTTTGCAGGGATCCTTGTCTGTT
>CALXKW010000160.1 GCA_944389045.1 uncultured Clostridia bacterium | reverse complement strand
CCTTTTTGCGTTCACGTACCAGAACGACAAAGGCTGAAAAGAGCAATCGACTGGACAGACGGATAGATTGAAAAAAATCAGACTTCGAAGACCGAGAACTCGTAGATTCGGGCGTGCATTTCGCCGCCCTGAGCGGCTTTGGTCACGACCAGACGGACAAAGCGCGCCTGAATGGGGGAAATGTCGCGCAGCGTGACGTTTTCGGTGTTGCCGGTAACCGAGTCAGCAGTTCTCCACTCGTCCTCGGGCGAAAGCTTGTATTCAAGAGCAAAATCACAGGTGTTCCAGCCGCGTCCCTCCAGTCTTCCGCAGTGCTTGACGAGCCAGCGGGAAACCGTGCAGACCTTTCCGAGATCGACGCTCATCCAAGCGCCCTTTTCCTCGTCGAGGAGCGCGCACCATTTTTCATCGCTGATGCCGTTGACGGCATGATCGGGGGTTTCGGCGCTGTTTTCGGAGACGCTTGCCTCGGCGGGCTTTTTATAGCTGAGGTTTTTCCCGAGCGGTCTTTTGAGGATTTTGATCGTCGAATCCTGTCCCGGCATGCGGATGAGAGCCGTCGTATCGTCAACCGTGACGATGGCGTCGCCCTCCCAGCCGGTGAAGAGCGCTTCGGGATCGTCGTCTTGCGCAGTGACAAGTGCCAGATCGCCTTCGGCCAGCACAAGATTCTCTCCGCCCTCGACCGTCAGGGTATAGACCGGCTTGTTTTCCTTTTCCGCCACCGGATAGAGCGGCATGGCGGGACGGGTCGCTTCCTTATGATCGGAAGCGGTGGCGGCAAAGATGAGAAGCGAGCGGTCGTCTGGCAGGGTCAGCGTGCGGGCGCCGTTCACCGGGAGCGCGTATTTGAAGAGATAAGCGAACTCGTAGATGCGGTCGCCGCTTTTGTCGTGGGTATGGGTGAAGAGTCCTGCGATCTCATCCCGGTTGATGTAGCAGCAGGTGCCTTTGGCGATCATATCCCAGCTGCCCACAAGGCCGAGAAGTCCGGACACTGCGAGAGAAATCTCTTGTCCGTCGGCGGTGAAGGTGAATTCCTTTTTCTCCGTACCGTCGGCTGCGGCCAGAAGATAGAGGGTTTCTGTCCCCTCGGGCAGGGTGAGCGTCTGGCCTTTCGCGCGAAGGGCGTTGTTGGCTTCTTTGTCTCCGAGAGTGAAGGGAACCGCGGAGGAGACGATCGTCTTTTCAAAATACTCTGCAGGCAGAGCGATGCCGCTGTCGGCGTCGAAGATATTGTTGGAGGAGGTGAGCTTGGCGTTATAGGGGAGAGCGAGCGATGTGAACTTTCCTGTGCGCGCCGTCCGGTCAGCCTTGAGCGTGAGGGCGAAGGTTTTGGGCGCAAAGTGGCCGATCGGGAAGGTAAGGCAGTTGTCCTTGGCCTCGATCGGTGCGATATCGCGCTCATAGCCGTCTGTCTCGGCCGAGCCGACAAGATCGCAGCCAAAGCGAAGCGAGGCCGTCTGGTCTCTTCCGGAGGTCTCCTGTACGCGGACGATCACGCGGTCTCCGGTCTCCTCGGCCTTGACCGCACGGATGAGCACCTCGTCGTTTGTGGATTCGACAAGGGAGAGGGAGGAATAGCGTCCGGGATGTTTTTCGGTTTCGAAGGGAAGGATCGGACGGTTGAACTCTTCGGCCGTTTTAGCCACGCCGTCCCGGGTCTTGCCGTGGGAGGTGATGGCGAAACGGAATTCGTTTCTGCCGAAATCCTGCCAGTCCTGATGCGAGTCGGGCTCGCCGAAAGGCGCTACCGGCGTATGGATCAGCGTCAGGCGCAGGGTGTTGTCGTTCGGCTTATCCATGCCGTATTTACAGTCGTTGAGGATCGAGACGCCGAAATCTCCGCCTGCGTCGGTCAGATCGGCCCAGGTGTGGACGCAGTGCTGGAAGTAGGGATAGGAGGTCGTGTTCTCGCCCTTGTCGGCGCCGAGGCCCAGATCGAATTCGGCTGTCGGGTTGGAGGCAGTCAGCGGGAAGGTCGCTTTCAAAAGCGAGTTGCGGCTGTTCCAGTTCACATAGTTTTCCACCGAAACGAGCTTTTCGCAGGCCGAGAGCGAGATTGTCTGAACAAATTCGGACGGGCCGTAGTTTCTCGTCACGCGCAGCGCTGCCTCAGCGGCGCCGTCCTCGGCGATTTCGATTTTTACGTTTTCCCGGACAAAGGCGTGCTCCTTTGCGTTGTCCTCAAAGCAAAGCTCCCAGGAGGGCCAAACCATGCTGTTATCGGGCGAGATTTCCAGGCAGACCGGCGCCGAAAGAAGTTCGCGCGCCAGTTCTTTGTCGTAGACCGAGGCGATGTCCCCGTTGTCGTCGAGCGTGACGCGGTAGAAACGGTTTTCCAGGGTCCTGTCGGTGACCTTCAGCTCCGATGCCGCAGGGGCGTCGGCTTTTCTTACCGAATAGACCGTCATGCCCACGGCGCCGACCTCGGCGCTGAAGATTACGGTCTTCTTCCCGTCGACAACCGAAAGCTGGGAAGGAACCTCACGATTCTCTTCGTCGTATACGCGGACATAGTCGGCGTCAAGGTCAATCGCAGCCTTGACGGTTCCTTTGCGGCGGCCTCCGCAGGGGTTATAGAGAAGGACCGGAACGCCCTCCGTGTCGGTGTTTAGAAGCGCGGCGACGGCTTCGACCGAGGCGGAAAGCTCGGCGGCGAACATGTTCAGAGCGATGACATAGTCGTTGTGCGAGAAGACATAGGCGGAGCAGATCGAGGTGCCGGTGAGATCGTCGTGGAACTGATGCCAGAGGAACGTCTTCCAGGCCTCGTTGAGCCGCTCTTTCGGATAGGGCTTGTCGGTATAGAGCGAGGCCAGCACCGAAGCGCGCTCGGCGCTGTCGGCAAGGTATTCGCAACTGCGGTTCAGCCGCTTGGAAATGGTATGCGAGGTCAGGGCGCCGAAGCCGTGGGGGATCAGAAGATGCCCCTTATAGGTGGGAAGATCGGCCTTTTCCCGGTCGAGATCCTCAAAGATTTCGTAAGTATAGGCGTTTTTGACTTCATAAAGCCCGTCCTTCGCCTCTTCCGCGTCGGAGGCCATTTGAGCGCATTTTACCGAGCAGGCGCCGCCCTTGTCGCCCACGCCGAAGTACATGGCGCGCCACGGGACTCCCGCTATCTTTTCGTTGTGCTCGATGGCTTTAAGGATTCCCTCGCGCTTTTCGACCGGCGTGTCCTCCTCCGGAAACTGGTAGACGTAGGCGCCGCCGTTCAGAGAAACATAAATCTCTTCCTCGTCGGGACCCTTCCACTTGCCGAGGTCCATGCGCGTGTGCTCGCCGAACTCGGGGCGGCTGACGCTCTTGTCCTCGTGGACGATGGGGCAGCCGACGCCCCAGGTGAGTTTCTGCGTGGAGAAGCCGAGAAGTCCCATGTGCCGGGCAATCGAGGGCAGGGAGCTCCGGAAGCCGAAGCAGTCGGGAAGAAAGACGTCTTTTGTAAAGATACCGAACTCCTTCTCGAAGAATTTATTGCCGAGAAGAGCCTGGCGCATCAGAGCCTCCGAGGAGGGAACGTTGACGTCGCAGGAATCCCAGAATGCGCCCGAAGGATACCAGCGGCCCTCGCTGACATACTCTTTCAGCTTTTTGTAATGCTCGGGATAATACTCCTGCATCAGCTTGTACTTGAAGGCGCCTTCAAAGTTGAAGAGATACTTGGGAGCCTGACGGAAATTGCGGAAGTTGTCTTCCAGCGTGTTGCGAATGTATTCGCGGATAGTGTCTTGGACTGTCCAGTTCCACTGGGTGTCGAGGTGTGCGTTGGAAACGGCGTAAAATTTCTTTTTCATGCAGCAAAGACCATGCCCTTTCATGTTCTCAGTTCTGCCTCGGCCGAGGCCCGACTGTCTGTTCCGCATTATACCACAGGTGCCGATCTTCCGCAATCGTCTTGGGAGAAGTTCTTGTTTTTCTGCATGGACAGCCGTACTTTTTCAATCTCTTTCGGAGCTTTTGGGTGAAACTTTCGGTTTTTCGGGCAAAAACGAGCCGAAAGGCGAAAAAACAGTTGATTTTCCCGGCGGTTTGTTATATACTGAAGGCGGCCGGACGACGCGGGAAAAACGCGGAAAAGGCCTGAAAAAGTACGATTCGGGAAAGACCGGAAATCGGACGGATTTTTGTAGACTAAGGATGGATTTGATATGAAAGTTGCTCTTGTCAGCCGTTGGCATGTGCATGCCAACGAATACGCGGATGCGGTGAGGCGTCATCCCGACGCGGAGATTACCGCCGTTTGGGATGAGTCTGCCGAGCGGGGAAAAAAGTGGGCGGACGAATTGGGATGCCGCTATTACGGTGATTTCAACGCCCTGCTTGCCAAAGCCGACGTCGACGGGATTGTTGTGGCCTCTCCGACCTCGCTTCATCCCTGGCTGCTTGTGAACGCCGCCAAAGCGGGAAAACATATTTTTACCGAGAAAGCGCTCTCGGTCAAGCTGACCGACGCGCACCGCATCGAAACCGCCGTGAAGGAGAATGGCGTGAAGTTTGTCATCTCGCTGCCCCACAAATCCCGCCCGGAGCTTCTGTTTGCCAAAGAGGCAGTCGAGAGCGGCAGGCTGGGCAAGGTGAGCTATGCCCGGGTGCGGAATGTTCACAACGGAGCTTCTGCCGGCTGGCTCCCCGCTTACTTCTATGACGAATCTCTCTGCGGGGGCGGAGCCATGATCGACCTCGG
>CALXKW010000159.1 GCA_944389045.1 uncultured Clostridia bacterium | reverse complement strand
TAAATTGTTGTTTGAAAAATTATAACGCTTCATCCGGCCTGAGCCATCAACCAAAAACGGGGAGTACCGCCGAACGGCGAAACTCCCCGAAAGGAAAAATCTGTCTGGACGGACCCGGTCACCCCGCCCGCATATTGGAAAAAGACGGCCGGAGTCTGTCCGCTCCGTGACATAGTCAAGCACCCTTGCCGTTTTATTTCCCGGCCTGATAGACGTCGTAGCAGGCAGTGAGAAGAAGAACGGTGGCCACACCGGTGGGCTGAAGAATGTCGCTGTCGAACTCATCGCCGTCCCACCACTCGCCCGAGCAGAAGTAGGGGTCGTACTGGCCGTTTTGGTCCTTGGTGGCCAGCGTGTCGTCCAAAACCTTCTCCATCCGGTACATAAAGACCTTCGGCGTCGCGGTATTGCCCGCCTCGTGTACCATCATAATGCCGCGAAGCAGCCAGCCCACGCACCAGGCCTTGAAGATGGGATTGCCCGCCATAGTGACACGGTCTCCCTCGGTGCGGAACATCAGGCCGAGCGTGGCACCGGAAGTCTGTCCGAGATCCTTGTAATAAGCTTTGTCGCCGGTAATTTCATAGAGCAGGGAGGCGCTCGTCATCATCGTCCCCTGATCGTAAGCGGCGCGCCAGGGCTTTTTGGTCAGATCGGTCAGGCTGTTGATCCCCTCGCTGTAAAGTCCTTTTTCATCGCGCAGCACTTCGTTGCACCATTCGTAAATCATTTTGGCGCGATCAAGATAGGTCTCGTTCTTTGTAATGCGGTATCCCTCGAGAAACGCCACGCAGACCGGGCCGTTGCAGCAGGTTCCCTTACCCTGGAAGGTTTTATCCCAGTAGACGCCGCCTCCGGCCGCGTCGTCCCATCCGGTCCACATAAATTCAAGGATCTTTTCCGCATAGTTCAGATATTTGTCCTCGCCGAGCAGACGATAGGCGTTGAAGAGCTGAATGCAGATCCAGGCGTTGTCGTCGTAATAAAAATCGCCCTGCCAATGGATCCCCGCGTTGTAGTACATGATGCCGGTATAGACCTCGCCCGAGGGAGGCGTGATGGTGGCGTCTGTCACGGCATACTGAGGCAGACAGCGGTCGAGAACGTCCTCATAATACTTTTTGATATCCGCGTTTTCGGGATAAAGCCTATAGGCCTCGGCCAGCATTTCGATGTAGGAAGCAAGGCCCCAGACCGTCACGTCGCTTTCGTTGGTAAGAGAGGTGCGCAGGCGGTGCGACCTCAGATTATAATATTTCTCACAGGTGGAAAGAACGAGTTCCAGTCCCGCCTCGGCATAGGGATTCTCTGCCAGAAGCTTGGCCGGATCCTCGGTCTCGGGAGCGGCGCTGGTGTCCGCGTACGAAGAGACCGGAGCAAAAGTACCCTCCGAATCGGCAGAGTCGCCGGAGGTCTCCTCTCCCCCGCCGCAGGCAGCAAAAAGCAGAACGCCGAGAATCAGAAACACCGACAAAAGAAGAAGCTTTTTCATTGTTGTCTCCTCCTATTAAAATTGATTTTTATCATAAAACAAAAGCCTGCTTGCAAGAGCAGTTCTCTGCGAAACCGTCCATGATGCGGCCGTGAGCATCACGGGACGGCGAAGCCGCCAAGTCTTTCTGCCCCAAGATTTCCGCGATTATTATACCACACTCTTAAAGTAAAGTCAATACTTGGAAACGCGCCGTCCGGTCAGCGATCTTCCGATAAAAAGAGAAAGCGGCGAAGCATTGCGGCAAGTGAATATTTATCCTGTTCCGGGTACAAACTAAATAGCATAAAATAGCATTATACAAGCGATGAAATCACAGGAAAGGCAGTGTACCGCATGTTGACCCCCAGCATCCAACTGATCGCCAACCGGGACGGAACCTACGACCTTCTGCTCGACTATCCGCGCGGCGACGCGGAGTTTGCCAAAAGCTTCGGCCGCCGCCAAGAAACACCGTCCGACGGCCGGACCCTTGCGGAAACAATCCGGGATTATGCGAAAAGATTCCGAATCAAAAGCGTCCGAATCCTGATCGCCGGGGCGCTGGTGGCGACGATGGCCCTTTCGGCCTTTCTGTCGGTCTTCGGCGCAAGCGATCGCTATACCATGGGATATCTCTACAACGGAACCGACTTGGAACAGATCGGCTTCGTCAACGAGACCGGGGGAGCGCTGGACGTAGTCTCGCCCAGTTATTTCGATATCCGGAGCGACGGCAGCCTGAAGCTGAACTACCTCAGCCCCTATCTCATCAAAAGCATGCACGACAAAGGCATTCGGGTCGTGCCCTTTCTGAGCAACCACTGGAACCGCACCGCGGGAATCAACGCCCTGAAGGACGTCGAAACACTCTCCGATCAGATCGCGGAATATGTGGAGGAATACGATCTGGACGGAATCAACGTCGATATCGAAAACGTCACCCACAAAGAGCGCGATGCCTATACCGAGCTTGTACGGCTTCTCCGGGAAAAAATCCCGAAGGAAAAAGAAGTTTCGGTAGCGGTGGCGGTCAACCCCAACAACTGGCAGACCGGATGGCACGGCTCCTACGATTATGCGGCTTTGGCAAAATACGCCGACCATCTACTCATCATGGCCTACGACGAGCATTACGAGGGCGGCGAGGCCGGGCCGGTGGCGAGCATCGATTTCGTGGAGAAATCGATTCAATACGCGCTGAAGCATACGACTCCGGATAAAATCGTTCTGGGTGTTCCCTTTTTCGGCCGCGTCTGGAGTCTTGACAACAACCGAATCGTCGGAAAGGGCGCCGGCAGCAACAAAATTCAGGAAATTCTTTCTCAATGCGCCTCGACCGTCACCTACGACAAGGCCAGCGAATCGGTCCGCGCGGAGTTTACCGTCACCGATCAAGACGGTTCCTTTACGGTGGGCTCCGGTGTTCCGCTGACGCCCGGCCGCTATGTGGCTTGGTTTGAAAACGACCGCTCTTACCGGGCTAAACTGAATCTGATCCAAAAATACAATCTTAAGGGGGCGGGTGCCTGGTCTCTGGGGCAGGAGGATACCGCCATCTGGGAGCATTACGAAAGCTGGATCGACGGAGGAGGCGGGAGCGTGGATACCACTCCTCCGCCCGCGACCACTCCCCCCTCGCCGGAAGAGACACCCGGCGTGGAAAGTGCGCCCGAAACCCCGTCCGACGGGGACGAGACCCCCACACCCGACGAGCCACTCCCCGACAGCGACGAGCTCCCTCCCTCAGGAGAACCGGATTTTCCCGGAAATCCCGATTTGCCCGACGGGCCGCTTTCCCCCGACAACCCCGCGCTTCCGCCGACTCGGCCCCCTGCACAGGATTCTCTCATCCATGTCGTCCGCCCGGGCGATACGCTTTGGGGAATCTCCCAGCTGTATCTGGGAAGCGGAATCCGATACCGCGAGATCATGGAGCAGAACGGTCTGACAAGCGACCGGATCTATCCCGGCATGGCGCTGAAAATCTCGCCGAATACCGAGCCGGAAGAGCCCCTTCCCGAATATGTGGTAAAGGAAGGCGATACGCTCTGGAAAATCGCCCGAACCGAACTGGGAAACGGAAGCCGCTACCGCGAAATCATGGAACTCAACGGCCTGACAAACGATCTCATCCGTCCAGGCCAGATCCTGCGCCTGCCGCCGGTCTAAACGCACCCTCTCTTCCCCTTTTGCGGGACCGTCCCCAACATTTTGTGAAAAGAAGCTTCTTTCACAGTAACCTTCAAAAAACAAATGAAAAAAAAGCGTTTTTACAGAATAGGAACAGCGGCGCCGCTGTTCCTATTTTTCTATATTTATTATACAACATTTATTATACAACATACCGATATGACAAACCGAACAGGGTATACACCTCCTCTGCAAGAGCCAGACTCCCCGTCTTTCTTCGATATTTCTCCTTTTTGAAGATATTTCAATATTATCGGACAATTTTATACTACAGATGCAGATATTCCTATGGTATAATGATATCGGAAAGCCAAGGAGATGTTTATGAGAACGAGCGGATACTTTATCCGGAATATGACCGGCGAATGCGCTTGTACTTTCTTTCTTAAAAAGAAACGGAAAATGCCGAAATGCGCCCGCTGTTGTTTTGTATGCGGCGTCCCGGACATCCTCCGTTTGGGGGATTCGGCCCTCTTGCGCGGCATTCGGACGACATACCGCTGCCGCAAATACAGAGGCTTGTTTCATCCATAGCGGACATAGCGGCCATGGCAGCGCCGCTTCCCGCCTATCGGACGGCGGGCCTTCGTTTGGGGTGATCGCGGACCGCGCAATTCCCGGGTCAAAAAGAGAACCCTCTCCCCAAGCCAAAGAAAGAGAAACATAAACAGTCCGCACCGGAGGATAAATATGGATTATATCTGTCATTACCCCTCGCCGCTCGGCGGCATCACGCTTGCAAGCAACGGCAAAGAATTGACCGGATTGTGGTTTGACGGACAAAAATATTTTGCCGACTCTCTGCAAAAAACGGCGAGAGAAGAAAAGCTTCCCGTCTTTGAGCAGACGGCCGCATGGCTGGATCTTTATTTTTCGGGCGGGCTTCCCGATTTTATCCCGCCGCTCGGATTTGCGGCGGGCGCCTCCCGATTTCGCAGGCGGGTGTGGGAGATTCGCACATTGTCACATGGCAGAAGACGCTCCTTCCGCGGTCCCGATTTCGCAGGCGGGTGTGGGAGATTCTGCTGACCATACCGTACGGAAAAACGAGAACCTATGGC
>CALXKW010000158.1 GCA_944389045.1 uncultured Clostridia bacterium | reverse complement strand
ATTGCAATCGGAACGTTGGGGACGTTCAGACTTTTGCGGGAGCGAACCTCGCCTCCCTCCGCCACGGTACAGTGAATGTCGGTGTCGGTGGTCGAATCGACAATGAGGTGAATCTTGCCGTCGTCAATCAGAATCCGGGTGCCGGGCTTCAGCTGACCGGGAAGATCGGGATAACTGATCGAGACGCATTCTTCGGTGCCCGGAACATCCCGGGAAGTCAGCGTAAATTTACTGCCCTTTTCGAGAATGACTGCGTCTTTTTCAAAAAGCCGGAGCCGAATCTCCGGGCCCTTGGTGTCCAGCATGATGGCGAGGGAGACGCCCAGACGGTCGCGCACCGAGCGCACCCGATCGATCATCTCTTTGTGGTAGTCGTGGGTGCCGTGCGAAAAATTGAAGCGCGCCACGTTCATGCCGCTGAGGATCATTTTTTCGATGGTGGCTTCGTCCGAGCTGGCCGGACCGATGGTACAGACAATTTTGGTTTTTCTCATGAGAGAGCTTCCTTTCGGGTAGTTATGAGGACGTAGTGGCTTAAAATAACGAAAAGGGACAAGGGAGCACGGCGCGTCGCGCCGGAAAACTGCGATGAAGAAGGGCGCGGGATAGAGCAGAACAGCGTTTCAAAGGTCGAAGAAAAAAATCAACGGCAATGAAAAAAATCAACGGCATAATTAGGCGAAAAAGATGTCCGGACGGGAAAGAAGCGGATTTTTCGGGCACAGACGCTTTATTCGTCTTCCTCTTCGGAAAGGTTCAGAGAGGCAAATCCCGCCGCTTTGGTGATCGGCAGGGAGAAGGCGAGCGCGCCGGCCGGGGTGCCCGGTCCCGCATTTTTCATGATCGAACGGATGATGGCGTTCCGGGTTTCGCCTCCTTTGGCGACAATCAGAAGGATCTCCCGCTCCTCGGCGATCGACATGCCGAAGAAGGTTTCGGTACCGTTTCCTGCGGTTCCTAAGGCGTGCAGGACGGTTCCGCCTCCCGCGCCCCCCTCCCGGGCGGCATTCATGACAAGGTCGGTGGAGTCGCGGTTGGCGATGATAACGATCAGCTCGTGTTCGGTATTCATTTCGTTCGCATCCTTTTCATTGATTTCTCCCCGGGTCAGGGATGAGAGAGCCGCGTTGCCTCCCACCGAGGCCAGAGGACAGAAGACGGCGACGCCCCGGTCGGGGAGGTCAAGATACATCTGCCGCCGCAGTCCTTTGATCAGGGAGCGGGCGGTATCGCCGCTCGTCACGGCGAGAAAGACGGTTTTTTCGGTTCTTTCGATGCCGAGCAGCGAGAGCGTGTGGGAATTGGTGGTGCCGTCGGCGGGGAGCGCAAAGACCGAGGAAAGACAGTTTGCACGGAAAAAGGCGGAAAACTCTTCCTCGTCCGAGCGCCGCGTGATGGTTAGCATCAGGTTGAGATCTTTCATAAAGAAAACCTCCGTTGATCGGAAAGAAAGTAAACGGCGGGGGCGGTGCGGTCATGCGCGAGACAGAGCGAAATCATAAGGTTTACCATATTGAGTAAAGAGGGTTGAAAAATTTTTGTACCGGACCGAGGCCGAACCTTCAAAGCTCGATAACGTCGTCCTCTTCGGAGGTTTCGGGTTTGACCGGCTCCGCCTTCTTGGCGGCAAGACGGTATTTGTAGATCAGGCCGAGAACCTGGATGGCAACAAGCGGTGTCACCGCTACCATGGCTACCACGCCGAACGCATCGGTCATGATCACGCCTCCCACGCCGTCGCACACCCCCGCGGCCAGAGGCAGGAGAAAGGCCGCGGTCATGGGACCGGAGGCCACGCCGCCCGAGTCGAAGGCGATCGAGGTAAAGATCGGCGGTGTCACAAAGGTGAGAGCCAGAGCGATGAAGTAGCAGGGCAGAAGGACCCAGAGAAGGGAAATGCCGGTGAGGGCGCGGAGCATCGAGACTCCGACCGAGACCGCGACGCCTATGGCGAGAGCACCCCCTAATACCTTACGTGGAATTGAACCGGAGGTGACGTTTTCCACCTGTTTTTCCAAAACGCCGACGGCTGGCTCGGCCCGCACCGTAAAGAAGCCGATCAGGCAGCCTACGGGGATGATCAGAAAAGGGACACGGCTCTCGGCGACGCTCTTGCCGATGGCGTAGCCTGTCTGCATGAATCCGCAGGAGGCGCCGGTGAGAAAGAGTACGAGACCGACATAGGTATAGATCGCGCCGATGGCGATCTTGGCAAGCGCACCCCGGGAGAGGCGTCCGGCGATCAGCTGATATATAAAGAAGAAGACAAGAATCGGAAGCAGCGCGACCGCCACTTCGAGCATTTTGTCGGGAAAGGCTTCGAGAAAGGAGCGCGAGAGAAGCGTGGTGCTCTCTGATTCGACTTCGGTGAGCGTCCAGCTTGCGTTATGGGGACGGAAGACGACGCCCAGAGTCATCACGGCGAGAATCGGGCCCACCGAGGAGAGCGCGACCAGACCGAAGGCGTCGGCCTCGGCGTTTTTGTCCGAACGGATCGCGGAGGCACCCACGCCGAGGGCCATGATGAAGGGAACCGTCATGGGGCCGGTCGTCACGCCGCCCGAGTCGAAGGAGAGAGGAATGAAATTCTCGGGAACGAAAAAGAGCATGATGAAGACGGCGGCGTAAGAGACGAGGAGTAAATAGGAGAGCCGTACGCCAAAGACGATACGGAGCATGGCCAGAACCAGAAAAACGCCGACTCCCACGCCGACGGCGAGAATCAGAATATAGGGCTCAATCGAGTCGGAGACCTGCTCAGCCAAAACCGAGAGATCGGGCTCGGAGACGGTAATCATGACGCCGACAAGAAAGGAAAGCAGAATAATCAGGGAGATGCGCCGCGAGCGGGTCATTTTGGCCCCCACATATTCCCCCATGCGGGCCATCGAAATATCGGCGCCCAGAGAGAAAAATCCCATACCGATCACCAAAAGAAGGGCGCCGAGTAGGAAGGAGAGAAAGGTGCCCGAGGCGATGTCGGCGAAAAAAAGGGCAATGACGGTGACAATGATCGTGACCGGAAGAACCGAGGCCACTGCTTCCCGGATCCTCTGAAGTATGATGGTGGAGCTTTGCCGCATGCGTTCGCCTCTCTTTCCTGAATTTGTATCCCGTCATGCAGATTATGCTTCACGGTGAGCAAATAATATCTACTCGCATGTAAATATTTGCGATTTATTACGCTTCAAAACAAAATTTGTTTGCTTTGCTACGAAACTTTTGCATTTCTATTTTACCATACGGGGCAATCGGAGTCAAGAGGCAAAATGCCGATTCTGTCGTGGTTTTTGTCGTTCTTTTTGGAAAAGCACGGCTCAGCGATCCTTTTTTTCTTTCCTATGGGATCGGATTTCTTCTCCGAGAAAGCAGAGTCCGCGCTCGGCGTGAGGGAGAATGCGGGTCGACAGAAGAGAGGAAAGAAGTCCCACGACAAAGCCGCCCAGAATGTCGGTGGGGAAATGAAGATAGAAATAAAGACGCGAAAAGGCGGTCAGCAGGGCGAGCACCAGCGCCGGCGCTCCGGCCTTTTTGTTCTGCCAGAAGAGCGAGAAGGCGCCCGAAAAGGCGACGGTGGTATGTCCGGAGGGGAAGGAGGCGTCGCCGGGAAGGGGCAGAGTGATGACAAGGTCCCGCAGTTCGTAGGGGCGGGGCCGCGCGACGATCGGTTTGAGAAGCAGGTTTGTGAAAAACGTGGAAAGAAGCAGGGAGATGGCCATGGCAAGGCCGTACCGGCGGGTCGGCCTGAAGAAAAGAAAGATCAAGGCCAGAAGAATCCAGAACCAGCCTTCGTCCGAAAGGAAGGAAACGATCTTCAGAAAACTATCGAGAAAGGAGCAGCGAAAGTGGGCGGCGATCCAGTCGTTGATGGCGAAATCGATCTGATAGAGAAGAGACAAGGCAACATTCTCCTTTCCTGTTGCTTGATTTTGAATAATCCTTTTTTCCTTTCGGGGTGGTATGCGTACCTTTTTTTGTGTTTTTAGTTCGGGTAATCCACTTGGCCAAAAGGGCGAGTCCCGACGGCCAAAGGGACAAAAAGTGTTTTGCCCGAAAACAGGTCCGCGCAGCAAGCCCGAAGCGACGCTTTTGGTACACGGCGTTCTTTTTGTCCGCCCCGGCCATTCCTTTTTCTTCGAAAAAGTTTTCAAACCTCCCTCTGGGACAAGCGGACGCGGTCGAAATATGTGCGGACAGAAGCGCAAGCGGCGGAAATATGTGCGGACAGAAGCGCAAGCGGCGGAAATATGTGCGGACAGAAGCGCATGCGGCGGAAAAAATGCACGGACGGCGGGCCTTCTGCCGCCGGCAGGATGCCGGTGTTCGTGCCGAGGCAGGAATCAGCTCTCCGGGATGACGGCCGGCTCTCCAAGCCAAAAGAGCGTGACGCCGGGGTGAAGGGTGTTCAGATTTTTGTAGTCGCGGGTGTCGGCGCAGAGGACGGCGTAGATGCGGGAGGGACCTTCCTGCGTGAGTTTGTTGAGAAAGTCGGCGAGACCGCCGCTTCCCTTGTAGACGCCGAAGAGTGCCTCGCCGTTCTGGTCGATTGCGGCGTGAACCAGCGCCTTTTTGGAAAAGGCGACGGGGATTCTCGGAGGATAAGAGTAGATCCAGTAAAGAGTGGCGCCGGTTTCAAGGGCACTCAGACGGATTTTGCGGTATTCGCCGCTGCACCAGGCTCTGGCCGCGTCGGTCTTGGTGATTTCCAAAGTCTCATGAATAAACAAAAAAC
>CALXKW010000157.1 GCA_944389045.1 uncultured Clostridia bacterium | reverse complement strand
AAGAAGTTCGGCGACCTTGAGAATCAGCTTCTTGTCTCGGTCCGTTCGGGCGCCAGAGCCTCGATGCCCGGCATGATGGATACCATTCTCAATCTGGGCCTGAACGAGGACGTGGTCAATGTTCTCGCCAAGAAGTCGAACAACCCGAGATGGGCCTGGGACTGCTACAGAAGATTTATCCAGATGTATTCCGACGTCGTTATGGAGGTCGGCAAGAAATACTTTGAACAGCTCATCGACAAGATGAAGGAGGAGAAAGGCGTCACGCAGGACGTCGAGCTCACCGCCGACGACCTGAAGGCGCTGGCTACCCAGTTCAAGGCCGAGTACAAGGCCAAAATCGGTGAGGACTTCCCCACCGATCCCAAGGAACAGCTGATGGGCGCCATCAAGGCGGTCTTCCGCTCCTGGGACAACCCCCGCGCCAACGTCTATCGCCGCGACAACGATATTCCCTATTCCTGGGGAACCGCCGTCAACGTGCAGATGATGGCCTTCGGCAACATGGGCGAGACCTCCGGCACCGGCGTCGCCTTTACCCGTGACCCCGCGACCGGCGAGAAGAAGCTCATGGGCGAGTTTTTGATGAACGCCCAGGGCGAAGACGTGGTGGCCGGCGTGCGCACCCCCATGCCGATTGCCAAGATGGCCGAGGTGATGCCCGAGGTCTTTGAGCAGTTCCAGACGATCTGCAAGACGCTCGAAAATCACTATCACGACATGCAGGACATGGAGTTCACCATTGAGGACAGACACCTCTACATGCTCCAGACCCGTAACGGCAAGAGAACCGCCAAGGCCGCGCTGAAGATCGCCTGCGACCTCGTGGACGAAGGCATGATTACCGAACAGCAGGCTGTTCTGATGATCGATCCCCGCAATCTCGACACTCTGCTCCATCCTCAGTTTGACGCGAAGGCTCTGAAGGCCGCCACTCCCATCGGCAGAGGCCTTGCGGCGTCTCCCGGCGCCGCCTGCGGCCAGATCGTCTTCTCGGCCGATGACGCCAAGGCTTGGAAAGAGGCCGGAAAGAAAGTGGTTCTGGTTCGTCTCGAAACCTCTCCTGAGGACATTGAGGGCATGAAGGCCGCTCAGGGCATTCTCACCGTGCGCGGCGGTATGACCTCCCACGCGGCGGTTGTCGCCCGCGGAATGGGAACCTGCTGCGTTTCGGGTTGCCAGGAGATCGCCATGGACGAGGAAAATAAGAAATTCACGCTCGGCGGCAAGACCTACACCGAGGGCGATATCATTTCGATCGACGGTTCTACCGGCAACATCTACGGTGAGGCGATCCCCACGGTGGACGCTTCGATCGCGGGCGAATTCGGCCGCATCATGGGCTGGGCGGACAAATACAGAAGACTTAGAGTCCGCACCAACGCCGACACCCCCAGAGACGCGAAAAAGGCCCGTGAGCTTGGCGCCGAGGGCATCGGTCTCTGCCGCACCGAGCACATGTTCTTCGGCGAAGGCAGAATCGAAGCCTTCCGTGAGATGATCTGCTCTACCACTGTGGAGGAGAGAGAGACGGCTCTGGCTAAGATTCTTCCCATGCAGCAGTCCGACTTTGAGGACCTTTACGAGGCCCTTGAGGGAACGCCGGTCTGCATCCGCTTCCTCGATCCCCCGCTCCATGAGTTCGTTCCCACCGAGGAGGCCGACATCGAGGCGCTCGCCAAGACGCAGGGCAAGAGCGTGCAGGAGATCAAGACCCTGATCGCTTCTCTGCACGAGTTCAACCCGATGATGGGTCACCGCGGCTGTCGTCTGGCCGTCACCTATCCGGAAATTGCGGCCATGCAGACCAGAGCGGTCATCCGTGCGGCGCTCAACGTCAAGAAAAAGCATCCCGACTGGAATGTCAGACCCGAGATCATGATTCCGCTTGTGGGCGAAGTCAAGGAGCTCAAGTATGTGAAGAAGGTCGTGGTCGAGACTGCGGACGCCGAGATTGCGGCCGCCGGCAGCGACCTGCACTACGAAGTCGGAACCATGATCGAGATCCCGAGAGCGGCTCTCACCGCCGACGAGATCGCCAAGGAAGCCGATTTCTTCTGCTTCGGAACCAACGACCTGACCCAGATGACCTACGGCTTCTCCCGTGACGATGCCGGCAAGTTCCTGAACGCTTATTACGATGCCAAGATCTTCGAGAACGATCCTTTCTCCAAGCTTGACCAGGTCGGCGTCGGCAAGCTGATGCAGATGGCCATCCAGCTCGGCAAGCCTGTTAATCCTAACCTCCATGTGGGCATCTGCGGTGAGCACGGCGGCGATCCCACTTCGGTCGAATTCTGCCATAAGATCGGCCTCGACTATGTTTCCTGCTCGCCCTTCCGCGTGCCGATTGCCAGACTGGCCGCCGCGCAGGCTGCGATCAAGGAGAGCAAGTAAAGCGCGTCGGTTCTTTCTTCCGGACAGACCGCTCGCGCCGGATCGTATTTCCGTATAGTTTTTTCTGATAATAAGGTTTTCGGGAACTTGATTAAATCCTGATATTCTGCAAAAAAAATTATCTCGGAAACATGAGTACTAGCATGAGCTTTCTTTGAAAATGCGAGTTTTCATCAAAACTCGTACCGAAAGAAAAGAACCGCACAATCCCCGATGGCTTCAAAAAGGGGCGGCAATACCGCTGAGGTATGACCGCCTCTTTTTTTACCCCATTTTCACGCGTGGATACACTCCCTCTTTCGCGCCCTCCTCCTTCTTTGTCCGCGGTTAGGACAGAGAAAAGAAAACATCCCATTGAAAGGAGAAACATCACGGTATGATGGATGCGGAAAAAAAGCCCAATCTGATTTATCTCTTTGCCGATCAGCTTCGTTACAGCAGTGTGGGCTACAACGGCGATTCTGCCGCGCACACGCCGAACATCGACGCGCTGGCCGAAGAATCGCTGATTCTTGACAACGCGGTGTCGGGCCATCCGGTTTGTGCCCCTTACCGCGCTTCCCTTTTCACCGGCAAGTATACCACCTCCACCGGCATGGTGATCAACGAAATCCGTATAAGCCAGAATCACAAGACCTTTGCGAACGTGCTGTCGGAAAACGGCTACGAGACCTGTTACATAGGCAAATGGCATCTTTGGGCCAACAAATGGGGAGACCATTTCAATCCCGACAATTCCTATATCCCCGTGGGACAGAGGCTGGGCTTCGACGATTTTTTCGCAGGATACAATTTTCATCACGATTATTATTCTCCTCTGGCCTACTACCATCTGAACTCCAAAGAGAAGATCTACTACGACGGGTACGAACCCGACTGCCAGACCGATATGGCCATTGAGCATCTGCGCACTCTTTCAGAAACAGGACGCCCCTTTGCGCTTTTTCTTTCGCTGGGGACTCCCCACGATCCCTGGGTCCGTGAAAACGTGCCCGAAAAATATCTGCGTCTTTTTGAGAAGCAGTCCTTCCCCAATCCGGTCAACTATCTGCCCGAAAACGACCCGTATGCCGACGGCTGGGCAAGGCTTTCCGAAAAGGAGCGTAAAGAACTCGAAGAATGGCGGCGCGTCTATTACGCCATGGTGGCCAATCTGGACGAAAATATCGGCCGCATCCGCAGGGCTGTCGGTGAGCTGGGCCTTTGCGACAACAGCATTCTGGTCTTTACCTCGGATCACGGAGAGCTCTTCGGCGCGCACGGCCGCCGCGCCAAAAATATTTTCTATGAGGAGGCCGTGAGGGTTCCCTTTCTTCTTCGCGGCAGCGGCATCACACCCGGAGTCTGCGACGCCAATTTCAATACCGTAGACATTATGCCGACTCTCTTGTCGTACATGGGTCTTCCGATCCCCGATACGGTCGAGGGAAGGAACAAAAGAGATGAGCTCGACGGGAAAGCGGTGTCGGAAGAGGGGTCTCTCATGATGGGAACCGGGCCGACGGCGGATTTTGCCGACGGCAACGAATGGCGTGCCTACCGCACCAAGCGCTACACCTATGCTCTTTTCAAGAAGGGGGGCCGGGAGCTTCTCTTTGACAATCAAAACGACCCCTTTCAGATGAACGATCTGTCAGAAAATCCCGCTTTTGTCCCACTGAAAGAAAAGCTTCGCGGACAGATGTTCGCGGTCATGGACAGAATTCACGACCGCTTTCGAAATAACAGCTACTACCGCGATCACTGGGTAACAGACCGCTGCATTCACGACACGCTTGAACCATAGTCGATCCGTAAAACAAATCCGAAGTTTCCTTATAATTTTTTAGCACACTACCCGAATAAAGAGCGAAAGAGAGCGCCGCAATTTCATTTGCGGCGCTCTCTTTTTTTTCGTTGGCACAGAAATCTGGAACCAAGACAGATAAAGCGTGTTCTATGCAATCCGAAGGATGAGAAACGATTTGCTCTTTTTTACAATCTTATGTAAAAGTTTTTTGCCTTTCGCCCGCTGTAGTTTTTCTATTTTTACTTAGAAAAGATCGTACAATACCATATCATTTCGCTTTTTATATTAAAAAAATACAATTTATTTTTAAAACACTCTTGATATTTTGTGCTTTTTCTTGTATAATTAGGTTGGTAAATTTAAGCTGTTTCTACAGCGAATACATTTAGGAGGTTATCATGAAAAAGGTTCTGCTGCTTCTCATGGCCCTGCTTTCGGCTGCGGCGATCTTGGTCCTGGCGGCCTGTAGCGACGATACGCCGACTACCACCGAACCCAAAGGCTCGTCGTCCGATGCAATATCCGACACCGCAGGCAATCATTCGACCACTCCCACCACATCCACCAACCCGCCTG
>CALXKW010000156.1 GCA_944389045.1 uncultured Clostridia bacterium | reverse complement strand
CAGACCAGCCGCGGCAAGCCCACAAACTCGGAATTCATCGCCATGGTCGCAGACAATCTCCGCCTTTCGAATAAGTTTACCTGATTTCTCCCCCTTTCCCGCCCTCTTTTCATGAAGAGAGGGGCCGCGGGCGTAGAGAAAGCAAAACAGGCCAAAGAGCCGCTTCTTTCGGTTCTTTGGCCTGCTGTTTTTTTGGAGAACTTCTTTTCGGAACATTTCCGGCCTGTGTCCGGAATTTTGGTCGGAAAGGGATTTTTGGGGGCTTTTTTCCGGCCGTTTCGGCACCGTTTCGGTTTACCGGCCGCTTTTGTCCGCTTTCGGCCTGCGGTCGGCGTTTTAACGCCCTTCCTTTTACGGGCAGCGCCGGGGAAGAAAAAGAGAATCGGGAGAGAAGAGGGCACGCCGGAGGGGAACGCAGAAGAACACAGGGGACCACTGGGGAACGCAGGGGAACGCAGGAAAACGAATCTCAGGTTCGGTTTATTCTCCGGCGGGGGAGGCGCCCTCTGCGTCGGAATAGCGACGTCTGGCTTTCCAGATATCGAGAATCATCCGATAGCGCTCCGGCGGCATTCCCTTAAAGGGAATGTTGCTGGTGGCGAAGAGATAGCCGCCCCCCTCTCCGCCATAGCGGAGGCAATATTCCGCGCTGGCACGGACCTCTTCGTCGGTTCCGGTCTGCAGGGCGGCACAGTGGACGTTTCCGCAGAGCGCCACGCGGCGGCCGTAAAGTTTTTTCACCTCGCGGATATCCACACCCGCCATCGGGTCGAGCGAATGCAGGGCGTGCGGTCCCGCCTCGACCAGAGAGGAAAGAATGGGCATGATGTTTCCGTCAGTGTGCTTGATCATAAACATGCCGTCCTCCCGTCCCGCCCGGCAGATGGTCGCCAGAAAGGGAGCGATGAATTGGTCGAACATGGCGGGGGAGAGAAACGGACCGGAATTGTAGCAGTAGTCCGAGCAGAGAAGCGCTACGTCCAGTCCGGCCTCATGCTGGCGCTTGTTGGCCTCGACCGCGTTTTCCGCCATCTTGGCGGCCTGAGCCAGCACCTCTTCCGGCTCATCGGCAAGGCGGTAGACGAATTCGTACATCTCATCGCCAGAGGGGATGGCGAAGGTTCCGTCCCCATGACCGCCAAAAAGGCGGGTATCGCCGAAATGCTCCCTCAGACGGCGGCGAAAAGCGCGGTTGACGGGAGAGGCGGTGTCCCACCATTCGGGGCAGTAGACCGGGATGATGGCATAATCGAGCCCCGGCCGGCCGTCCTTTTCGGGGTCGCCGGAGAGAACCTCCTTCCCGATAGCGTAAGCGTCCTTGTCGCCATAGACCCGGGCGTAGCGGTCGGCCAGTGCAATGGCGGCCTTTTCGAGTTCGGCCTTTGACAGGGATTTCCGGCTTTCGCCGTGCAGACGGTCATCGTCGAGCGGATAACCGAAGAATTCCTCCGAGAGCTGAAATTCGAGTTCGAAGGTGGGAATTTCGTCGGGTTTTCCTCCGTTGAGCGCCGTGCGGGCGCGTTCGGCGGGCGTCCAGATTTTGTTCATGGGAGTATCCTCTCTTCTGCCGCCGACGGCGGCTTTTATCGGTATGTTCCGTTGTTTCGTTCACGCGGCCGGCCTTTTCCTTTGGAAAGAGCTGCCGCACGGAGGGCGGACGGGGCGGCCGTTTTACGCAATGGGAATCCCGGAATGTGAATCTTCCTTCTCCTCCTGCCGCGGCCGGGAGAGATAATAGGCCATGACCTTTTCGGCAAAGGGGCAGGAGAGGTTCAGTTCCTCGGCGAATTCCCACACCTCCCGGCAGCCGTGCCGGCAGGCCGCGCGGAATCGCGCTGGCGGGACAATCCTCCGGATGGCCCATTCCTCCGCCTTCCGCTCGCTGCGCCCCCTCTGGCTTTCGCCCTCGCGGTAAAAGGCGTCGGTCTTACAGTGGCCCAGCTCGTGGGCCAAATGCTCGGCCTCCTCATAGCTGGTCTCGATTTGAGACCGGTCGATGCCGATATAATATTTTCCCTCTACAAGCGCCGCCGCCGAAACGGTGACGGGCAGGCGGAAATCCTCGACGGAGATGCCGCTGTTGAGGGCCTGCTGATAGAGATCTTCCAAAAGATTCATGGCGCTATCCCTTGTCCTTTTTGTGTTTGACAAATTCGACGAAGTTTTTGACTTCCTGCCACATCTCCTCGGTTACAACGCCGTCGCCCCCAAAGAGAGCCACTTTGATCTCGTTTTCGCTGATTCCGCTCCGGGCGGTGACGGTGGTGTTGCTTCCTTCGAAAACGCCCCTTCCGTAACGGAATTCCAAAAGCGTCCTCTCCTCCTCGCTCGACGCCGCTTCGAATGCGCCGCTCTCTTCGGCGCTCCATTCCTTTTTGTCCCGGGTGATCGTGTAAGGCTTGCCGTAGACAAATTCAACCGGTACCCGAAAGTGGTCGGCGATTTTGTCTGCCAGTGTGAGATCGATGTTGTTTTTCCCCTTTTCCCAGTTCGAGACGGCGGTCTGATCGACCGAAAAGAGTTCGGCGAACGCCCTTTGCGAGAGCTTTTGGGATTTGCGGAGAATAAAGATACGGTTCGGAAATGTCATAACGGTGACCAGCCCTTTTACAGTTGAGGAAAGATCTTTCCTGTGTGTTAATTATAAGAGTAATACTCTTATTTGTCAAGATATTTTTGGAAAAAAATAAAAAAATATGAGTGATTCTCTTGACAAAGAGAAAAAAGTGTGACATAATATGAGAAACACTCATAAACACGCTGGAAAAAGGATACAAGCCAAAGAGAGGAGAAAAAAGAAAATGCCTTACAAAATCCGGTGCGAAGAGAAGCTTACCATCCATGAAAAACGGGAGATTCTGGCTGTCTGCGGTGATTTTAAAAAGCGGGCCGCCGAGATCCGGCGGGGAACCCGGCGGCAGGAAGTGCTCGATCGCTATCTCTTTTTGAACAAAGCGATTCTCGAGGCGCTGGACGAGGTCTGCCGGGGAGAGAGTGAAGAGATAAAGCTTCTGTTTCTGGAGGCGCTGGCCGAACGCCGGGGCCACAACTGGTCGCCTCTCTGTACGCTGATGTCCCCCACCGCCTTCTACGAGAGAAAGTACCGCATTATGCTGCGCATTGCCGAGAAACTGAATATTATATGAAGTATTTATCGGATTTATCAAGCCGGAAGAGAAAAAAGAAAAATTTTTATATAATATGATAAATTACTCTTGACAAATCGTGAATAAAATGTTAATCTAAAATAGTATTTGGAGCGATTGAAAGGGGTATGGTATGACACAGCAATCTAAGCCTACGCAGCGGGAAATCGATGAGAGAACACTGAAGTCCTCACGCTGGATTTTTCTGATCGTCGGGTTATTGACGGTGGTGAATGTGATCGGCGTTTTCTTCGGGCAGGATTTCTTCTTCTACTTTTCCGCCTCGGTTCCTTTTTATCTGGCGATTTTTTTCGCCGAGCTTTGCGGAATGCGTTCGGACGCCTTCTATGAGGAGTTTTACGGCGCCGACTGGCAGGAACGTTATCAATTCCTCGATCCCTCGGTTTTTTATGTCATTGCGGTAGTGGCACTGATTTTGGGGCTTTTGTATTTTCTTTTCTGGTATATGTCGGGAAAGAGCAAGGGCTGGACGGTGGCGGGCCTTATTTATTATGCGGCCGATCTGGTCGGCCACCTGTTATTTGCGGCCTTTGTATACGGCTTTCAGTCCAGCGATATCCTTGTCCTTGTCTTTCACACTATCACGCTCTATCTGATCATTACGGCCGTTCGGGCCTGGAACCGGCTTTCCCAAACGCCGCCGCAGGCAGCGTTTGGCGGCGTGCCGGTGAGCGGCGCTCCGACGGGTCATCAGAACGAGAGCGGCCCGGATATGGTACCGGACGCTTCTGCGGAGGGCGTGCCGTCGCCGTCGGCAAACGGGAACGAGGGCGGAGAAGCTGGGACAGACCGGCCGGAAAATCCGGAGGACGCGGGTGTTTATATGCCGCAAGACGGCAAAGAGGCGCCTGCTGCCGACGGAACTGCGGATGCGGCTGATGGAAATACGGCCAAAGAAAAAGATGCAAACGGTGAGCCGACCGAAAGCGGGAATTCGGCCGAGTGATTTTGGAGCAGGAAAATGAAAGTATTTGACCCAAATTACAAATTGCTGGACGAGATGTACCAAGACGAATACTATCCTAATTTCTTGGTAGATAAGGTAAAGAACGAACTCCAGAAAGTAATTGACCTGCTGGAGAGCGGCGAAACCGATACCAAAGTGGTGCAGGAAACGCTGGACAATGCGGTCTGCGGCATCAATGATCTCCAAGAGGAGTTTGACGAGAACGACAGCGAGATTGAGACGGTGGCCCGAGATTGTATCGGCGTAACCGTGGCCTACATTCTGGAGTGGTTCAACATTCCCATTGACATGGAGGAGGCTATTCGGGAAAGAGATTGGTAACTCACCAATCAAAATTTATCGAGAAGATAGCAACGCCAGCCGAGCCAGTCAACGGCCAAGATGAACGGCGCATTTCATGCGCCGCCGTTGACAGTCCCGCCTGTCTTTGCTGATGGGTAATCAAGGCGGGAAAGCCCTAAAATGGCTTCCCGCCCATTTCAATTTTTGGAGAAAAACGCTCCAAAATCAGAAAGAGAGCGGCCAAGCAGTTTGAGGGATTGGCCGCCTTGTTCATCTATTCAGCGGGACGGCGAGTAGCGGTCAAGGCCGGGTGTAAACCCGTTCATTTCAGCCTTGACGGTTGCCCGCTGTCCTGCTACTTTTCCGGGAGTG
>CALXKW010000155.1 GCA_944389045.1 uncultured Clostridia bacterium | reverse complement strand
GCCCCTTTAGGGGCTCTGCCTGTAGTTGCCCCTTTTAGGGGCTGTGCAAGCCACCGGTTTACCGGTGGTCCTGACTTAGGCGCGTCTTCCAAAAGCGCTGTTTTGGCCGAAAGCGGAAAAGGTAAAGGAAGAGAAGGGCTTTGGGAGAAAAAGACCGGAAAGACATTCCCAAGCCCGATCCTTTCCCGGTGTTCGGCAGGCGGTCGATACCGCCGCCGCTCAGTCGAGGTGCTCGCTCATTCTGGTGGTCACGGGCTTATCGTAGCAGGAGAAGGCCGCGGTCACCGCGTCGGAAGGCTTGCGGCGGTCACAAAGGCTGATGAGGGGAACCAGCACCAGAGTGATCAGCATGGCCAGCGCGCCGCAGTTGATGGGCGACTGGAGCAGAACGGGCATGCGGCTGCGGAAAAGCGTGGTGACGATCATGAAAAGCGGACCGAAAAGGAAGGAGAACCAGACCGCGATCCGGCTTGTGCGCTTGAAGTAAAGGCCCCAGAAGAAGGGCGCCAGGAAGGCTCCCGCCAGAGCGCCCCAGGAGAGGCCCATCAGCTGGGCGATGTAGCCCACAACCTCACTGTCGCTCTTGTACTGGAAGATCGCTACCGCCGCTGAAATGACGATGAAGACCACAATCAGGATACGCATGGCGAGAAGCTGACCTTTTTCCTTCATATTCTTTTTGACATGGCCTTTCAGAAGGTCGAGCGCGATGGTCGAGCTCGAGGTGAGAACCAGAGAGGACAGGGTGGACATCGAGGCGGAGAGAACCAGCACCACCACCACGCCGATCAGCACGGGGCCGAGATTTTCGAGCATGGTGGGAATGATGGCGTCATAGCCCTCCTCGGTGATGTTCACATCGTAGAGCCGGCCGAAGCCGCCGAGAAAATAGCAGCCGCCCGCCACGATGATCGCGAAGATGGTGGAAATGACGGTGCCTTTTTTGACCGCCTCCTCGTCCCGGATGGCATAAAATTTGCCGACCATCTGCGGAAGGCCCCAGGTTCCGAGGGAGGTTAAGAGAACGACGAAGAGAAGACCGGCGGGATCCGGGCCGAAGAAGGAGGCCAGCGCTCCGGGATTGCCCCCCTCGATTTCCACTTTTGAGAGGGAGGCGAGGGCTTCCATAAAGCCGCCGTTGGCGTTCAGCACCGCAAGAACCACCGCTACGATGCCGAAAAGCATGATGATGCCCTGAATGAAGTCGTTGATCGCCGTCGCCATATAGCCGCCCAGCACCACATAGACGCAGGTCAGAGCCGACATCAGCACGATACAGATCGTATAATCGATGCCGAAGGCCATATGGAAAAGACGGGAAAGACCGTTGAAGAGCGACGCCGTGTAGGGAATCAGAAAGAGAAAGACGATGATCGAGGAGGTCACGGTGAGTCGATCGTCCTCAAAGCGCCGTCCGAAAAACTGGGGCATGGTGGCCGAGCCGTAGTGCTGGGTCATCAGGCGCGTGCGGCGGCCGAGAACGACCCAGGCCAGAAGCGAGCCGATGACGGCGTTGCCGATGCCGATCCAGGTAGCGGCAACGCCGAAGCGCCAGCCGAACTGTCCCGCGTAGCCGATGAAGATGACCGCCGAGAAATAGGAGGTCCCATAGGCGAAGGCAGTGAGCCAGGGGCCTACCCGCCGGCCGCCCAGAACGAAGTCCGAGACGTTGGAGGCGTTTTTGCGCGAGCGAACGCCCACGAAGACCATGACGGCAAAGAAGACCACCAGCATGGCGATTTTGATGAAGAGATCCATTTTGAAAACTCCTTTCGCTGTCGGTGAGCCGGCAGATCGGCGGGCAATAAAAAATCCTCTCCTCGTCTTTTCGGGACGAAGAGAGGACGGAATCGGGCCGTGTTACCACCTCAAAATTCACCGTTTCCTCGCGGAAAACGGTCTCACCGAGTACCAAAATTATACTCTCGCGCTTTAACGGGCGCACCCGTCGCCGCCTACAGGCCCGCAGAGAAATCTGCCGCGGCATCGCGGCGGACAGACGGGCGTTCGGGACGCTGCTAACGAAATGTATTCGCCCATGTCGTTCCTTACCGGCTTGCACCGTCCGCCGGCTCTCTGAAAGGGGGAGGCAGGGCTACTTGTTTTCGCTCATCGCATTTCCATGCCATACTTTATCATTTTTTTCTTCGCTTGTCAAGCGTTTGCCGAAATTTTTTTGAATTATTTTGCCGAACGCCGTGGTTTCGGAAATTTATTGTTCATGTAAAGGGGTAGGGGGAAAGGTGCCGTTCGAAAAATGCGCACGCGGAAAAATCGGTTCGCACGATAAAGAGCCCGCACGGCGGGGAATTCAGAGCGGGAAGACAGAAGAATGGCTCTGACGGCGGAAGAAACAAGATACAAAAAGACGGGTGAATTTGCCGTATAAATTTCCACAATTGACAAAGACTATTTCTGCCGCAAAAAAAGCACCAAGAAGTCCCCCGCCGCCACCTCGCCCTCTCCCTCCCATTCGCTTTGTCCCACACATTCTCTCTTCGCGGCGGGAGGCATCTTTTTCATGAATACAGATAAAGGAATGGTTTAGCAATGAAAGCAACCGGAATTGTCAGAAGAATCGACGATCTCGGCAGAGTCGTGATTCCGAAAGAAATCAGAAGAACGATGCGGATCCGTGAAGGCGACCCGCTTGAAATATACACCGATCACGAAGGAGAGGTCATCTTCAAGAAGTATTCCCCCATCGGGGAGCTCACATCCTTCGCCACCCAATACGCCGAAACGCTCCACAAGACCGGCGAGCTGGCGGTGGTGATCACCGACCGCGACGCGGTGATCGCCTGCGCGGGCGTGCCCCGGAAGGATTTTCTCGACAAGCGCCTGACCGATGAGCTTGAGAAGCTCATTGAGGAGCGCAAGCTCTATACGGCCGGGGGAAAGAGCGGGGAGGCGCTGAAGGTGACCGAGTTCGGCGAGGGCTGGAACGTGCGCTGCATGATGCCGATTCTCACCGAGGGCGACGTCATCGGCTGCGTGGCCTCTATGTCGGACGGCACCGAGGCGCCGGACGAGACCGAGATCAAGCTGATCCGCACCGCCGCGAACTTTCTGGGCAAGCAGCTCGAAAGCTGAAGGCTCGGGTCATCGTCTCGGGTAATGGGAAATGCCGGAAAGCGGCTCGGAGAAAGACCGAGGCTGAGGCCGGCCCCAAAAGGTATACGGTCGGAAAAAGCTCTTGCAGGGGCTTTTTCCGACCGTATTTTTGACTTTTTCGTTTTAATCCTTCGGCAGATCGACCGGAAGGGAGGATGCGGGCGTGTAGGGGAGCGGCAGGATTCTTGTCCCGTGGATGCCTGCGACAAGATGCTCCCGCACGGAGGGCATCGAAAGAAGGTGCGCGTTGACCTGCCGCTCGCGGTTTCCGATAAAGCCGTAGTCGGGCGTCGGCCAGAGCGCCACGGTGGGAGAAGCGAGATCGTAGGTCTCGGCCGTGGAGCCGTTGAAGCCGTGATGGGCCACCTGCACAAGGTCGGCCTTCAGTTCATTTCCGTACATCGCCTCCAGCTTGCGGCAGGAAGCCTCCTGAAGGTCGCCGAGAAAGAGCAGGGTCTGTCCCGCAATCCGGACGCGCAGGACGGTGGAGCTGTCGTTGAAGGAATAAATACGCTCGGGATAGATGTCCTCATGGGTAAAGAGCACATCGGCCGAGAGATCAGCCAGAAAAAAGCTCTGGCCGGTGTGAAGCGCGTAGCGCGGAACATGCGGGAGAAAGCGCGCGAGGGTATCGTAAAACTCCCGGATGGTGGCGTTGTCCGACTGCTTCCAGAAAGCGGCTTCGGGAAGAGAGAGCGAGGGAAAGGTGTAATAAAGCCCTTCGATGACGCAGTCGGCCTTCTCAGGCTCCTCTTTTTCTCCGGCGTAGCGGGCGGCAAAGTCCAGAAAGCAGCCGAGATGGTCCTGGTGCGCGTGGGAGAAAAACCAGCCGGCAAGGACAAGCTTTCCCTCGGGCTGAAGTTTTCTCAAGAGGCGGTAAAGCCGGTCGCATTCGCGGTAAGTAAAATAGCCGCCGTCAATAAGAAAGAAGCGTCCGTCCCCCAGCCGGAAGAGATAGGACATGCCGCAGTCGATGCGGCGGTTGTCGAGATCGATCTGACAGAGAAGCGTTTCGCTGCGCCTTTCAAAATGCGGGCTTTCTTCGGGCAGGGGAAGGTTCTCGTCGCAGCTTCCGACGATGCGACGGATCTCGCCCCGTCCGGGAATAAAAGAGAGATACTCAAACCGGCCGTTGGCCCGAAAGGCGGCGAAACGGTTGGGGCCGAGGCGGGTTTCTTTCGGTTTTCCGATCTTTTCGGAGAGTGCGAGGAGCTCCTCCTCGAAGCGGCGTGCCCCTTCGCCGCCGACGGTTTCGACGGTTATCTTCATTTTTTTACCTCACGAGCGGTCGAACGCCGCGAGGGCGGCGCCGATAACGGTAGCGAACTGTGCCTTCGGCGGAATGATGAAATTCACGTCGAACAGGCTGTTGAGCGCGGTGAAAATCTCGGTTGCCTGAGGAATCACCGTCATGTTCCCGGTGAGCACGATGTCCCGCAGGCCGTGGCCCCGGGCGGCGAAGGCCGCCTGCATGCCCACCGTGTCGAAGATCATGTTGAGCACGCCGAGATTGATGTCGCTCTTGGTGGCAAGCTCGCTGATTCTGCCGAAGTTGGCGGCGGTCAGCTCGGGGGCAAGGCCGGGGTGTACGTCGTTTTTGGTGATGTCGTTCACCCGCAGGTCGACCCGGTGAAGATTGCCGTCTTTAGCCGATTCGATGATGTTGTCAACCTTGCTCATTCCGGTCAAAAGCTTGCAGAGGCCGACCAGCGTGCCCCCTCCCACGCCGGT
>CALXKW010000154.1 GCA_944389045.1 uncultured Clostridia bacterium | reverse complement strand
TCTGCGTTCGTTTTTGTGGATTTTCAGTTTCTAAATCGCGCTTCTGTACGGTATTTTGGAAGATTCCCCCGGATCCCTCGGAGTAAAACGCAAAATACCGAGGGTTCGGGACGCGTCCGAAAAGCGGATTTGTATTTTGGATTCCGAAAAACGGGTGTTTTTTGTTTTTCCAAACCGTATTGTTCGAAGCCGACTGCTTTTTCGGAAGGGCGGTTTCCGGCCGAAAAAAATCCGAAGGGTTTTTCCCCTCGGATTTTTTGTTTTGCGTTCCGGGAAAAGTCTTGCCCGCCCGGTCGGCCGTATGCGGATTTCGGTTCGGCAGAGCTCCCGGCGGCTCAGAGGTCAGCCGAGAGATCGTCCTCGTCGAGAATCTCAGGAGCGACCCCCTCTTCATCCTCGATCTGCCGGAAGCGGTCTTTGCATTTTCTCTCGACGCCGCCGTTTTCTGAAGATTCCTCCTTGCTGGTCAGAAGGGCGGAGAGGAGCTTGTTGTACTGGATGCCGATGTAAATCAGCCCCGCCACCGTGACGACGACTCCCATGAAGGTCAGTAAAAAATTACGGAGACGTTTGTTCATGTTTTTGATCCTGCCTTTCGTTTACGAATTTTCCTCTTCTTCGTAGTTGATCTTCACTCGTTTGATCTTGCGTGTGGTGGTCTTTTCAAACTCGGTCTTCTTGACGATGATTTTGCGGATACATTTGAAATGCGGAACCCGGCGGTTCACGTCCCGCACCGCACGGGTTATGATCTCCATCACTTTTTCCCTGTATTCGGGCGAATCGGCGTCGGGCTTATGCTTGCCAAGCTCCTCGTCGATCTTCTGATAGTTAGGATAGATCGAAGCGGCCACCTGCACCGTTCCGTCCTCGGCCTCGTGTCCGAAGACAAGGCTTTCCTTCACAAAACGGCTCTGCTCGAGATAATATTCGAGCTCCTCAGGGAAGATTTTCTTTCCGCTCTGGATGACGATCATGCTCTTGATGCGCCCGGTGATCGAATAGGTTCCGTTTTTGTTGTACCGGGCCAAGTCGCCGGTATAAAACCAGCCGTCTTTCAGAACCCGGTCGGTTTCCTCCGGATTGTTGTAGTAGCCCAACATAACGTTCGGCCCTTTCACGACCAATTCGCCCACGCCTTCTTCGTTCAGGTCTACCAGCTTAGCCGAAAGGCCTTCGATCGGAAATCCCACGTCGTGCGGAGAAGAGTAGCGGTCGTTGTGCATCAGGCAGACCGGAGAGGTTTCGGTCAGGCCGTAGCCGACATAAACGGCAAGTCCGAAGGATTCGTAGGCACGGAAGACCTCGGGGGAGAGGGAGGCGGCGCCGCTGAGAACGGCGCGCATCTTTCCGCCGAAGGCTTTGTTCACCGACGTAAAGATCGAGCGGGAGAGTCCGGGCGCGGCCTTCTTGAAGAGGGAGGAGAGCGTCTTCTGCGTCTGGTAGACGGCGTTTCCGGCGAAGAGCTGTCCGTATTTTTTCCGGATCGCCTTGAGGAAGGATTCGAGAATCAGAGGAACCGCAATGAAGACGGTCGGCTGGAACCGAATGAAATCCTCCTGCAAATGACGGATGCCTTCGGAGAAAGCGATGCTGGCGCCGGCGTAGTAAAAGGCCAAAAAACCCGCCATGCACTGGTAGGTGTGATGAAGCGGCAGAAGCGAAAGGGTGCGGTCGCTTTCGTTCAGCTTGACGTGCTTTAAAACGCTTACGATATCAAAGGCGATGTTGGCCTGACTGAGCATGACGCCCTTGGCAAGTCCGGTTGTACCCGAGGTGTAAATGAGAATGCTCATGGCATTCGGATCGACCGGATGATTCTCATAGCTTGTGTCGCCCGCCGCAAGAAGAGCCCGTCCTTTCTCCAGATAATCGGGAAAAGACTCCATGGGCAGACGAAGCACCGCAGGATCTACGGCGGCAACGCTCTCTGCCGCGTCGTTTGAATAGAGGATGGCGGAGATACCGGAATCTTTCGCCAGATAGGCGACCTCTTCGGGCTTAAGTTCTTTGTCAAAGGGGACGATGACGCCGCAGCCGGAGACGACGGCCAGATAGGAGAGGGACCACTCGTAGGAGTTTTTGCCGATTACGGCGATCTTTTTCCCCTCGAGTCCCTGACTGTTCAGCCAAGTGGCCAGAGCCTTCATTTCTTCATGCGACCGGGAATAGGTTATTTCCTCGATCTCTTCACCGTTTTTGCGCAGAAAGGCCGTGTTGTCCGGAAAAAGGGCCGCGCTCGATTCCGCCAGTTCGCGGATCGAGGAAACTTCTCGGACCGGATAGGCCTCAAAATTGTCTTTTTTCATAATTGTTCCATTCCTTTTCGGGTTTTGGGAGAATGGTTTTCCCCGTTTTTTACCATTATAACCGATTTTGTCCGCTTCGTCAAGGGAGACGGGCGGATTTTTACTTTTTCAAAGGAGAGAGGGGAAAAGAACCTGAGGCTTGCACGGCAGAGGCGGAGAGCATTTTTATGGGAGGTTATTTTTTAATGAGCTCTTTTTTGGCTGCCGACGTTTTTCAAAGGGGCGTAAAATGTTTATTTCTTTTCCGAAAAATGCCTTATAAAAGGGAATTCGTGATTTTGTATGAAAAGAAAACTCTTTTTTCTACAAAAATGACATCATGAAAAAAAGAATAAACACTTGCATTATTTTCAGGTCTGTGTTATAATAAAATCGGTTTTGGGCGTTTTATCATGCGTTATTTACGGAAATGAGCCGCTTGAAACCCTTTGTTTTTGGTGGATAGCGGACGGTTGAAGGTTTTCTTTTGAAAATATGGAATGTCGGACGCTGTCGTTTTTGAAACCTCGCTTTCTCGGTTTCCCGGGGTGGAAAACGCTCGGAGAAGCGGAAAAAGAGAGGACTGCGGGGAGGGCATTTTTTTGCGTGCTCTCGCCAAAAGGTGAAAAGGAATGGATAATCTTTCGTTGGTAAAACTGCCCAAGGATGTGTATTTCGGACGGGACATGCTGTATGATATATCCCGTTATACGGTGGTTCACGATCCGCAGCTCCACTGGCATGAGTTTTATGAGATCGAATACGTCACGGAGGGAAACGCTCTTCAGATCGTCAACGGCAAGGCTTACGAGCTGGGTCCCGGAAGTGTGACGCTTCTTTCCCCCATCGATTTTCATACATATCGGAATGTCAATCCTGACGCACCGCTTCGGGTGATCAACGTGAAGTTTCAGGATCTTTTCCTGCCGCAGAATCTTCGCAACGACATTTATGTGCAGAAAAGAGCCAAAACGGTTCAGATGCCCGACGGCCGTTTTCGCTCCTATATGGAAATGCTCTGCGAAGAATTCGAAAAAAACGAATATGCCCGCGATACGGTGCTGATGAACGCCATTACGCATCTCTGTATCCTCATCATGCGTCGGATTCTTTCGGAGCAGGGGCAGGAGGAGGCCCGCGAGGCGGGGCACTCTCCGATTCAGGAGGCGGTGCTTTATGTCCGGACGCATTTTCGGGACAACATTTCCGCGGAGGCGGTCGCCAAGACCGTCCATCTCTCGCCCAATTATTTCTCAGAGTATTTCAAAAAGCAGACCGGAGAAAAGTTCTCGCTCTTCGTCCTTCGTCTGCGCATCGATTTTGCCGCCAATCTTTTGAAGATCTCCGACCTCAGCGTCAAAGAGATCGCCTTTGAATCGGGCTTCAATTCCGCTGCATATTTTTCCAATACCTTCAAGGAGTTTTACGGCATGTCTCCGGATCGCTACCGGAAAGAAAACAAGATTTTGACCTATGATGCGTGAGCGCCGCCGTGCGGTTTCCACGGAAAAAGCGTCTGCGGCGATAGATAGACCTTGCCGCCGGGCTTACTGCCGGCCTTGAACGGCACGGTTTTTCTGCCGGGAAATGCATGGGATAAAAAGCGAAAAGGCCGAAGGCAAAGCGTATACAAACAAAAGCATACAAATATCCCCGATGAGAATCAAAAATGAGGCTCATCGGGGATATTCTTTACGGCATTACACCCTTGGCGCGATTCGGCATTTCCAAACTTTTTGTCCTTCATATCATAGCCAGATGGCAGAAAGAAGCGATGCATAATTCGATGCATAATCCTTATTTAATTAAGAGAAAAAGCGCCGAAAAAGGCGTCAGTCCGGAAAGAAAAGGCGAATGGTCAGCGTCCTGTTTTCATATGAGGCGAAGATTTTTCCTCCCATCTCCTCGGTCAAAAGCCGGGCGATCGAGAGGCCGAGCCCCGTGGCATTCTGTCCCGATTCGACGGTGTAAAAGCGGTCGAAGAGCTTTTCGGCCGCAAGGGCGTTCAGTTTTTCCGCGCGGTTGGAAAAGGAGATTTCTCCCGCCTCGGTCAGCGTCACACAAAGGTCGCCGTCCGAGTACTTGACCGCATTGTTCAGAATGTTTTCGAATATGCGGCCAAGCGCCGCCCTGTCCAAAAAACGGTACACCGGAGCATCGGGCAGAGCGATTGCGGGGGAGATCTTTTTTTGTGTGAGGGCGGCGTAATAGCCGGCCATGCTCTCTTCCAGAGCGCCGTTCAGCGAAAGCTTTTCGGGACGGAGCTCCTTTGCGGAGGAGACGACGACCGAGTAGCGGAAAAGCTCCTCGGTCAGGCTTGTCAGAGCGTCGGTTCTCTCCCGTACGACCGAAAGATAGCGGGATGAATTGGGAGAATGCTTTTCCTCCTCCAAAAGGGAAAGGTATCCGCGGATGGCCGTGAGGGGTGTGCGCAGGTCATGGGCGACGCCTGTGATCGCCTCCTTCAGCTCCCGGTCGCCGCTTTGCAGTCTTCGGCGCTCTTTTCGGAGCGCGGCGAGCTCGGTGTTGAGCAGGGCCGCAAGCTTTTTCAAGGCGCGGTCGGAG
>CALXKW010000153.1 GCA_944389045.1 uncultured Clostridia bacterium | reverse complement strand
CTTTTCGAAGCTTTCCGAGACCGAGATTCGGAACACGCTGGCTCTCTTTCTCTTCCGGGGGGACGACGTCTATAAGGAGATCGCGGTTCTGAGCGGCGGAGAAAAGGCGAGACTATCTTTGGCCAAGCTCATGCTCTCCAAGGTCAATTTTCTGATTCTTGACGAGCCGACCAATCATCTCGACATTGCCTCGCGGGAGATATTGGAGGACGCTTTGGAAAAGTTTGAGGGAACGGTTCTTGCGGTGAGCCACGACCGCTATTTCATACAAAAGCTCTCTACCCGGATACTTTCTTTCGAGCGGGCCACCCTCTTCGATTTTCACGGGAATTATCGGGAGTATCTCTCCTACCGGGAGACCGAGCTCTCCCGCGGGGCGGTCGGGAATGACGCAGGTACGCCGTCGAATGCGCACATGGAGAAGAAGCCTTCCTCGCCTGACAGCCGTCCGCCAGACGCAAAAGCGCAGTATCTGGCGGCCAAGCAGGCGGCGGCGGAACGAAGACGGGCGGAGCGGCGCTTTGAGAAGCTTGGCGCCGAGATCCCGGTTTTGGAAAAGGAACTGGAGGACAATACCCGCGAATGCGAGACCACGGCGGCTCTGGATCATGTACGGCTCTCGGAGCTGTATGAGAGAAACGCCGTTTTGGAGGAGACGCTTCTTTCTCTCTGGGAGGAGTACGAGACGCTCAAAGCCTCGCTTGGTGCTGAAGACCAAGGCGCTTTGTCCTAATCCTCGTTTTGTATGAACGGTGTTGGGAAATGTCCGGAAAGAACCGAAAATGCTGAAGGTCGGACGTTTTGTCCGCCGGATGAGACATAGAACAAAAAGGGCAAGCATAAGATTTTATCATAGACAAGACAGGCGGCCAAATGCCGCGGAAAGGGTTTTGATGCTATGAAAAAAATCAGGGTGTTTGTTCTTTTTTTATCGGCTCTTCTTTGTCTTTCGGCCATGCCTCTGGTCTCCTTTGCCGAAATCGAGATCGAGGCTCCGAGCGTGCTTCTGATGGAGGCCAGCACGGGGGAGGTGCTCTATGAGAAGAACGCCGACGAAATGCGGCATCCCGCCTCGGTGACAAAGGTGATGACGCTGCTTCTGACCTTCGAGGCCGTCGATTCAGGCAAAATCAAGATGAGCGATATGGTGACGGTCAGCGACCGCGCCGCCGGGATGGGCGGCTCCCAGATCTATCTGGAGGTCGGGGAGCAGATGAGTGTGGAGGATATGATCAAGGCGGTTGTCATCTGTTCGGCGAACGATGCCGCTGTGGCGCTGGCCGAGTTCGTGGAGGGCAGCGAGAGCGCCTTTGTCGATAAGATGAACGCCAAAGCGCTCGAGCTCGGGATGAAGAACACGCATTTTGACAATACCAACGGATTGGACGATACGGTAGAGACCCATCTGACCTCGGCGCGTGACATCGCGCTCATGTCGCGGGAGCTGATCGTGAAGCATCCCGATGTCCTGAACTATACGACGATCTGGCAGGACACGGTTCGGAACGGGGAGTTTACGCTGACCAACACCAACAAGCTGATTCGCTTTTACAACGGGGCCAACGGTCTGAAAACCGGTTTTACTTCCAAATCGGGTTACTGCATCTCCGCGACGGCCAAGCGCGACGGACTTCAGCTGATCGCGGTCATCATGGGAGCGGAAACCTCCGACAAACGCAATGTGACGGCCAAGCGGCTCTTCGATTACGGCTTTGCCAACTACGCCTATGTGGAATTTGAGGCGCCGGAGGATCTGCGCTTTTCGGTTGTGGGCGGTATTGTCGGTGAGTCGTTCGGCGAGTGCGCTCCTTCCGGCAAGGTGGTGCCGAAGGGAAAAGCGTCCGGGCTGACCAGCCGCAGCGAGATGGCGGAAAAGGTGAAAGCACCGATCCGAAAAGGCGATGTGATCGGAAAGGTAGTTTATCTCTCGGGGGACGAGGTTCTCGGCGAGACTCCCATCCTCGCTGCGGAAGATGTGGAAAAAATGATCTTTGCTGCGCTGTTAAAAAAGATACTTGGAAATTATTTTCTCATCGGTTAAAAATATCCGGAAATCCCTTGCGTTTTTTCCGGATTTGTAGTATCATGAAAAAAGAAATATTCTCCGCCCGGAGCGGAGGAAACAGGCGGAAAAAGGCGGTGTTTCTCTTTTTCCGTTACAGCGAAGGAAGGATGGAAGAATCATGACGCTCAGATTGAACGATCGGTACTTAAAGGATTTCATATCCGACGAAGACTATGCGCAGATTGCGCCCGCCATTGAAAGGGCGCACAGGACCTTGACGGAAAAAAGCGGGGCGGGCAGCGATTTTCTCGGCTGGACCTCTCTTCCCGACGGGTATGATCGGGAAGAGGTGGCCCGCATCGTCCGGGCGGCGGAGAAGATTCGGGAAAGCTGCGAGGTTTTCGTAGCCATCGGCATTGGGGGATCTTACCTCGGCGCCCGCGCCGCCATCGAATTCTGCAAAAGCGCCCGCTACAACAGCCTGCCGAAGAAGACACCTGACATCTATTTTTCGGGAAACGATCTCTCGGCTTCAAATCTGGCGGAGCTTCTGGAGCTTTGCCGCGGAAAAGACATCTGCATCAACGTGATTTCCAAATCGGGAACCACGACCGAGCCCGCCGTCGCGTTCCGGGTTTTCCGCGAGCTTCTTGAAAAGAAGTACGGCAAGGCCGGCGCCGCCGAGCGGATTTTTGTGACGACCGACAAATCCCGCGGCAAGCTTAAGGAGCTGGCCGACCAGAACGGCTATGAGACCTTTGTGGTGCCTGACGACGTGGGCGGACGCTTTTCGGTGCTCACGCCGGTCGGCCTGCTTCCGATCGCGGTGGCGGGCATCGACGTCTATGCGATGCTGGACGGCGCTTCGTCGGCCAAAAAGACCTATTCGGACTGCGATCTTCAAAAAAACGACGCGTATAAGTACGCGGCCATCCGCAACATTCTGCTCCGGAAGGGCAAAAGCGTGGAGATTTTCGCCACCTACGAGAGTTCATTGGCCATGACCGCCGAGTGGTGGAAGCAGCTATACGGGGAGAGCGAAGGCAAGGATAAGAAGGGGATTTTGCCCGCCTCGGTTACCTTTACCACCGATCTGCATTCTTTGGGGCAGTTTATTCAGGAGGGAAGCCGAATCCTATTCGAGACGGTGCTCGATCTTCTGAATTCTTCCGACCGGCTTGAAATTCCTTTCGATGAGACCGATTCGGACGGTTTGAACTTCCTTTCCGGCAAGGATCTTCACTATGTGAACCGAACCGCCTTCACGGCTACGGCCATGGCCCATGTGGACGGTGGCGTTCCGAATATCGTTCTTGAACTCGAGAAGCGCGGCGCCTTCGAATTCGGTTATCTCGTCTATTTCTTCGAGCTTGCCTGCGCGATCTCGGGCTATACGCTGGGGGTGAATCCCTTCGACCAGCCCGGCGTGGAGGCCTATAAGAAAAATATGTTCGCACTGCTCGGAAAGCCCGGCGAGGAAAACGAAAGACGGCGCGCGGAGCTCGCCAAAAAAATTTGACCTGATTTAGCTATTTTGACTATTGCATTGCAGGTAATTTTATACTATAATAGAGAAAAGATCCGAAGGGAGATTGAAAGACATGGTCAAGATTATCGTTGGACTGAAAGGCTCCGGAAAAACCAAAACTCTCATCGACATGGCCAATACGGCGGGAGAGACCAGCAAGGGGTCGGTCGTCTGTATTGAAAAAGGAAATAAGCTTCTCCACGAAATCAAATACTTTGTCCGTTTGATCGATGTAGACGAGTACAACATCACCACGGCCAATTCGTTGTACGGCTTTGTCTGCGGGATCTGCGCCAGCAACCATGATATCACCGATATTTTTATCGACAGCACGCTCAAGATCTGCAACGGCGAAATCGCGCTGTTTGCCCAGTTTGTGGAGGAAGCCGACCGGTTTCTTGCTTCAAACAGCGTCAACATCGTGCTGACGGCTTCGATGAAATATGAGGATCTTCCCGAGAATCTGCGGAAGTACGTCGTCGAGCAGTAATTATCAAGAATGGAACAAGCGGACAGACCGCTCGGTATAGGGCGGTCTGTCCTTTTGTTTTTCAGAAAAGCGGATTTTACGAAATTTATACCGGGAAATTTTGTTCGGCCGAATCGGATTTTCAGCAGAACGCTCCTTTTTTCAGGTGAAGCTCTCATAGAGCGTGCGGATGACCGTTTTAAAATCGCTGTCCATGACGCCGAGGATGACGGTAATCTCATCCGCCCCCTGTTCGATCATGCGGATGTTGATGCCTTTTTGTCCGAGCGTACCGAAGAGAAGCCCTGCGATTCCGGCATTGGCCGCCATACGCCGTCCTACGACGGCCACAAGACTGACCCCTTCCACCACCCGGATGGCATCGGGCGCGCAGGTCTGTTCGATTTCCGTGATCAGCTCGTGTAGGGAATGGGCGAGCGCGCGTGAAGAAATGACTAAGGAGAAACTGTCCACGCTGCTCGGAATATGCTCTACAAAGAGGCGGAATTTTTCGGTCACTTCGAGGACCCGGCGCATAAACGAGCGGTCTTCGGTCATATGCCGCTTACTGATTGTGAGAATGGTGTAATGCTTTTTCCCCGTGATCCCGGTGATGAAGCGGGAGCGTTCCTCCTCGCTTTCCTCTTCAAAATTTTCCATAATCAGGGTCCCTTTGGCGGCAGGGTCGTTGGTGTTGCGGATATAGAGCGGGATTTTGGCGGAACGCACCGGGAATACCGCGTCTTCGTGCAGAACGTCCGCTCCCATGTAGGAGAGTTCGCGCAGTTCCTGAAACGTGACGCGTTCGATCGGACGGGGATGATCGACGATTTTTGGGTCTGCCATTAGAATGCCCGAAACGTC
>CALXKW010000152.1 GCA_944389045.1 uncultured Clostridia bacterium | reverse complement strand
GTCCGGAGGGCATTCAGACGGTTTTCACGACAAAAAAGCGAAACCGCCCTTTGCGTTCCGTAATTATGAAAATCCCGTAATTGAAAATTCCGTAATATGAAAAACCTTGGCGGACGTATGGCGGACAAGGAAAACGATCCTACTTGATGATTGGAAAACAGAGAAAGGAGTGGGCAGAAAATGGAGAAGGCAAAGGCATTTTTTTGCAAGATCGGCGGTGCGCTGCGCTCGTTTTTCGGACGCTTTCCCCGGCGCGCTTATGAGCTTACAGCGCTGATTCTGCTCAGCTCTCTTCTTTTGGGCGATGTGGCGTACCATTTGATTTCCGGCCTTTCCGACGGGGTAGAGACCATGCCGGCCAAAGTGAGTACGCTTTCTGAAACGCTGTCGGACGACGCTTATCTCGTTTACGAGGAGCTTCCTCTTACGGCTTCGGGCGGCCGGGCGGTCTATTATGTCGCGGACGGCGAGCGTGTGGCGGAAGGAACGGTTCTGGCGGCGGTTTACGGCGACGACGCCTCTCCGGAGAGTCTTTCTTCGCTGTCGGTACGCTATCGCGTGCACCGCCTTTTGGAACAGGTGGAGACGGCCCGTCCGGACAAGATTACCGAAACGCTACGGATTCAGATTGCGGGGGTCGAGCTTGAGATCGACGAGGCTCTTGAAAACGGAAATTTCCGACAGGCTGCCGCAAAGAAAAAGGAACTTGAGGCGTTGCTTCTCTGCCGTGAGAAGCTCGAGGGTACGATCGAACCGGAAGAAGCGATGAAGACGGTCGACGCCGAGATCGCGCTGCTTGAATCGGTTCTGGGGGAGCCTTCCGAAAAGATCACAGCGCCTTGCGCTGGTTGGTTTTCCTCTTCGGCCGACGGGTACGCCGGTGCGGTCGGGAGCGGGGAGCTGTCCGGAATGAGCTATCGGGAACTGGCGGGGCTTTTCGATAAGACGAGCCCGGAGCAAGCGGATTCGGCCGGGGGCGTTCTGGTGGGACGGCTTTTGACCGATTACCGCTGGAACGCGGTGGTGCTTGTGGACGGCGAAGAGGCGCGCCTCTTTTCGACCGGAAAGCGCTATGAGGTCGAATTGGAGGGCAAATCGGTGACTCTGACGCTCGACCGGGCGGTCTTCGCGTCGGAAGGCGACGCGGTGGCGCTCGTCTTTTCCTGCGGTGAGCTGACCGGCGCCCTCTCCTTTGACCGTGTGCCGGAAATGACGCTGACTCTGGCCGAGCACCGGGGCTATAAGATCCCCACCGGCGCACTGACATACAACGACGGCGTGCAGGGCGTCTATATCCTGCGGGGGTTTGTGGTGGAATTCCGCGAGATCGTCATCGCCTACCGCGACGAGAACATGCTGATCGCCGAGGCCTCGCCCGACGAAAGCAGCGAGAAATTCCGTCTTCTTGCCGAAAACGATAACGTGATTGTAAAAGGAGAGGATCTCTATGTCGGAAAGATCATTAAATGAGTATATCGCGCTTGTCAAAGAAAACCTTCCCCGCGTGCGGGCCGAGATCGCCCGCCATGCGAAGAGCGAGGTCACCCTTCTGGCCGCTACCAAGACCGTTCCGGTCGAGGCGATCAACTACGCCGTCGACCATCTGGGACTCACCGATATCGGGGAAAACCGGGTGCAGGAGCTTCTTGAAAAATACGACCGCCTGCACCGCGAGGGCGTGCGGATCCATTTTATCGGCCGCCTTCAGACCAACAAGGTCAAATACATCATCGACAAGGTATCGCTCATCCACTCGGTCGACAGCGATAGGCTTGCCGCCGAAATCGATCGGCAGGCAAAAAAGCGCGGACTTGTCATGGATGTTCTCGCGGAGATCAACATTGCGGGGGAAGAGAGCAAGGGCGGGATCCTTCCCGGCGAGGCGGAGGATTTCTTCGACCTCCTCGCCGCATACCCGCATATTCGGCCCCGCGGTCTGATGGCGATCCCCCCCGCCGGAGCTTCACGGGAAGAAACGCGCAATTATTTTGCTCAAACCTATCAAATTTTTATTGACATTCGGCAAAAAAAATTGCATAATATAGACGGGTGTATCCTGTCCATGGGCATGTCGGACAGCTATGTGGAGGCGCTTGAATGCGGATCCAATCTCGTTCGCCTCGGCAGTGCGCTCTTTGGCGCCAGGAATTACCCGCAAAAAAACGAATGAATATAAATACTCCGTTTTTCCTCTTAAAGGCGGGCGGAAGAAAAGGGATGGTCCTGAGAAATGGCTTTTTTTAAGAACATATACAGAAAGCTTGTCGGCGAGGACGAGGAAGACGAAGAGACCGAGCTGGACGCGGAACCTTTGGATGAGGCGGAATATGAAGAGGCGGTGGAAGACATGACTGATGAAAAAACGATTCGGGAGCCCGCCGGGGCGGGCAAGTCGATTGAACTGAAAATTGCCCGGCTGACAAGCTTTGACGCCGACGTGATGGAAGTGGCCGATCATCTGATCGGGAACCGTCCGGTGGTGCTGAATCTGGAGGAGGCTTCCAAGGAGGCCGCCAAGCGGATCATCGATTTCTTTTCGGGCGTCGCTTATACCATCGGCGGCCAGTTGAAGAATATTTCGACCGGCATTTACATCGCCACGCCCAGCAATGTGGACGTTTCGAACGATGCTACCGCCGCGGGAGGCAAAACGCTGAGCGGCCAGCAGGCCGGTCAGACAAGCCAGCCGTCGGGCGGTTCGCCCTACGAGGGCTTTTGATCTCGCCAGAAGCCGGCGATACGGCCTTGGAGGCGGAAAGCGGCTTTTGCGGCCGGGGTACGAGGCATAGTTTTGCGCCTGAAGGTATATAGTAAGGGTATAAAAATAAGAGAGCATACCGTTTCCCGAACCGATAAACGGTATTCACGCAAAAAGGGGTGGTAACGGTGGCAATGGTGATTTACGTCGTGATGAACGTCGTCTATTACCTGATTATGGCGCTTCAGTTCTTGCTTTTGGTACGGGCGATTGCGTCTTTGTTTTTCATGGACGGGGACAACGCGTTTATGCGTTTTCTGTATGTCGCGACCGAACCGGTGATTTTCCCTTTCCGCAAGCTGCTCGAGCGTTCGGAGAGGCTGCGCGATTTTCCGCTTGATCTGTCTTTTCTATTGGCGGTCATTGCCCTCTCTCTGATTCAGCTGCTTCTCCCGACTTCGATCCTCTATTGACCGACAGACTTTCCGACCCCCACAAAAGCGGGAAGAGACGTGGAAATAAAAAGAAGGAAGAGACGTTGAAATGATGACACCCGACGAACTGAAAAAAAGAAGCTTCTCCATCGCTTTGCGGGGATATGCGCGCGGCGAGGTGGACGCTTACATAGCCTCGCTTCTCGACCGCTACGCCGAACTCTACCGGAGCTATGAGGCGCTGGAGCAAAAGCAGGCTGAGACCGAGGCGGAGCTGGCCGATATGCAGAAGAACGCGGACGCGATCCGCCGTGCGCTGATTCATTCGCAGAACGCGGCCGCCAAGGTGGTCGACAACGCCCGCCAGAAGGGCGAGGCTCTCGAAGCCCTGACCCGGAAGCGCTGCGGACAGGTGATTGCCGAATTCCGCGATCAGATTCGGTCTGAGCGCGAAACGCTGAATACATTGCGCGATCAGGTAGTCGATTTCAAGCGTCGGGTGTATGCGCAGTATCAGGAGCATATCCACCAGCTTGAGGATCTGACCGCCTCTCTTGGGGACGGTTGGGACATGACGCCCACCGAAGCGACCCGGACAGTGCTTTCGCTGCTGCGCGGCGAAGTGGATCGCCGCACCCGGAACGAGGAGATCGAAGAGGAAAAACTGGATCGGGAGATCGACGCCGTGCTCGACCGCATCGCCAAGAAGACCGAGGAGGGCGCAGAGAACGGGGAACGCTGAATCGACGGACGCGGATTTTGGCAGCTTGATTCAATAATTAACAGCTTTTCGGGACTTTGGGGATTGCCCGTCCCGGTAGATCAGCGGTTCGGGAACGTAAATCCGGCCGCCGCGTTCGGTCTGAGAAGATTCGGTCTGAGAAGATTCGGTCTGAAAAGGTTCGGTCTGAGAAGACTCGGCCTGAGAAGATGCGGCCTGTGTGATTTGTCCCGAGAAGGATCCGGCCGGGAAGGCGGCCGATATGGTTAATGGTGAAAAAACGTCCGGCACCCGTGACATTCATCGGGCGCCGGCGCGTTTTTGGTTTTGTACCCCGCCGCGTTTATCGCCGGCACCGGCGTTTCGTGTCGGAAAAACTTGAAACAGACTTTTGTTAAAGACCTCTTATTATTTCAGGAAAGAATGGTTAGAAAAAAGATGGCAAAGGATTATACAAACACTCTCAATCTTCCCAAAACCGGATTTTCCATGCGGGCGAATCTTCCCCAGCGGGAGCCGGAGATGCTTCGCGAATGGGAGGCATTCGATCTCTATCATAAAATCAACGAGAAGAACGCGGATAAGCCGCTCTTCCTTCTGCACGACGGCCCTCCCTTTTCCAACGGCAACATCCACATGGGAACGGCAATGAACAAGATCCTGAAGGACATCATCAACCGCGACAAGATGATGTCGGGCTTCCGGGTCCCCTATACCCCCGGCTGGGACAACCACGGAATGCCGATCGAGAGTGCCATCATCAAACAGAATAAGCTCGACCGCAAGAAGATGTCGATCCCCGAGTTCCGCTCGGCCTGTGAGAAATTTGCGCAGAAGTATATCGACATTCAGCGGGATTCCTTCCGCCGCCTCGGGGTTCTGGGCGACTGGGAGCATCCCTATACCACCATGTCCCCGTCTTTTGAGGCCGAGGAGGTCAAGGTCTTCGGCCGGATGTTTGAAAAGGGCTATATCTACAAAGGCCTGAAGCCGGTCTATTGGTGCAGTCATGACGAGACCGCCCTGGCCGAGGCGGAGATCGAATATCAGGACGACGCGTGTACCTCGATCTATGTTAAATTCCGCGTCAAAAACGACGGCGGAAAGCTCGGGACAGAGGACGAGCTTGCCCGCACCTATTTTATCATC
>CALXKW010000151.1 GCA_944389045.1 uncultured Clostridia bacterium | reverse complement strand
AAGATCCACCGGCAGGGCATCACGGTCCTGCATATCACGCACAATATGAGCGAGGCTCTTCTGGCCGACCGGGTGATCGTGATCAACGACGGCGCGATCTACCTCGAGGGAACGCCGCGGGAGGTCTTCTCGCATGTCGAGGAGCTGAAGGCCGTAGGGCTGGAGGCCCCGCAGGTGACCGAGCTCTGCCACGCGCTGGCCGAGGCGGGTATCCCGATCGCGGGCGACATCATCAGTGAGAGCGAGGCGGCCGACGCGATCCTCTCCCTTGCCGCGCGCGCCCGGCAAGAGGGCAAAGACGGCGTGAGCGGCGGATAAAGCCGCTTGGGAAAACGGCGCGGCGCGGCCGGCGGCGCCGATGCGGCCGGAAGCGGCCGGGTAAAGTAATTGCGGAAAAGTGTAGAATTCATGACAGCCAACAGAGAAAACAAAATCCGAAAAAAGAAAAAAGAAAAAGGGCCGAAGAAACCCGAACCCGGAATCACCGAACCTGCGGAGCGGCCCGCGTCCGAAGACTTTTCGGGCGAATATATCCTTGAAGCCAAAGATCTGGTTTATGAATACGGTGCGGGAACACCCTTTCGCAAGCTGGCGGTCGATCACGTCAGCTTCGGCGTCCGCCCCGGTCGGATCACTGGCATCATCGGGCATACCGGCTCGGGCAAATCGACGCTTGTGCAGATGCTCAACGGCCTTCTCTCTCCCAAGAGCGGGCAGGTGCTTTACAAAGGGCAGGACATCGGCAGCGACAAGAAAAAGCTTCGGGAGCTGCGCTTTCAGATCGGGCTGGTTTTCCAGTATCCGGAGTATCAGCTCTTTGAGGAAACGGTGAAGAAGGACATTGCCTACGGCCCGACCAACATGGGCCTTTCGGCTGAGGAGATCGAAAAGCGCGTGCTCGACGCGGCGAACTTCGTCGGACTGGAGAGCGGTCTTCTCGACAAATCGCCCTTTGATCTTTCGGGCGGGCAGAAACGCAGGGTGGCGATCGCGGGGGTTCTGGCCATGTCTCCCCGCGTGCTCATCCTCGACGAGCCCGCCTCGGGGCTTGACCCGATCGGGCGGCGCTCGATTTTTGACGGTCTGATCCGCTACCGGGACGACACCGGCGCGGCGGTGGTCATCGTCAGCCACAGCATGGAGGACATGGCGCGCTATGCCGAGGAGATCGTGGTGCTCTCGGAGGATCGCCTTCTTGTTTCGGGCAGCCGGGACGAGGTCTTCTCCCACGCCGAGCTTCTGATTGAAAACGGACTGGATATTCCCGACGCGGCGCGCCTTGCGGCCGCGCTGCGGGCGCGCGGCATGGCGCTTCCCGAGAACCTCTATACGCCCGAGGCGCTCGCGGCCGCGCTTCTTCCGTTTCTGAAGGGGGGGCGCGTATGATCCGGGACATCACGCTCGGCCAGTTTTTCCCCGGCAATTCTCTTCTTCACCGCATCGACCCGCGGATGAAGCTTCTGCTCTCGATTCTCTTTATCACAATGATCTTTACGGCAAAGACGCTCGTATCGCTTCTCTTTGTCACGCTGCTCACCTTCCTTCTGCCCTTTTTGGGGAAGATCCCCATGAAAACCGTTTTGAAGGCGATCAAGCCCCTGCGCTGGATCATTCTGATCATGATGATTCTTTTCGTCCTCAACGGTTCGGGGGAGGGCTATCACATCTTTGTCGATTACCGGCTGGGCTTTCTCCATATTGTCATATCGCTGGAGGGCATCATCAAAGCGATCTGTGTGTCGGTCCGCATCGTGATTCTGGTTGTTTCGGTGAGCGTGATCCTCTCCTATACCACCTCCCCCATCGCCCTTGCCGACGCCATCGAACAGCTTCTCTCGCCCCTGAAGGCGCTTCATGTTCCGATACACGATTTCGCCATGATGATCACGATCGCCATGCGCTTTATCCCGATTCTGGTCGAGGAAGCCGACAAGATCATGTCCGCACAGGCGGCCCGGGGCGCCGATTTTCAGACCGGCTCGCTGGTGCGCCGCGCAAAAGCGCTGATCCCGGTTTTTATCCCGCTCTTTGTCTCCTCGATCCGCCACGCCGACAATCTGGCCACCGCGATGGAGTGCCGCTGCTATCACGGAGGAAAGGGGCGCACGCGGATGAACCGCCTGCGCTATTCTCCCCTCGACTACGCCGCCTATCTTGTGATGGCGCTTCTTCTGGCGGCAACGGCGCTTCTGGTTCTGGAGGTGGGCGGCTTTGCCGGATTTGCCTATGTATAAGCCGCTTATTAGTATTCGTTTTTCACCGAAAAGGACGGTGCTTTTGTGAAGATCCTTCTGGAAATCGCCTTTGTGGGCAGCGCCTACTGCGGCTTTCAGGTGCAGGAAAACGCGCCCAGCGTGCAGCGGACGCTTCAGGATGCGCTCGAAATGTTTTTCGCCGTGCCGCTGGCCCTTACGGGATGCAGCCGGACCGACAGCAAGGTACATGCCAAACAGTTTTTCTGTACGGCCGAGGGAGAGATTCCCGAAAATTTTCCGCTCGACCGGCTCCCGATCGCTTCCCGCGCCTTTCTGCCACGGGATATCGCGATCCTCTCGGCCAAGGAGGTACCCGCGAGTTTTCATGTGCGCTACGACGTGCAGTATAAGGAATACGAATACCGGATCCTGAATACCGCAGCCACCGATCCCTTTATGAACGGGCGGGTCTATCACTATCCCCGTCCGCTCGACGCCGCCGCGCTCGACCGCGCGGCCGCGGCCTTTGTCGGAACGCACGATTTTGCCGGCTTTATGGCCGCAGGATCGAAGGTGACCGACACGGTGCGGACGATCCGCTATTTCCGTGTGGAGCGCGAGGGCGTTCTGGTGCGGATGCGGGTGGCCGCCGACGGCTTTCTCTACAATATGGTGCGGATTCTCTGCGGAACGCTTCTCGCGGTGAACGAGGGGAAGATCGCGGCCTCCGAGCTTCCTGCCATTATCGCCTCCCGCGACCGCCGGCGTGCGGGCATGACGCTGCCGCCCGAGGGGCTCTATCTCGTCAAGGTGGTTTACTGAGGCGATCCTTTGAACGGCCTTTTGCCTGTCTTTGCGTCGGAAACCTTTCCGGCCGGCGCCAAAAAAAGTGCGGAAGGGGAATGCCGGCGGTCTCGCCGCTGTCCGCGGGTGGGAAGAATGCGGGAAAGGCCAAGATTGTGTGAAAGAAAAGAGCAGCGAAAAAAGCGAAAAGTAAAAACGAGGAGGAAAATGCGATGAAAAAAGAGAACGGCGTGATCTATCACTACGGCTATTATCGCCGCGCCGGCCGTCTGCGGCTTGCGGGCTATGTCGTGCTGCTCCTTCTCGTAGTCTTTGTTCTTGTGACCTTTTTTGCTTTCCGCGAGGATCTGACGGCCGATCATTTCCGTTATCTTCTCCGAAATTTTGAACTCGGCCCGCATTCCGCCGCCTCGTCGGGAGACACTATCTACTATGACGGCGACCGGGATTCGCGCTTCGGCTTTGTGGCCGGCGGGTTTGCCTGTCTGACCGACACCCGCGTCTTCGTGACCGACGGGCTCTCTGTCACCACGCTCTCGGATTATCACGGTTTTTCCAGCCCGTATGCGCTTTCCTCCGAAAAATATATGCTGGTTTACGACCGCGCAGGAAGCTCGCTCTCCCTATACAACGCCTTTGACCGGCTTAAGAGCTTTACTTTCGAGGGTACGATTGTCGCGGCGGCCCTTTCGGACAAGGGAAGCTTTGCCGCGGCAGTGTCCGGGAAGGAGAGCTACTATTCGACCGTATATGTCTACGATAAGAACGGGGCCCTTTTGAACAAGCTGTCCAAGTACAAATACGTCACATCGCTCGCCCTGTCCCCCGACGGAGACCGGCTGGCGGTGGCCAGCGTCTATACCGGCGACCGGGGGATTCTCACCAGCGAAATTCTTCTTCTCGAGGTAGGAAAGACCGAGCCGTCCGCTCTTCATATCGTTGAGGGAAGCGGCGTCTGTTCGCTTGCCTTTCTGGCCGACGGAGGCTTTGCGGCGCTTTTTGACGACCGCGTCCTCTTTTACGATTCTAAAGGGAAAGAGACCGGGTCGGTTCTCTTCGATGCAACGCCCACGCACGCCTGTCTTTTGCCTGCGGGAGCGCTCTTGGTCTATCCTTCTTCCGACACGCGGTATGAGCTGGCCGACTGCTATGACCAAAACGGGAAGGCCCTATATCAAGGCGTCGCGCTCGGCGGCCGGTTTCGGGGGGCGGCCGGGGACGATGCGGCCTTCTACCTTCTCACCGACCGGAAGGTCTTCCGGCTGTCGGCCGACGGGGAAGAGGCGCTTTCGGTCGAGGCCGACGGGGAAGGAAAGTCTCTTTTGACCGACAACAGGGTTCTGTATCTGGCCGGGCCTTCCTCGGCAGTGCCCGTCTTTTTCGAAAAGGCGCAGAAAGAAAATTGAACTTCGCAAAAATAGATACAATCTCTTAACATACAGAACAAAAAATGTCATTATAATGGTATGGACCGAAAGAGTCGGCCCAAAGGAAAGGGGTGAGGCGTTATGAGCCTTCTGATCGACGCGATTCTCGCGGCCGTTATGATTTTCTGCATCGTTTATTACGCCAAAAAGGGGTTTGCGGCCTCTCTTCTGGGGCTGATCCGATTCTGGATTGCGCTGGCCCTCGCGCTTCTCTTTTCGGGGCCTCTGGCGGAGAAGCTTCAGCCGATCATCAGCGAGAAGATCGGAAACGGGGACGGAGAAAGCTTTTTCTCGGTCATTGTGAATGGCTTCGTTTCCTCGGGATACGTCGCGCGGGTGCTGGCCTTCGCCATTCTCTTCGCCGCCGCCGTAATCCTTGTGAAGCTTTTGGAGATGGCGCTGCGCCTTCTCTCGCGGATTCCGGTGATCGGCGGGCTGAACAAGATCTTGGGAACTCTGCTCGGCCTTCTTGTAGGCTTCTTCTGGATTTCGCTTCTCAGCCTGATCCTCATGGCAATGGCGGAATATCTGTCGGGCAGCATTCCCGGACTTACGCCCGAATCCTTTGAAAACACGATTTTGGCCAAATTTCTCTACGAAAAAAATATCTTCCGCTTACTCTTTGAAAAACTCTCCGCCGGCTGACAGTCGATAGGGGCGCAAGAGAAAGGACAACGCAT
>CALXKW010000150.1 GCA_944389045.1 uncultured Clostridia bacterium | reverse complement strand
ATGGTTTTACATCTTTCTCCACTTATATCTCAATTATGTGAACATTTTACAATTTCGGACTGTAAGATTTGTCTATTGTGTTGACCAACTTGGAAACTCCGCCAACCCGCACCGCCTTTTGAACGCTTTTGAAAAAATCCTTCCGTTTCCTTCTACTCTTCAAAAAAGGAAAGAAACGAATCTCTCCTGTTTCTTGTGCAAAACAGACAAGAAAGAGCAAGAAGTTTTCTTGACATTTCGACAGCTTTATAGTATAATGAAACAATAAATCTTCCGACTCACGAAAGGATGGATTGTTTTTTATGAAAAAAGCCCTTCTGCTTTTCCTAACGGCCTTGCTGTTAACCGCGGTTGTTGTAGCCGCTGTGGGGTGCCGCGGGAATGAGATAGACACTTCGGGAAAAGAAGGAACCGTCACCGAACCCGGCAATTCCTCCTCCGACACGCCTGGCAGCACACCGAACACCGGAGGCATCGGCACCGGTTCCGCCGACAGCACCCCGGTCGATATACCGGACAGTACCCCTGCGTCGTCTTCGGGCGGCACGTCCGACACATCGCATACACCGGTTATCACCACCGAACCGGAAGAGGATATCCCCGAACCCGAAAAAGGAACTGCTATCAAGGTCCGATATGTGGTCAACAATTCTTATGCGGGCACCCTACTCGGTCAGACCGAACAGACCCTTTCCTACGGTGAAACCGTCTCTTCGAGCGTTGCCGTGACGGTCAACCTCGGCTACAAATTCGTGGGCTGGAGCGACGGTAAAACCACTACGACCCGAAAAGGCGACTGTCCCCGCAAGGACACCACTTATACGGCAGTCTTTGCCTATGACGCGCTTGAACTTCCGATCGTCAGTCTTTTCACCGACAGCGGCAAGGACGTCACCGACAAGGAAAACTATGTCAGCGGAAAAATTTCGATCAGCAACGCTCCCGACGGCTTTAATTTTGAAGATCTCGCCATGGAGATCCGCGGACGCGGCAATTATACCTGGAATTCCACCTTCAACACCGACCCCATGTACAACAAAAGGCCCTACCGCATCAAGCTTTCCGAAAAGATGAACCTTCTCGGTCAGGGAAACGGAAAGGCCAAGGTCTGGACGCTGATTGCCAATCACTGTGACCAGTCCCCCCTGCGCAACCAGACAATGATGAATTTTGCCAGAACCCTCACCGGCATCGTTTGGGAGCCCTCGGCCAGCAGCGTGGAAGTCTTTCTGAACGGCGAATACATCGGCGTCTACATGCTCGCCGAACAGGTACAGGTCAACTCCAACCGCATCAATCTGCCGGAAGACTACGAATCCTCCGCAGAAATCGCTTTTCTGATCCAAATGTCCGGCTATGCCGTATATCCCGATTTCTTCTGCGACGGCAATCATTATGAAATCGTCAACGACCTGTCGGTCAACAGCAGTCTGGCAAACAGACAGATTTCTTACATCCAAACCCGCATCGAGGACTGCTGGTACACCCTTTTGGACGGCAACAAGGAACAGATCCTATCCCTGATCGACATCGACTCGGTCATCGACACCTACATCGTCCACGAGCTTTTTAAGAATCTCGACACAGGCTGGGACAATTTCTACATGTTCAGCGACGTCAACGATAAGCTGCATTTCGGCCCCTGCTGGGATTTCGACCAGTGTGCCGGCAATGCCAATGAGGGCGTCGAAAGCTACGAAGGACTGCGCGGCAGTGTTACCAACGCCTGGTACCGCAGCTTTTTAAGACTCGATTGGTTCAAGGAAATGGTTCGGGACCGCTGGGATGAGCTCTATTCCGAAATACAGAAGATTCCGGATACCATCCGCTCCTATGCGACGGCCGGATACAACTCCTACTGCCGCAACTTTGAGAAATGGAAGATCTGGGGCTATTTGATCAACCGCGAGCCCGATGTCATCCGCAGCATGCACAGCTTCTCGGAACATTACGAATACTTCGCCGACTGGATGGAGAACCGCGCCGTTTGGCTCAACGGCTACTACCATTCCGCTCAGTTTATCCGGGAAAAGGTGGAGCTGAATTTTGCGGGAAGCGGAAGTGCTTCCGATCCCTACCGTATCACGAGCGCGGAGGACTTTTACCTCTTTACTCAGCTCATTCTGTCGGGCGACAGCCTCCAGGGTCTCCATTTCCTGCAGACCGCCGATATCGACATGACGTCGATCAGCTATTATACCGGCGTCGGCGCTCCTTATGAGTTTGCCGGAACCTACGACGGCGGCGGACACAGAATTCACGCCGTTATCCGCGGAGGCTCGGATACGACCTTCTTCCCCTACTTGACGGGAACCGTCATGAACCTCATGACGACCGGCTCGATCGAGAACAGCGGCATCCTCGGCGGCATCGCCCGCTCGGTGCGAAACGGCGGACTCGTTCTCAACTGCGGCTCCACGGTGACGCTTTCCACCGCGAGCAACGCGGGCGGTATCGTTGGCTCCAACGAAGCCGGCGGCGGCTCGGTGATCGGATGCTGGTTCGCAGGAAAAATCGAGGCCGGCGGCGGCTTCGGTCCCATCAACGTCTATGTAGAGGGCCGCGTTAAAGGCGTGTTTGAACACAACTACTATGTAAACGACTTCTGCGACGCCGGTCGACTCGCTTCGGCAACAATCGAGAACGAAACCGCTCTTGCCCCGGCAAAGCTCCCCCTCCTGCACAATACGCTCAACAACAGCCTTTCCGCCGTCGCCAAGCTGGGCGGCACAACGGCAAATCAGCTCTGCCGCTGGGAGCAGAAGGACGGCCTGCCCTCCCCGGTAGGCCAGTAAACCGGGCAGGCATTGGCTTTTCTCTACAAAACAAAAAACACGACCGCCCACCTCGCTCGATAAATCTCTGAAAACAGCAAAAACAGCGCAAGCATATTTCTCTTTTGCTTGCGCTGTTTTATGTTTTTAAGAGAGGCCCCTCTCTTCGGACGGGCCTCTCTTTCTATTGCCATGATGCCGCACTATTGCTATGATTGCCGCATGTTCGTTTTCTCATGCAGGCTTTGGTTGGAATTTTCGAAAATTCAGTCGCGCTCGCAATCGTATTCGAGTATGCTTCCCGAAAGAGCGTCAACGGCATACTCATATTCCATACCGTTATAATAGAACTCGACCTCGTATACCACAAGTCCGTCCTCATTATCGAGCTTGGCTTTGGAGAAGGTAACCGAAGATGCGGTCAAGCCGGCATGGGCAAGAGCGACGGATTTTGCGCTGTCAACGCCGATATACTTGCTGTCGCTTATGGGATCGCCCTCGCCGCTCCCGGTCTCGGTCTGAAAGGCCTTTACTTCCTTGCCGACGATCTCGCCCGTATCGGTGCGAATCTCATAATCGTATCGATGCGTCGCGGTGTAAAATTCGATTTCGTATACCGAGACGCCGTCGTCATAGTCGCGTTTCGCCTTTGTAAAGGTGGCATCCGAGGCGGAGACGCCAGCGTCCGCAAGCGCGATACTCTTTGCGCTTTCCGGAAGAATTTCATCACCCGATGCTCCGGATTCGGAATCGGCCGCAGGCTTCTGCTCTATTGGCACAAGGTTCTCCCTGCTCTTGCTGTAGATATCCCCGGTACTCGCGTTGACTTCATACTCAAATTTGGCGTCTGCCGTGTAAAAGGAGAGTTCGTATACATAAATCCTTCCCTCCCTGTCCAGTTTGGTCTTCGTAAACGTGACGTCGGAGGCAGCAAGACCCGCATCGTTCAGGGCGACCTCTTTGGCTTGATCCGCAGTAATTTCCGCCGAAGGAGACGTCACGGTGCCGTCGACACCGACGATCTCCAACTCCTTTTTCACCACCGAGCCGTCGCTCGCCTTGATCCAGTATTCATATTCCGTTCCGTTTGCCGTGAACTCCACTTCGTATACAAACTGTCCCTGCTCAAAGTCAAATTCCGTCCGTACGACCTGGGCGGAAAGCGGATCTATCCCTGCGTCGGCAAAGGCAAAATTCCGGGCGTTTTCCACACCGATCGCACCGTTTTCCGCGATGGCACTTGCCGCGAAAACCGTGACGGTTCCCAACAGAGCCAGAACGGCCAGAATACATAAAATTGAAATAACGGCTTTCAGCGGAGTTTCAAAAAATCTTTTCACTTTTTTCATAACGATGCTCCTTTCTGGTTTCTGGCATCATTATAGCGAAAGAAGATTAAAAGAATATTAGAAAATTGAATCGACCAAAAATTTTTTTCATTCGGGAAGGCAAAACCGAAACGTACTTCCCGCGCCGAGTTCGCTTTCTACCGAAAGCTTACCGCCGTGAAAGCGCACGATCTCTTCCGCAATGGCAAGACCCAGCCCCGTGCCGGCGCCGGAACGGGAGCTGTCGGCCTGATAAAACCGGTGGAAGATCTTCTCCTGATCCTCTTTCGCGATACCGATCCCGTCATCGGTCACGCTTAACGTCACAAAGGATTTTTCTTTTTTCAGACCGACATGGATCCGTCCGTTTTCCTTTCCGTACCGATAGGCATTGCCGATCAGATTGTTCAGAAGACGGGTCAGAAGTTCTTCGTTTCCTAAGATCGAAATTCCCTCCGCCACATCATCCGTCAGCCGGATTCCCTTTTCTCCCAGAAGAGCCATGTCCCCACAGACCGACCGTACCAGCGCGGAGAAGTCCAGCTCTGTTTTTTCATAGGCATCCGCCCGTATTTCCAAACGCATATAGACCAGCATATCTTCGATCAGCTTGGACATTTTTCCGCCCTGACGCCGAATCACCTGAAGAGCCTGGACATAATCCTCCGTATCGCAGGGGTTTTCCAGCGCATATTCGCACTGAGCCAAAATAACAGACGTCGGCGTGCGCAGTTCATGGGAAGCATCCGAAGTGAACTGCCGCTCGGTTTCAAAAGCCTTATCCAGCCGCTCCAGCATATCGTTGAAGCTGCCGGCAAGCTGATGCAGCTCGTCTTTTCCTTCGCCGATCTCGATCCGCTTTTTCAGATCGTCACCCTTTGTGATTTGCGCGGCCGTTACCGAAATGTTGTGGATCGGTCTGAGCATCCGGCGGGCAATGACATAGCCGCCGCCGACCGCCAGCAGCAGCAGTACAGGGAGGATAAAGAGCGACACGCTCGAAATACGCTCCATCTGTGCTTCGCCCTGCCGCTCGGAAAC
>CALXKW010000149.1 GCA_944389045.1 uncultured Clostridia bacterium | reverse complement strand
CCGCTCTCACGGTGCCTCCGGCGATGATACCGGTTCCTTCGGGGGCGGGCTTCAGCATAACCTTGCCGGCGCCGAACTCACCGATCACCTCGTGGGGAATGGTGTTCCCGCGGAGAGAAACGGTGATCATATTTTTCTTGGCATCCTCGATGCCCTTGCGGATGGCCTCGGGCGTCTCGGCAGCCTTGCCAAGACCGTAGCCGACATGACCGTTTCCGTCGCCGACGACCATGATCGCAGCGAAGGAGCCAACGCGGCCGCCCTTGACCGTCTTGGATACTCTTTTGATCGCAACGCGTTTTTCCTGAAGATCCAGTGTGGATGCGTCTATCTTTTTAATCGCCATATTAGTCTCCTTACCCTTTCTCAGAACTTGAGCCCGCCGGCGCGCGCGCCCTCGGCCAGCTCAAGAACACGTCCGTGATACAGGTACCCGCCGCGGTCGAACACGACTTCTTCAATGCCCTTGGCCTTGGCTCTCTCGGCGATCGTCTCGCCCACCTTTTTGGCCGCGGTCTTGTTGCCGCCGGTCATGCCGAAATCCTTCTCATAGGAAGAGGCGGAGACCAGCGTCGTGCCGGTGGTGTCGTCAATGATCTGCGCAGAGATATGCGCGTTGGAGCGATAAACACAGAGACGGGGACGCATAGACGTACCGGAGATCTTGGAGCGGACTCTCGTATGTCTCTTCTTGCGCTGCAGATTGGAATCTCTTTTTGTAACCATTTCGTCCTAATCCCCTTTCATTTCTTTCCGGCCTTACCGGCTTTGCGGCGAATGCGCTCGTTGGCATATTTGACGCCCTTCCCCTTATAGGGCTCCGGAGGTCTCTTGCCTCTCACTTCCGCCGCGACCTGTCCGACCTTCTGTTTGTCGATGCCCGAGACGATAATCGTGGTATCGTTGGGAACCGTAAAGGTGATGCCGTCGCTCTCGGTAAAGGTGACGGGATGGGAAAAGCCGAGGTTCAGATTCAGGGTCGTGCCCTGCTTGTTGGCTCTGTAGCCGACACCGTTGATCTCCAGCGTCTTGGAATAGCCCTCGGTAACACCGACGACCATGTTGTTGAGAAGAGTCCGGGTCAGGCCGTGAAGCGAGCGATTCTCTTTTTCGTCGTCCGGACGGGTGACCGTGATCTCATTGCCCTCGCGGGTGATGGTCATGGCGGAGCTGAGCTTCTGGCTGAGGGTTCCCTTGGGTCCCTTCACCGTGACGAAATTGTCTTCCCCGATGGTGACGTCCACGCCGGCGGGAACAACGATAACTTTTCTTCCGATTCTTGACATTATGTTATTCCTCCTAATTACCAGATGAACGCAAGGATCTCGCCGCCGATGTTTTCTTTGCGAGCCTTTTTATCGGTCATGAGCCCTTTGGAAGTGGAAACGATGGCGATGCCGAGGCCGTTCATGACCTTGGGCATATCCTCGCAGCCCGAATAGATGCGCAGACCGGGCTTGGAAACCCTCCGAAGACCCTGGATCACCTGCTTCTTGCCGATGTACTTGAGGGTGATGCGGATGATTCCCTGCTTGCCGTCTTCGATGACCTGATATCCTTTGATATAGCCCTCCTCGGTCAGAATGTCGGCAATCGACTTCTTGAGGTTGGAGGCCGGCACGTCGACCGTCTCGTGTCTTGCGCTGTTTGCATTGCGAATGCGTGTGAGCATATCGGCAATCACGTCAGAGATTTGCATATTCATATCCTCCCTATGCAAGTTATACTGTTTTCTTGCTGCCCGTATTGCAGGGCTTGCAGCCGGCGGTTGAAGCGAACTTCCCTTTCCGGCCGCGGAGCGTTTGTGTTTGGCCCGCCTGTCTTACCAGGAAGCCTTTCTGACACCGGGGATCTCGCCCTTATACGCCAACTCCCGGAAGCAGATACGGCAGATTCCGTATTTGCGGAGGTAAGCGTGGGGACGTCCGCAGATTTTGCAGCGGTTGTACTCGCGGGTGGAGTATTTCTGCTCTCTCTGCTGTTTGTTGATCATTGACTTCTTTGCCATTTTGCTTTTCCCTCCTTACTCAGTTTGCGAAGGGAGCGCCGAGAAGCTTCAGAAGCTCACGGGCCTCCTCATCGGTGTTGGCGGTGGTCACGAACGCGATGTCCATGCCGCGGATCTTTTCCACCTTGTCGTACTCGATCTCGGGGAAGATGAGCTGCTCTTTCAGACCGAGAGAGTAGTTGCCTCTTCCGTCAAAAGCGTTGGGATTGATTCCCTTGAAGTCACGCACTCTGGGGAGCGCGAAATTGAAGAGTCTGTCGATAAACTCATACATTCTCTCGCCGCGGAGCGTGACCTTGACGCCGATCTTCATGCCCTGACGGAGCTTGAAGTTGGCCACCGATTTGCGGGCATAGGTGGGAACCGCCTTCTGTCCGGCAATCGCCGAGATCTCGGCGATCACGTTGTCGATCACCTTTGAGTTGTCCTTGCTGTCGCCAGCGCCGACGTTGATGACGATCTTGTCGAGCTTCGGGATCTGCATAACGCTCTTGTATTCAAATTTCTTCATCAGAGCGGGAGCGACGTCGCTTTTATAGATATCCTTCAGTCTTGCCATGTCGTTCTCCCCTCCTTATATCTCTTTGCCGCACTTCGCGCAGACGCGGGTGCTGATTCGGATTTTCTTTCCGTCCTTTTCCTCGTAGGAAACGATATGTCTCGCTCTCACGCCTTTTTTGCAGTTCGTGCAGTAAAGCTGAACCTTCGAAGCGTAGATCGGGGAATCGACCTTGATGATGCCGCCCTCGTCGCCCCGCTTTCTGGGCTTGACGTGCTTGGTGACGGTGTTGAACCCCTCCACGATGACCTTGCCCTCCTTGGGAGAGACCTCCAGGACCTTTCCGGTGATCAGATCGCCGTTCTTGGTCTTCTTGTAGGTATCGCTGCCTGTCAGCAGAATGACGGTATCACCGGTTTTGACATGCATTTTGTTACTCATCCTGTGATTCCTCCTTACAGTACTTCAGGCGCAAGGGACAAAATCTTCGTGTATTCCTTGTCGCGGAGCTCACGAGCCACAGGCCCGAAGATACGGGTTCCCACAGGGTTCTTGTCTTCCTTGACGATGACGGCCGCGTTGTCGTCGAAACGAACATAGGAACCGTCGGGACGGCGAACGCCCTTCTTGGTTCTCACCACAACCGCTTTGACAACATCGCCCTTCTTGACCTGACCGCCGGGAGCCGCCTTTTTGACGGCGCAGACGACCAGATCGCCGATCGAGGCGTAGCGTCTGCCGGAACCGCCGAGGACACGAATGCACATGACCTCTTTCGCGCCGGTGTTGTCCGCCACTCTCATGAATGTCTGCTGCTGTATCACTGTTTATTTCCTCCTATTTCGGCACAATCGGTTGTACCTACTCTCCATAAAACGTGGTGATTTAATTTATTTCGCCTTTTCGACGATCTCGACAAGACGCCATCTTTTCGTCTTGGAAAGAGGTCTCGTCTCCATGATCTCGACCTTGTCGCCCACCGTACACTCGTTGTTCTCGTCGTGTACATGAAGCTTCTTGGTACGCTTGATGATTTTCCCGTAGAGAGGATGCTTGACGTTATCCTCGATGGCGACAACAACCGTCTTGTCCATCTTCGTGCTGATAACCTTGCCGACTCTCGTTTTGCGCAGAGTGCGCTTGGCTGTTTCAGTCATGACTTCTTCTCCTTCCGTTCGTTATGCGTTCATCTCGTGAAGAATCGTCATCACGCGGGCGATGTCCTTCTTGACATCGGCGATTCTGTGAGTGTTCTCGAGTTGGTTGATGGCGTTCTGAAAACGAAGGTTGAAAAGCTCTTCCTTCAGTTCCTTCAGCTTGGCATTAAGCTCCTCGGAAGACATATTTCTGAGTTCTTTGGCTTTCATGGCTTATACCTCCTCGGACTGTTCTTTGACGACGAACTTGGTCTTGATGGGAAGCTTGTGTCCGGCAAGACGCATGGCTTCCTTGGCCACCTCGACCGAAACGCCGTCCATCTCGAACATCACTCTGCCCGGCTTGACAACGGCAGCCCAGTACTCGGGAGAGCCCTTACCGGAACCCATTCGGGTCTCGGCCGGCTTCTCGGTGATCGGCTTGTCGGGGAAAATCTTGATCCATACGCGGCCGCCGCGCTTGATGTAACGGGTCATCGAGACACGGGCCGCCTCAATCTGGTTGCTGCTGATCCAGGCGGGCTCGAGGGCAACAAGGCCGTAGGTGCCGTTGGTGATCGTGTTGCCGCGGGTCGCCTCGCCTTTCAGTCTGCCGCGCTGAACGCGCCGGTATTTCACTCTTTTCGGCTGTAGCATTATTTGCTGCCCCCTTCCTTGTTGGTGTTGGGCTTTCTGTCCCCGTTAAAAGGACGGTTCTGATTGAAGGGACGGTTGCCGCCGTTGCGGTTGAAGGGACGGCCGCCGTCACGGCGATCGCCGCGGCGGTCGCCGCGTCTGTCGTTTCTTCTGTCGGGCTTCGGGGGATTGAGGTCGGGCCGCATCGTCGTGAACTTCTTCTTCACATCGGGGAGAACCTCGCCCTTGAAGATCCATACCTTGACGCCGATCTTGCCGTAGGTGGTATTGGCTTCCCACACACCATAATCGATATCCGCCCGGAGGGTCTGCAGCGGAATGGTTCCCTCGTGATAATGCTCGGTGCGCGCGATCTCGGCGCCGCCCAGACGGCCGGACACCGTGATCTTGATTCCCTTCGCGCCCATGCGCATGGTTCTGCCGATCGCCAGCTTCATGGCGCGGCGGAACGCGATTCTTCTCTCGAGCTGGCTGGCGACGCTCTCGGCGACGAGCTGCGCGGAGAGATCGGGGTTTCTCACCTCAACCACATTGACGGAAGCAGGCTTTCCTACCTTTTTCTCAATTGTCGCCTTCAGCTTTTCGATCTCTGTGCCGCCGCGTCCGATGACCATACCCGGCTTGGCGCAGTGGATGAAGACCCGGACTCTGTCGTTGTCCCGCTCGATCTCGATCTTCGGGATACCGGCCGAAAACAGGCTCTTCTTCAGATAACTTCTCAGATTATAGTCGGAAACAAGGGTGTCGCCGAAGGTTTCGTCCTTCTCGAACCATCTCGAATCCCAGTTCTTGATAACGCCGACACGGAGACCGTGCGGATTTACTTTCTGACCCATTCGGTAAT
>CALXKW010000148.1 GCA_944389045.1 uncultured Clostridia bacterium | reverse complement strand
TACCGGCTCGGGCGGCAAGAGCGGCACCTCCGACGCATCGGCCGAATTTGTCGGCTATGTCCGCAATCTTTTCGACCGTGCCGGCGTGGTCTGGCAGACCGGAGAGCTTGGCAAGGTGGACGCAGGCGGGGGCGGAACGGTAGCCGTCTATATCGCCGAAAAAAACATCGACGTGGTGGACCTGGGTGTTCCGGTCCTTTCGATGCACGCCCCCTATGAGGTCATCGCCAAGGCCGACCTCTATATGGCGTATAAAGCTTTTTCCGCTTTCAATGACTGAAAAACTGAGAAAACAGGATCGATCCCGCTTTCTTCGCCCCCGGCGTTATCCGCCGGGGGCGTCCTGTCTTATGAGGACTGTTCTAAATAAGCTCTATATAAATCGTTGTTTTATTCCCGTTTTATGTTTGCCAAGAAAGCCGTATAAAATTTCCTTTCAAAGGAAATACTGCTGATAGAAACAAAGGAGGGTCTATCCATGAAAAAAGAAAAGAATCAAAAAGCAAAAGCGGCAAAAATTATGCTCCTCATCGGAGCACTGGCTGGCGGCACTGTAGCCTGCGTCATGGCGTTAATGAAGAGAAAACAGAAAAAGAGCAGGGGCAAGGCGTGTACAAGCACGCCTTGCTCCGATGTAAACGAACCGTTTACCATCCACAACGAGCGCCCTCAGGATACCTCTACCCCCACGGCGGAAACCCGCTGTAACAGTCCGGAATGGGAACGCGGTCCCGAATGAAACGCTTGTCCTTGCTCCCCCTCCTTTTTCGGAACAGAGCGAAAAAGATTGACGGTCTAAAAAAAATATGCTATAATTTATAGTAAAGGATCATCCGAAAAGAAAATCGCTCCGGATCCGTCTGTTTCGAAAAAGCGATTTCCAAAAAAGTCCACGCGGCACTCGACGCCGCCGGACTCTTTTTTCACAATCGGGAGAAAGGGGAAGCCATGGCTCTGCAATTTTTATATTCGTCCTGGCAGGAAGACGGCGCGGAAAACACGCTTTTCGCTTACAGCGAAGGACTATCCGAGGCCGATCGCGCATATCTTCTCGAAGCGGCTCTTCCTCCGAATGATACGAAAGCCGAACGCGAAGACGAAGAAAACAAAGAACAGGCCAACACTCTCTTTCTGCGTCTTCCCTCAGGCCGCTTTGCCATCGCCCGTTTCGGCATCTATACTCCGAAAAATACGATGCAGAGCCAAAACCGAATCCTGCACGCCTTTGTCACCGACGGCAAGGAACCGATGTCTCCCATGCTTTATGCCATCAACAACTGTTTTCGGAACACATTGACCGCACAGGAGCAACAGCTTTTCCGAAATACTCCTTTTTTGCCGAACGCGCCCTTTCCGCGTCCTCAATTCAAGCTGAGTCAGCCGGAGATCCGAAAATTTTTCTCGGCGGGGCGGCTCCGCACGCTGACCTGCCTCTTGCAGGCCGTGATCGATTCTTACGGCAACGAGCGGGTCATATTTCTGAACGATCGTTTTTCTTCGCTCAAATACTGGTTTTACGGCATACACTGCTGTCTGCCCCGGACGGTCAAATATCGGCTCACCTATGCCACCTACGCCTTTTCAAAACCGGAAGATTGTAAACTGATCTGCCTTGCACCCGGCAGCGGCATTGACGGCAGCGAGGAAATCGAAAACGGAAATTTTGTCTTTGACAACACCGGCGGCGTGGCCTGCGAAGATGTGGAGTCGGCCAAATACGCCCGCTCAATTGCCGCGCTCTTCCTGGAAAACGCAGGGGAGGCGCATACCGTAGCACGGGGAATCGGGCGTTTGATGGACGCCTATCAGCTGCTCATTCCCACCGCAGCCGGTATCTATAAACTGCTGCGACAGGATTTCGATTGGTTTGAATCCCCCTATGACATTCAGTTTTTCCTCGGAAAGATCGGTGCCATCAGCAAAATGCACCTCGAATCGCTCTCCGAACTGCTCTGGGAAAAGATCCGTTCCCCCGGCTTCCGTTTCCCGGCGGGAGAAAAGCTGCTGCCGCTAATTGCCTTTCTCTTCAAAAATCTTTCTTCCAAGACAAAAAGAGAAGTGGTTCTCTATATCGGCAGTCACCGATCGGATTTCGGAATCCGGGAAACCGAATCCTCGTTTACATATTACGAGCTGATCTCGGATAAGATCGGGTTCGTGTTCGAATATATTTCTGAATCCGTGCTTGAAGAAGAGAAAGATATCGACGCCCTCATCGGCCGCACAAGCGTTCTGGACCGCTGTGTACTCCTCTATCTGATCGCAGACAACTGGGAGGAAAAAGCCGGGCGTTTTGGCAGGGAACGGGTTCTGGGGCTCTGTTACCGCTTCGCATCCGAGATCATCGCCGACCGCGCGATTTTTGCCGTTCGTGAGGTCTGCCGTCGGCTGGCGCCCCTTTCGGAGGATTTTCTCCATCATACGATCGTTCAGGCTATGTTGGACACCCTGAATGAGACGGAAAAAAACGGAGCCTCCTATGACCCTTCCTTTACTTTTGTCATTGTGAAAGAGCTGATCGGAAAACCCGCGGTGGCGGCCGATCTTATCAAAATGTACGCCCGAAACGGACAGTACACCGACGAGGTCCTTGACCTTTATCTGCACCTTTGCCGGAATTATCCCCATGAAACCGCAGTAATCGACGGCCTTCTGACAAAAAAGCCGGTCTACGCCGCTTTCCTCACCGACATGGCCATTCGGAAATTTCTCTTTCTCGGCGAGATCACCAGAGATAAACTCACCTTCTTTTTTGAAGCATATTATCTGGCGGGAAAAGACCGCGAACGGGTCTTCGAGATAAAACTGAAATCTTTCCTGAACGGCCTTTTGCCCGTGCGCCGGATCGAAACTGCCGAATATTTTCTCGTTCTTTACATCGAAAAGAGCCAGGGAAAATCCCCCGAGGAGGCTCTCTCTTCCATGTCCGATTCCTTGGCAGACCTGCTTTTTTCCGCCATCAATGACCATACAGTCCGCGATCTTTTTGACTACTATGTCAACGCACCTGAGGAATACCGAAAGACCGGAAAACTTCTTTCTGCTGTCCGTCCGCTGTCCCCCGCTTATGAAGCGGCGGGATGGGCCGTTGATCTTCAAAAAGCGGCGGCCTGCGAATCCGAGAGGGATTTTGACCGCGCTCTCGCGCGTTTTCGGTCTGGCGAAGAGCCCTATAAGTCTTTTCTTTGGTGTGAGCGGGTAACCGGAGAATTTATCGACGCATACGGACGCTGCCTGTTTTCTTTTCTGGCCAGGGGATGTGCGGCGCGTTCGGATTTCTTTCCGATCGTCGAAAAAGCCCTTCTTCCCCTGACCGATAAACCATTCTTTGAAAAAGAGCTTGCGGCCTTTCTGAGAAGGGGCGCGGAGAGAACCGACACGCCGTATCCCTTTGTAGCCGCGCTATTGCTGAGCGCAGCAATCCGAAACGAACCGACGCTCGAAAAAATTTGTGTCGACATTCTTTTCGAGATTCGTTTTTCCGAAAGAAAAGAAGCTTTTCGGCGTCTGTTGGCCGCATGTCCCACAGGAAATTTCTGTGAGAAAAAGGAAATTGCCGTCCCCGAAGCGAAAATCGAGCGAGATCTTTCGGATGCGCAAAAGAACGCGATAGGGGAAGACCGGACAGGGCAAAGTATGCCGGGCAAAGAAAAAAGAAGGAGAGGGAAGAAAAGCAAAGAGATTGAAAAAAGCATCGATACAGTAGAATACAGTCAAATTCTTCGCTCGGTTCTGACCGCGCTCTATTACAAAAATCTTACCCTGTGGCAGAAAATCCGGGCGCCCAGAAGAAAAAAACTCTTTCCAACCCCCCAAAATTAATATACAGTGCAAATTTGCCGAAGGGAGGAACAAAAAATCAAACCTTTCCGCCCATTTTCGCCCCATATATTACCATTTTTTTCTATAAAAAATGCTAAGAAGTGAGAAATCATTTGTCTTTTAGCACAAAAATTGCGCAAAATTCACGCTTCACAAGGCAAATTTGCAATATTAAATCCAAAAATCCTATTGACATTTTCCAAAAGCAACGATATAATCAAGATTGTAAAATATCTCGGATTCTTCGCAAGACCCGCAATCTGAGAAAAGAACGGTGTCCCCTCTTCGTGACCGCCGTCGGCAATTACATACGAAAGGAAAAACGATCATGAAACGATTTGGTTTGATCGCAGTCATTCTTTCGGTTCTCCTTTTGACCTGCCTTGTCGCCACCGCTTGCGGTGACAGCGATACGACAACCCCCAAAGGAACCGATTCCGCCACCTCTACGGCACCCACTACTACCGCTCCGACAACGAATTCGGACGAAACCAATCCGGACGAAACCAATCCGGATGAAACGACCCCGGAGGAAACGACCCCGGACGAAACCAATCCGCCGATTACGCTCTCTGTGCCCGAGCAGTACGCCGAAGACGAAGGCGCCGTTTGGGTGCAGCGTCATATGCCTACCACCATCGGTTCCAGAACCGGCGCTGACGGCAAGGAATATGAGTGGTGCTTCTACTTCACAATCAAAGCGGAGGGCGGTCATTTCAAGTCCGATCCCGACACCAATGAGTCCGGCCTCGCCTTCACAACGCCCGATTGCATCTACATCGGCAAAGTAACCGACGAAAGTACCGGAACGGCCGATACTTACACAAAATATGATATTACTTATTGGGAAACCAGGGAATGGTGGGAAATCTGGTGCGTAGCGGACGGCTTCGTGCCGGAGGACGGCGTGCCCTACGACATATACCTCTTCTTCCGCACCGACGAAAATGAGAACCACTCCAACTACCCCGATACGCTTCTCTACATCTGGGACTTTGAGCAGCCTTTCGTCTGGGAAAAGCCCGCCGAGGTCGTCTCGGAGTACGGTGATATCGAAGAGATGATTCCCGATATCGATCAGAGAACGCAGTTGCTTTATCACGACACCTTCTTGATTGACGATACGGGAAGACTCAAGTTTACCTTTAAATCGGACGGAGATCCTTTTGCAAACGGCGGAGATAATCCCGGCGTCTCCTTCACGATGTTCGGTGATCTTTACATCAACGGCGAAAGAGTGGAGATTGTTCCCGACTCGTACGAGACAGAGGAGCACTACATTATCTACATGACCATTCAGGACTATGAATTTGTCAGCGGCGAGGAATATGAGTTTGTGATTTCGATCGACTCTAATGATCCTTCTGGAACCTATTGCAACAACCCCACCG
>CALXKW010000147.1 GCA_944389045.1 uncultured Clostridia bacterium | reverse complement strand
GGCATCCACCGAATAGCGGCCGTCCGGCGAAGTGGAGCCGGCGGGAACCCCGAGAATCTCCACGATCTTTTCGAGAATCTGTCCGCTCCCCTTGACGTAGCAGGCGGTGCCCAGGCAGACCGAAACGGCGACCTGTCCCTTGGGGTTCAGGGAAAACTGCGAGTAGAAGGAGGCCACACCGAAGACCTCCTCAAGCGAGGTGTCGGTCTCTTTGGCGATGATCCGCATCACTTCGACCGGCAGATAGCCGTAGATCTCCTGCGCGTCCTGCAGAATCGGCATCATGGCGCCCTCCGTACCGCGGTACTTGGCGATCACCGCAAGAAGCTGCTCTTCCTGCGCCTTCGTCCCGCGGAACATCACCGTGGTCAATTTCTTTTTCATACTTGAAAAAACTCCTTTTATACCTTTTTATTTGTCTTTATCTTATCTGTTCTTCATCACATGGGCCGGAAAGCACACGCTAATTTATATTATACAATACTTATCGCCGGATTTCAACAATAATTTTTAAATTTTGCGGGAAAGAGGCGGGAGTTTTTCATCCTGCCGCAAAAAGCGGAAGAGCGCCCGCCGCAGCTCCCCGGGCGGCGCATCCTCCTCAAGATCGAGCTCAAAGAAGTTCTCGGCCTCGGAGATGGCCCCCAGCGTGTGCGCGTCGGATGAGACCACCAGGCGCTTGCCTTCGACCTCCGCATACCGCTCGCGGTAGAGGGGGATCTTGTCCCGGTCGTGAAACTCGACCGCCGTGAAGCCGTATCCGCCGGGCAGGTCGCCGAGAACCGACACGATGCCGTTGGCGGGGCGGTCGATATGGGCGGGATAGATCACGCCGCCGAAGGAACGCACCAGCGCCGCCGCATCCCCCATCCAGAGGTCGGTGGCGGCAATCAGAAGCGGTCCGAAGGTCCCTAAAGGCCGATCGTCCTCCCCCATGATCAGCTGGTTTCCGAAAATCGCGGGATTGTTGGGAAGATCCATCCGATGGGAATCGAGCGCCTCGTCAAAGGCCATCGCTTCCTCCAGCGTCTCGAAGAGCGACACCATATGGATATCCTCTGCCGTCGAAAGCTCAGTCCCCGCCAGGGGCAGAATGCCGTATCCCTCGCAGGCCTTAAAAAAGGCCGGACAGTTTTTGCAGCTGTTGTGGTCGGTCAGCGCCATGACCGACAGCCCCTTGAGCATCCCCATGCCGGCCATGTTGCAGGGGGTCATATCGTCGTCGGCGCAGGGGGATAGGCAGGAGTGCATGTGCAGGTCGTACCAGACCTTCATAAAAGCGATGCGAGCGAGGCGCAGAGCGAGAAGGCGCTCGCCGCACTCCGGTAGAGATTCACGCCCTTCTCGGCAGCCTTGGCCACCACGTCATCGTCGATCTCGGCCGAGTCGGCAATGATGACGCAGGCGACGTCGACCAGCGTGGCCACCGCCACCGTGTTGATGTTGGTCATGATCGTCACCCAGACGTTGTCGGCCGCGGCGCGCCCCATGACCCAGCTGAGAAGATCGCCCGTATAGCCGCCGGCCGCCTTCCGGTCGGGCTCCGGCTCGGCCAAAACCTCCAGCGAAAGCGCTTTTGCAAGCTCCTGTACCGTCATAAACTCATCTCCTTTCCCGAGAAAAAGGCGCCGGCAAAGCTCCGCCGCCCTTCCCCGTTTTTCTTTCCTGAAGATAAAAACCGACAAAATAGCGTCCCAAACATAAAATCCAAATTCGAAACGAAAAGCAGGGGAAAAACCGGAAGCCCCCGCATCAACCGGCGTTTTGGGCTCCGGCGTCGGGCGCTTTTGCTTCCGGCCCGGCCTCCTCAGAATCGTGCGCATCAGCCGCTTCGGGCTCGTGCGCATCGGGCGCTTCGGAGGGGTTTCCCGCTGCGGCCCGCATAAACGCCTCATTTTCGTTTTTCTCGCTCCCGGTCTTCTCGCTCCCGGTCTTCTCGTCCTCCGCCTTCCGGCTGTGATAGAAGGCCGCCAGAAGCTCCTTGATCACCAGAACGCAGTCTTCCTTCTTCGCCTTGCCGTTGACGATATCCTCGGCCAGCGCCCGGCAGGTGGGCGCCCCGCAGGAGCCGCAGTCGATCCCGGGCAGCTCGTTTGTGATCTCCACGATCCGCTTCATCTTCCGCATCGCCTCGTGGCGATCCTCCGAAAGCTTCGCCGCGTATTCGAAGTCGGGGGAAATGTCCCACTCGTAGCCGTCGAGCTTTCCGTCCTCCAGCCGGTTCAGAGAGACCGGCAGATAACGGCGGAGCGTCTGCAGACGCGCCTTAGCGATATAGGGATTCTCGATGTTGAGCACGCCGCCCACACATCCGCCGTTGCAGGCGTTCAGCTCCACGAAATCGAGGCTGCGGATGTTGCCGTTGTCGATCTCGTCGAGGACCTTGATCACGTTTTCGATGCCGTCGGCGGCAAGATATTTGTCGTTGAAGAGCGCGGAGGCCTCGCCGCCGGTTCCCGCCCAGCTGATGCCGATGATGCCCGACCGCGCCTGCACACGAGGCTCGGTGATATGCTTCATCTTCGAGAGCAGCTTGAAATAGAAGTCGCCGATCGAAAGAGCTCCGTTTACGGCGCTCTTCTTCGTGCCGAGAGGATTTTTCACATAGCTCACCTTGGCCGGACAGGGCGAGAGAAAGAGGACGGCGATGTCCTCGTCGGTCAATTCGGGATGCTTCGCCAGCGCCTCGTTCCGGGCGATCCGCGCCGCCACCTCGATGGGGGCCAGCACCGGCAGAAGCCTATCGAGAAGCAGAGGATAGCGGATGCCGATCAGACGGATGATGACCGGACAGGCGGAAGAGATGACCGGGCGGCCGCTCCCGGCTTTTTCTAAGTACTTGCGGGTATATTCCGACACGATCTCGGCGGCGCGGGAGACTTCAAAGACCTCGTCGAAGCCGCATTCGACCAGCGCCGACAGAATGACATCGAGTTCCCCCACCTCTTCAAACTGTCCGTAGAGCGCGGGGGCGGGAAGCGCAATCTTGTAGCGGAAGGATTCAAAATCCTCAAAACGGTCGTAAATCGCCTTTTTGGCCTTGTATTGACAGACGCGGATGCATTCGCCGCAGTCGATGCAGCGGGCGTTTTCGATCTGCGCATGGCCCTCCCGCACGCGGATCGCTTCGGTGGGACAGTGCTTGATGCAGTTGGTGCAGCCCCTGCATTTGGTGATGTCGAGCATGACCGAGTGGTTGAGCATCTCCCGGCCGCCCGTCCGGTAATCCGCCGTGATCGAAATCTTTTTCTCCGTCGGATTGTTCAAATTGTCACCTTCCTTCGGTCAGACGTAAACCACCATCGTGATGGTGGTTCCCACTCCGACCACCGATTCGATCTTCATCTCGTCGGTATATTTTTTCATATTGGGAAGTCCCATGCCGGCGCCGAAGCCGAGGGACCGGATGTTGTCGGGCGCGGTGGAATAGCCTGCCTGCATGGCGAGCTCGATATCGGGAATCCCGGGGCCCTCGTCGGCAAGCACGATCACGATGCGGTCGTCGTAGACGTCGACCGTCGCCACGCCACCCTTGGCGTGGATCACCATGTTGATCTCCCCCTCGTACATGGCCACCGACACCTTGCGGATGACCTCGGGATCGAAGCCCATCTGCCGCAGATTGCGCTTGACCATCACCGACGCCTCGCCCGCCGAGGTGAAGTTCTCCCCGTCGATCTTGTATTCCAGTCTCACAAAATCAGCCATGGAGAACGCTCCCCCCGGAAAGCCCGTTGGTATAAAGGATGCCGCAGGCCACATACAGCCTTTCCTCGGTGGCCAAAAGAACGATCTCGGCCTTGCGGGCAAGCTCCACCACCTCGGCGGGCGGACGCTTGCCCCGCACGAAGACGATGCAGCGCATATCCATCATCTGCGCGGTCCGCACCACCTGGGGATTGCAAAGACCGGTGAGAAGCACCGCCTGCTCCTTCACAAAAGCCAGAACGTCGCTCATCATGTCGCAGCCGCAGGCCGACTTTACCTCTCCCTCCAACTGATCCTCGCCGCAGAGCACCTGGGCGTCCAAAAGCTTCACAATTTCGCTGATTTTCATCTTCCGATCCATCCTTTCAAGCGGGGCCCGCGAAAAGGCCCTCAGCCGGGTCGCTTCTTTGTAATGATTATACAATAACAAGGCGGCTTTTGTCTACAGCTTTTCGAAAATTTACTTAATTTTCTTGTTAAAACCGCCGCTGTCCTTGAAAAAGCCTTCCTTTGTTCGGCAAAAGAAAAGAACCGCCCCGGTCTTTGCGGCCGAAGGGCGGCTCATGCGGATATAGCGGACAGCCAAAACCGTGGCGTCGGAAAACGCCGCGCGTCACTAAGGAATCAAAATCATCAGCAAACCGATCAGCCCCACTAAAAGTCCCAGAATCCAGATAGCGGACAGTTCGGGGACGATCATTCCCCCCATAGAGATCAGAATACCAAATAAAATCAAGCCCTTCCCTTTTCGGCTTTCATACGCACACCTCCCCGCCGATTGCAAAATTGTCGTCAGATCCGATCAGGTTATCCTTTGCAGTTTACATCCCGATTCTATCACAATTCTCCTCAAATTGCAATATGTTAATAAACAAGAATATATGTTTTTTACTCAGAAGTTTTCCTTTTTATCTGCCGTAATAAAAATTTACCGTATTGGCGACCGAATCCTTCGATCCTGTCAAGCTAATCGTTATCCCAAAGCCGGACGAGGAATTACTCCTAAAATTTATTTGGTTATTCGTTTTTATCCCGTTTTACTCACGATATTTTGTAAAAACTACAGATGAGCATATACAAACTGAGCATATACAAACAAAGAGCAAAAATCCTCCCTATATTCCTCCTTCGATAAATTCCCGTTAAAACAGAACCTTCCGAAAAAGAGCGGCAAGGCTCTTGCATTCCGCCAAAATTGTGGTATACTAAGGGAAGAACAAAAACCCGCAAAGAAAGAGAGCGATTTGCAACTGTGGAAGAAAAAGAAGTCAATTCGGAAAACTGCACGCACGACTGTTCGACCTGTTCGGCCAGCTGCTCCTCTCGGGAGAAGGGCAGTCTGCTCGAGCCCGCCAACGCCCTCAGCGACGTGAAGAAGATCATCGCCGTGGTCAGCGGCAAGGGAGGCGTGGGCAAGTCCCTTGTCACCTCGATGCTGGCCGTCGCCACCCAGAGAAAAAATTACAGCACCGCCATCCTTGATGCCGACATCACCGGCCCCTCCATCCCCAAAATCTTCGCTGTCCGCG
>CALXKW010000146.1 GCA_944389045.1 uncultured Clostridia bacterium | reverse complement strand
GGCAAAACGGGCCCAATCGCGAGTTTTTTCTCGCGTTTTTTAAAAAAATTTTTCCCTCCGGATGCGTCGCCGGGGACGCTCTTCCTGACACCATCGGCATCGGGCACGGTGCAGCCGCGGCCTTCCCGGCGTCAATAAAGCGCCTCGACCTCGCGGTACATGGCAAGATAGCGCTCGGCCGAAGCCGCCCAGGAAAAATCGGTGGTCATGGCATTCTTCCGAAGCGTCTTGAAATCGGCGCTGCGGTAGAGCGCCAGCGCCCGGCGGAGAGCGTCGAGCATGTCGTGGGCGTTGTAGGTCACAAAGGTGACGCCGTTGCCCTCCTTCGTCTCGCTGTTGTAGGGCTTGATGGTATCGTACAGGCCTCCGGTTTCCCGCACGATCGCCACGGCGCCGTAGCGCGAGGCGATCATCTGAGAAAGGCCGCAGGGCTCGCTCTTCGAAGGCATCAGGAAAAGATCGGCCGCCGCATAGATCCGCTTGGAGAGCGCCTTATTGAACTCGATCAAGGCGCGCACCCGGCCGGGGAAGCGATTCTGAAGCTCGCAGAAGAAATTCTCATACGAGCCCTCCCCGGTCCCCAGAATGACAAACTGCATATCCTCGGTGGCAAGCGCCTCGTCGATCACTCTCTTCACGAGATCCACGCCCTTATGCGAGGCCAGACGGGTAATCATCGCCACAAGCGGAGTATCGGCCGACACCGCAAGGCCGAGCGCCTTCTGTAAGCTCTCCTTGCAGGCTGTCTTGTTCTTGAGAAGGCGGGTGGCGGAATAATGGGCTTCAAGTTCAGGATCGGTATTCGGGTTGTAATAATTGTAATCGATTCCGTTGACGATCCCCATGGTCTTGAAAGCGAAGCGGTTGATTACATGATAAAGCCCGTAAGAGTAATAGGGTGTGCGGATCTCCTCGGAGTATTTCTGGCTCACGGTCGTGAGCTTGTCGCAGCAGACGATGGCGCCCTTGACGAGATTGATATCACCATTGTATTCCACAATCTCGCGATCGTTCTCGCCGAGGGAAAAAACGTCGCCGAGAATCGAGAAGCCATAGACCCCCTGATATTCGATGTTGTGGATCGTAAAGACCGAGTGAATGGCGGGATAGTTGTAGAGCCTGCGCAGATAGATCACCGAAAGCGCGCTCTGCCAGTCGTGTGCGTGCAGGATGTCGGGATAAAATCCGATCTGCGGAAGCATGTCAAGCACCGCCTTGCAGAAATAAGCGTAGCGTTCTCCGTCGTCATACTCTCCGTAAAGCCGGGAACGGTTGAAATAATACTCGTTGTCGATAAAATAGTAGGTGACGCCGCCCTTCTTCAGCTCCCATACGCCGCAGTAGAGATTGCGCCAGGCGAGCGTGACGTTAAATTCGGCCACCTTGGTCATCTCGGCCCGCCAATTGCTGCCGATTTTGGCGTGCATCGGCAGAACCACCCGCACGTCGGCCGTCTTATCCGCCCGGACGATCGCCTCGGGCAGCGAACCAATAACGTCCCCCAGGCCTCCGGTTGAGACAAAGGGAAGCGCTTCGGCCGCCACAAAAAGGATTTTTGACATTGTAACACCCCCGCGAAATGAAAATACCTTTTATGTTCAGATCATTTTGGATTTTTCGATGTAGAGCGGCATGGTCGCATGCCCCGAAAGCATGACGTCGTTTCGGACCACCACGTTTTTGTCGGCAATGATGCAGTTGACAAAGGCCCCCGAAAGAATCTGGGTATCCTGAAAGAGTATGGAATTCTTCACCACCGCATTCTTGCCCACCCGGACGCCGCGGAAGAGAATCGAATTTTCCACCGTTCCCTCAATCACACAGCCGTCGGCGATCAACGAATTGCTCACCTTGGAATCGCCCACATACTTGGTGGGAGCGCTGTTGCGGATCTTGGTGTAGATCGGGCGCTCCCGGATCTTGAAGAGCGCCTCGCGGTTGGCGGGATCGAGGAGGCTCATGTTGACGGCGTAATACTCGGTCATCGAGTTGATGTTGGCATAGAAGCCGTCAAACCGATAGGTTTTAAAGGTAAATTTGCCGAGGCTCCGGCCGATGATATCCCGGGTATAGCTGGTATAGCCGTGGGAGATGGCATCCAGAAGGGTACTCTGCAAAAAGCGCCGGTCAAAAACCCAGACGTTGATCGAAACGTCGTAATCGCCCGTCAGGTTCTTCTGCCGGCTGACGATATCGGTGACATCTCCCGCGTTGTTCGATACGATCACGTCGTAATGCTCGGAGCGTCCGTCGAGATTCATTTTTTTGACGGCGAAGGTGACGGCGGCCCCGGTCTCGTTGTGATATTCGACCATTTTTCTCAAATCGATGTTACAGATCGAATCGCAGTCGGCCAGAACCACGTTGTCGCTCGTGAAGCCCGCGATGACGCCGTGAATACTCTTCAGCGCCTCCAGACGGGAGGTGTAGAGGTGACTGGTTTCGTTGGAATAGGCGGTGATGAAGGGGGGAAGAATCTTAAGTCCGCCGGCGTGACGGGCCAGATCCCAGTCCTTTCCCGAGCCGATGTGGTCCATCAAAGAGCGATAGTTGTAATGCGTGATGACGTTGACGTCGCTGATTCCCGAGTTGACCATGTTGGAGAGGGCAAAATCGACCAGACGGTAGCGGCATCCGAAGGGTACGGAGGCCATTGTGCGCTTTCTCGTCAGATCGGCGATCGACATATCGTGCAGATTCGAGAAGATGATTCCGGTAGTAGACATATTATCCCGTGACCTCCTTTTATAACATCTCGGAAAGCTTTTCGGCGTTGACCATCAGGCCGCCGTCGATCCGCATTCCCTTGGGCAGGCTGAGTCCCGTGCCGAGAATGGCAATGTTCCGGCCGGGTTCCCGTCCGTCACCCACCACGGCGTCCTCGCCGACCTCGGCGTTCTCCGCCACAATCGCGTTGGCGATCTTGGCGCCCGCGCGGACGGTCACGTTGCCCATGATGACGCTGTCGCTGACCTCTGCCCCCTTCTCGACGGTGACGCCGTGGAAGAGAACCGAGTTCTTCACACTGCCGTAAATCTCACAGCCCTCCGAGATCAGGCAGTTTTCGGTCACGCTCCCTTCCCCGAGAAACTGGGCCGGCTCGGCCGCGTTGCGCGAAAAGATGCGCCAGGACCGGTCGTGAAGATTGAAGGCCGGACACTCCCCCAAAAGATCCATGTTGGCCTCCCAGAGCGAGGAGATCGTCCCCACGTCCTTCCAGTAGCCCGAGAAGGGATAGGCGTATAGCTTCTCTCCCGCGGCCAGCATGTTCGGAATGATGTTTTTGCCGAAATCGTTCGCCGAGCCTGCGGTCTTTTCATCCTCGATGAGATAATGCTTCAACTTGGGGTATTTGAAGATATAGATCCCCATCGAAGCCTTGGTGCTCTTCGGCTTTTTGGGCTTCTCCTCAAATTCGTAGACCCGGCCCGCCTCGTCGGTGTTCATGATCCCGAAGCGGGAAGCCTCCTCCAGCGTGACGTTCAGAACCGCGATCGTGCAGTCGGCCTCGGTTTTCTTGTGAAAATCGAGCATGGCGGAATAATCCATTTTATAGATATGGTCTCCCGAAAGCACGAGAACATACTCGGGATCGTACCGGTCAAGAAAGGCCAGATTCTGATAGATGGCGTTGGCCGTTCCCTTATACCAGTCGGCCGATTTGTTCTTCTGGTAAGGCGGAAGAACCATCACGCCGCCAAAGGTGCGGTCGAGATCCCAGGGCTGCCCGTTGCCGATATACTCGTTCAGCTCAAGTGGCTGATACTGGGTCAGAACGCCTACCGTGTCGATACCGGAATTGACACAGTTCGAAAGAGGAAAATCGATGATGCGGTACTTTCCGCCGAACGGAACGGCGGGCTTGTCGGTTTTCTCGGTCAGCGTGTAAAGACGGCTGCCCTGACCTCCGGCAAGCAGCATGGCGACACATTCTTTCTTGTGATACATAGGAACCCCCCCATTTTCTGTTTTTTTCCTGTGCCTGTGGTTTTTTTATCCTTTGCCCGAAAAGCGCTCTTTTCGGACGGGTTCTGCAGGATTACTTTTTTGAGGACGATTTTCGGGGCCGGGCGGATTTCGCCGCGTGCTCTGCGGAGGCGCCTTTGGCCTGCGGTTCTTTAGCCGCCCTTTCGTTGGCCGTCCGTTCGTTGGGCGCAGCGTCCCTGGTTTTGGCGGCAGTTTTTCCGACCGCGGGGCGGGGCTCTAAAATTACCGCGGTAAGCGGAGCCAGATTCAGCTTGATCCTGCCGTTTTTCGCCTTGCGGAGCGTCTTGTTCAATACGCCGCTCCCTCCGAATTCGGTTTTATCGGAATTGAAGATCTCCTTGTAGGCCTCGCCCTTGACCTCCACTTCGTAGGCCGTGTAGGGGCAGGCGGCGAAATTCAGCACGGCCACAAGCTCCTCCCCCTTTTTGTTGCGGCGGATGAAGGCGATCACATTGTCCTCCCGGCGGTCGGGATAGATCCACTCGAAGCCGTCCCAGGAGGTGTCGACCTCCCAGAGCTCGGAATGCGAGAGATAGAAATTGTTCAATTTTTCGACATAATGCCAGAGCTTGCCGTGCATCTCATAGCCGGTCATGAACCACTCAAGGGAATTCTGATAATCCCACTCGCGGAACTGCCCGTACTCGCAGCCCATAAAGGTCATTTTTTTGCCGGGGTGCAGGATCTGGTAGGCCATGAAAAGCCGGTCGCCGGCAAATTTCTGCTCGTAGCTTCCGAACATCTTGTCTAAAAGGCTCTTCTTGCCGTGGACCACCTCGTCGTGCGAAACCGGCAGGATATAGTTTTCCGAAAAGGCGTAGCACATCGAAAAGGTCAGCTTCTCGTGACAGGAGTGCCGGAAGTAAGGATCGCAGGCCACATAGTCGTACATGTCGTTGGCCCAGCCCATGTTCCATTTGAAATTGAAGCCCAGCCCGCCCTCAAAGACCGGAGCGGTGACCTTGGGCCAGGCGGTCGATTCCTCGGCGATCATCAGAACGTCGGGATGCTCCCGGAAAACCGCCGTGTTGAGCTTCTGGAAAAAGGCGATGGCTTCAAGCGACTCGTTGCCGCCGTTGCTGTTGGGATTCCATTCCCCGGGCTTCCGGTTGTAGTCGAGATAGAGCATCGAGGCCACGGCGTCGACCCGCAGGCCGTCGATGTGGTATTCCTCGAACCAGAACATGGCGGACGAGACGAGAAAACACTGGATTTCGTTGCGGGCCACGTCGAAGCACATGGTCCCCCATTCC
>CALXKW010000145.1 GCA_944389045.1 uncultured Clostridia bacterium | reverse complement strand
CATAGGAATAAGCACGCAAAAAGGCCGCAGAAAGAAACACCATAATATTTCCAAAAAGCCCTTGCTTGCTTCGGAAATTCTGCCGGAGCCAAGCGAGGGCAAAACAATTTGATACTTTCTCATGCGATTTTATATTCGCTTCATGATTCCAACAAAGGGAGCGTAAAGCAAGGGCTTTTGCGGTTCACCGTCATAATTTCCGCTCACTCAAACATAGATCTGATAGATCGGCGTTTGAGTGATTTTTCGTTTTGATCAGCCTTAACGGATTCATCGGCGATGATATCTACTCAAACGGATACTGTATTTTTGATATCTATTCAAACGGATGCTGTATTTTCAGCGGGGCGGCAGTTCCCTTCCGAACCGAAATAACGCACTGATAGAGAAATCCGGAAGGGGCAGAAAGCCGTATCCATGAAAGCAGAGAGCCTTTGGCCTTGAGAAGAATATAAAACGGGCGGTATGTTTAAAGACAAAAAGCATTAAATGCCGTCAATTCTCTTTTTTCAAAAGCGCCTGCGCTTTCAGAAGCGCAACCTGTGTCTTTGCATCGGTGATCTCCCCGGATAGAACCATCGCAAGGGCTTCGTCAAAAGGCATTTTTACCACATCCAGAAACTCGCCGTCATCGAGATGCCTTTCCCCGTAAGAAAGTCCCTCGGCCATGTAGATATGTATCACTTCGCTCATGATAGCGGGCGACGAATGCATTTTTCCGAGAGAGCGCCATTTCGAAGCGGAGCACCCGGTCTCCTCGGAAAGCTCCCGCTTTGCACAGGAAAACGGCTCCTCTCCCTTTTCAAGCTTGCCCGCAGGAACCTCAAGAAGAAAAGATGCGGCCCCATATCGGTACTGCTGAACCAGCAGGACATTGCCCTCCTCATCAACCGGCAGCACGCAAACGCCTCCGCTGTGAATCATGATCTCTCGGTCCACAATTGCCTGATTGCAAAGCTCTGCTTTGCACTTGGCAATTTGGAATATCCGTCCCTGAAAAACGATTTCCCGAGAAACCTCTTTTTCCAAAAGCTTTTCGTTAAATTTCACTTTTCCTACACTCCTTATTGAAAGGATTTCTCCGCTTTATTCTACAGAAATTCCATTTAAACTCTTTGCCAATTTCAAAAATATCGCCCGGTCTCAAAGTAAAAACCGAATAACACCGCTTTTTCGATCCTCCCCAATCCGTCTTTTCTAATCCGGCCGTTTGGATATTCGTGCGTCAAGGAGAAAAACTTAATCCGAACGACCTGCTCTATTCTTTCCGTCTACTCTTTTCAAACAAAGTACATCACGCCCGCCAACCTTCTTGCAGACCCTTAAACGCTGACTTTTCTGTTCACCGCAACGAAAAAACAACGCAAAGAGAAGAGAAAAAAATAAATAGATTTGAGAAATTGAGTTGAAGCGATCAAAAGGACAGAAACAAAAAACAAATCAAAACAAACAGATGCCGCCGCATCTGCATGCGGCGGCATCTTTCCCAAATCTTTTTATTGGAGGCTGCCCCAGCTGGTCTCAGTCAGAGTACCGCTGTCCTTAATCGAGAGACCGGAAATCATCACCACGTCTTCGGTAGAAACCACAGTAATCTCGACTTCAGGAGAAACATAGGTATTTTTCATTCTCTTTATCCTCCTTATGGATTTTAGTTATAAAGGGCGATGTCAGACATCTGGAATGCGTGACCGGCAACCTTGAACACGATCTTATAGTACTGATAGGAAGCCGGAGCGTCGATTCCGTAGATCATCAGCTCGCCGCTGAAGTTACCGCCGACAGAAACGGTGTCGAGTTTCACCCACTCCGATTCGCCATCGACAGAACCATAGAGCGTCCAACCTTCGGGATTTCTGTTCCAGTATGTAGAATCCTTACCGGTCGTGATTGAATAGCCGGTCGCGGTCTGTGCACTGGCATAAGACCACTGGATCGTCACTTCATTTGTACCACTGTAATAACCGAATTTGGTCGAGCTGTTGTTATCGAAGAGCTGAGTCAAACCTTCACTACTCGGATTACTTGCCTCAGGATTGGAAGAATAGTTCTGAGCGCCGGTGATGATGTCATTAAAATTGTAGGTAGCCGCTTCAGCAGTCTCATAGAGACGAATTTCACCAAGCTGGAAGTAATCACTATGAACCTGGAACTCGATTTTATAATACTGATATGCAGTAGGAGTGTCAACCTGATAGAAGGTTGTCAAACCGCCACCGCAGTTGGGATCACCAATAATAAGATTCGGCACATCGACTTTATCGATAATAACCCACTCTTCTCCATCATTTGAACCATAGAAAGTCCAACTCTTGGGGTTTCTTGTACTATCCCCGTGAGAGTCATTTCCAGTGGTGATACCATAAACAGAAACCGTTTTGGCTTCACTATATTCCCAAGTGATGGTCTGATCCGCTCCACCGCTATGATACCCATACTTGGCTGCAGTTTTATCAAAAAGGAACCCGCAGTTTTCCCCCTCATTAACAGGCTTCGGAGAGGTGATATTCTGCTCACCGTCCAGCCAGACGAAACCGCCCATCGCTACCTGCTCTTCAAGACTCTTCTCGACTGTACCCGAATAGAGCGACTCTTCGCCATTGGTAATGCTGAGTGTAAAACTGGTCCAGGCGAAATAAGGAACATCCTTGATGATAAAGCCGGTCAGAAGGTCGCCCTCAGCAGGAGTCCAGTACTCGTTGCCGGCCACCACTTCTTTAAAGAGCGAGAGATTGACGAATTTCTCGGAATAGGTCTTTACAACCGCATCGCCTTTATAGAAGGAAAGCGTAACCTTGCCGTTCTCCATGATCGAATAGTTGTCAGCGGTGAGATCCGACTCCTTAACGGCAAAGATGAACCGCATGTCGTTGCCGGCCAAAGCACCCGGCTTGGTCTGATACGCAACCGTAAAGGTCTCGCCTTCCTCGGTCGGAGAAGCCAGCTCGCCGCCGGGAAGATTGACGTCCACATTGGCGGTAAAGGCTCTGTCGGTTCCGTATTCAACCTCAACCAGAGTTTTAGTCGTGGAGGTAAAGTTGTCGCAGGTCATCACGACGGTATTGCCGGTGACGCTGGCAACGGTGAAGGTGCGATCGGTGTGGTCGTCATGCAGACGAACCTTGACGCTGTCGCCCACCTTATAGGCGGCCGCAATCGACGCGCCGGTCACGGTGATGGTGGCACGGCTGCCGCGGATCACGATCTCCGAAGAATCGTAAGACAGAGAAGAAGCATTCGGGGTGAACTTGAACTCGGTATAGTACCCGGTTCCGCCGAATACCAGCGTAACGGTCGACTCAACGCCGCTCTTGAGTTCCGCGTTGATGATACCGATCTGGAAACCGCCGCCGCAGGAGCGATCCGCCCAGTTGGGTCTCGCGCCGGCGTGCAAGGTAGTCGCGAGGCCGGCCGGCTTGCCGTCGACGTAGACCAGAATGTCTTCGTTGGAAAGGGCGCTTGCGAGAGTCAGAAATTCGACTCTGTCGAAGTAGACGTTACCGTCAATAAAACCGCATCCACAACCGCCGATTTGTGCGCCCTGCTGCACAGTCGCATATTCCGCAACCGTACGCTTTGCTTCCGAAAAAGGCGTCAGCTTCTGCTTGCCGGCGATGGCTTCTTCCACAGTGGGGACGGACGTTTCTTCCTCCGCCGCGCTGACAGCAAAAGCAGGGACGAACACAGCCATCATACAGACGGCCAGGATGATCGCCAATACTTTTTTCATGTGAGGATACCTCCATAATATTTTATGATGTCATTTTATCATTCTGCCGCCGAAAAATCAACAGAAGAACCCGCTAATGTGAGAATAAAGCATGCAAATCCGTAATATTTTCATTTTTGAAAGGAATTGGAAACAAAAAAACGCTTTAGGAATAATAAGAATTCCCTTCCGAAAGGACAGGCCGCTGAGAAAGCAAAGCCTTTATTCTTCCCATTGAAACGGGAAGAACCTTCCTCCGGGCCTCGCCCGATGAGCATGCGTATTCCGACGGGACGCCTGCTGACAGCATTCCGTTGTCCTCGGACAATGATATTAAGATAAGTTTAGGAAAATTTAATTGTTTTTTGTCTGTTTTTATCTTTGAAACCTTTGCTGCGGAACGCCGCTTCCCTGTTATACCGGCTTCGGAATTTTTTCAATTGTTCAAAATATTGATTGTTCGAAATATTGAAGAAAATGAAACAGAAACCCATCGCCCTTTGACAATCGAATCTTCCCATCGCCGATAAAGCGGAGCTCGTTCGCCGCATCGCTCCCAAAGAACGATTCAAACAAAACAAACAGAAACAAATTTGCAGTTGCCATCTATTATGTTGTGCATTATAGATGGACTTGTATATTGTTCGGCATTATAGTCAAGACACCGTCATTCTTTCGAAGAGCGCGTTGGCCATCCCAAAGGAGATCTCGGTTCCCTGACGACAATCTTCCATTCCCTCGAACTCAAGCGACAGATATCCGTCGAAACCGGATGTTTTAATCAGACGGATGATCTCGGGTATGTCCATATCCCCCTGGCCGAGAATCGAACCCCGCAGCATTTTGCCTGCCAGCGTCTCAAACCAACTCCCGTTGTTGCAGTTGAACATCTCGGTCTGTCCGGGCAAACGCTCTTTTTTTCGCACGTAGAAGTCTTTGAAATGGATGATCGCGGCGTAAGGCAGACATTTTTTCACGGCTGCTACCGGATCCTCATCCACACAGAGGAAATTGCCGACATCGAGAGTCATCTTCAGATTCGGACATTCGGCTGCGTTCAGTATACGGATCAGGCGGTCGGCACCGTTACAGAAAAAACCATGGTTTTCCAGAGTGGTGGCAATTCCCCTCTCATCGGCGTACTGATAAAGCGTGCGCACCCCCTCGATCATCAGGGGAAACTCCTTTTCAAAGTTCTCGGGCGTATTTGATGAAAAAGGCCGGCGGAAGGAGGCGATGTCGTGCCGCATCCATTTGAGACCCAATCGCTCGGCCGCGTCGATGTGCAGTTCCACCCGGCGAATCTCCGCCTCACGCCGCGCGGGGTCGGGATCCAGCAGATCGGCGTTCACCGAATAGGTCGAAATGGCAAGTCCCGCTTCGCCGCATTTTTCCCGAACCGCGTCTATGTAATCGGTATCGATTCGGTTTTCCCGCTCCAGCACAAACGGCGTGTAAAAGGGCACAAACTCAATATGCTCACAACCGATCTTCTTCGCAAAATCGATTACCTCAAAAATTGAAGTTCCCTCGCTCATGGCGGGAGACAAACAGTAGCTGGATATTCCTTTCTTCATTGTTTGACACTCCTTATA
>CALXKW010000144.1 GCA_944389045.1 uncultured Clostridia bacterium | reverse complement strand
AGATAAAGTCGTTCTGCGGCTGAGAGACAAAAAGATGCTTCTGATAACTGTTTCCAAAACCCGCACCGAAAAAGCCGCCCGAACCGACCGCATATTTTCCCTGTACGGTCTGCCAGGTGTCGTCAAGAACCGTGTAATTATCGGGACGCAGCCACATGTCGATGCGCTTGACCACATAGGCGGGCATGATATCGTCGATCTTGTTCCAGGAGGCGTCCTTGAACCATACGACCAGAAGAACCAGCCCCACCAAGATCAGTCCGCCGCCTCCAAGATAGATGAACCAGCGGCGGTCGGCGCCCACGGCCCAAAGGCAGACCGCGCCGATCAGAAGCATAATCAGCGTACCCGAAACGTGATTTTCCAGCGCCACCAGAAGTGCCGCCAGGATCACAAAGCAGCCCGGCTTCAGAAGACTGTTGATCGTCTTTTGCCGAAAGCTCTGATTCGGATCATAAATCTTTCGCCGGAAGCGATCCCCGTACCAGGCCATGACCAGAATCAGGGCAATTTTCATGATCTCCGAAGGCTGGACGCTGATCGGACCGATCTGAAGCCAGCGCTGGGCCACCTGAGCCGCCACGCCGATCAAAAGAACGAGAACCAAAAGAAGCAGCGCCACTCCGTAAGCGGGAAGCGCGGCCGCTTTGATGATCTTATAGTTCAGATGCGAAATGAAGAGCATGGCCGCAAGGCCGAGGAGCACGAAAACGACCTGCTTCTTGATAAAATAGGCGCTGTCCCCATAGCGGGAATAGGCGTAAGCGTAGCTCGCCGAGAAGACCATGACCGAACCGAAGCATACCAGCAGAAGAATAATTACCAGCATGGGGCGGTCGAGGGTTCCCTTTCCAAAGAAAAAGCTCTCCTTTTTGACCTCCGGTCGGGGCGAGGCGCTTTTACGGCGGCGCGTCCGAATGTTGATCAAAGAATCGGGGGGGCTCTCCCGCCAATCGTTGTTCTCACGTGGATCCAAGATATCGCCCCCTTTACACGACATTTTATGAATTCAAAGTCCGAAATATGCGGCCACGCAGAAGATCACGGTGACCAGTGAAAAGACGCCGACAATTTTCATCTCGCTCCAGCCGCATTTTTCAAAATGATGATGAATCGGCGCCATCTTGAAAAGCCGCTTTTTTGTCAGCTTGTAGACCAGCACCTGTAAAATATCCGAGGCGGCTTCCACAACGTAGATGATTCCTGCCACAAGAACAATCAGAGGGTTGTCCAGCAAATAAGCCATGGCCACCACGGCGGAGCCGAGAAAAAGCGACCCCGTATCCCCCATGAAAATACGGGCGGGATAGAGGTTGTACACCAAAAAGCCGAGCGTGATGCCGATAATCACCGAAGCCAGCACGACGGTACCGTAATCGAGCGCAATAGCACCTGCCAAGAGAAAAAAGCAGGAGACAAAGAACGTGACCGTGGAGGCCAGTCCGTCGATGCCGTCGGTGAGATTGACGCTGTTCACCACACCCGTGATCAGAAGAGTGGAGAGGACATACCAGCCCCAGCCGAGGTCGATTTCTCTTCCCCAAAAAGGAATGTAAATCACCGTAGCGAAGCGGTTTACCCAGGCGATCGCCACCGAAAAAGCGGCCGCCACCACAAACTGCAAAAGAAATTTGGTTCCTGCCGAAAGGCCCTGATTCTGCTTTTTGAAAAACTTCGTATAGTCGTCCAAAAAACCGATGGCCCCGTTTAAAAGCATGAAGACCGCACAGAACAGCACCTTGGGAATGCTTGTCAGCTGATTCCGCGTGGCGGCGAACACCGCCAGAGCCGTGAAAGAAATCGCAAAGGCCAAAAGGAAGGCCAGTCCGCCCATGGTGGGGGTTCCTTCCTTATTTTTGTGCCATCGAGGGCCGATGTCCAGAATTTTCTGTCCCATTTTGATGCTTTTCAGCTTGGGAATCAGCCAGGCCGTCATATATTTTGTGATGAGAAAAGAAGAGACGGCCGCGATGCAAAAATAGCCCATGATTTCCTTATACATTTCCCACTCCGCGCTCGAAAGGATTTTGTTTCCTTCCCGCTTTTCTTTCTGTTATTTGGTTATATACGCGATAGCACGTTCGAGAGCAAGCGCCCGGCTGGCCTTAAAGAGCACGACGTCCGAGGGCCGTGTGATCTTGACCAGCGCCCGTCCCAGAGCGTCGGCGTCCGAAATGTCCCGAAAAACATAAACGTTTTCGGAATTCATACCGAACCGCACCGCCTGAGCGGCAATCTCGGCGGCATACTCTCCGAAGGTGATCAGAGTGTCGATGTCGTAAGCCGCCACCGCCGCCCCTACCCTCCGGTGCGCCTCAAGCGTATAGGAGCCGAGCTCCCGCATATCGCCGAGAACCGCCACACTGCGGCAGCCCTTTCGTCTGGCCATACTGCCGAGTACCTTCAGAGACGCCACCATCGACTCGGGCGAGGCGTTATAGCAATCGTCGAGAATGGTGCGTCCGTTGCCGTTATAGATGTTCTGCCGCATCCCGGGATTGCGGAATTTCATCAGTCCCCGACGGATTTCGAACTCGCCCAGTCCGGCCACCATGCCGACCTCCCAGGCGTAAGCCGCGTTGAGTACGTTGTGTTCGCCGATAGTGGGGATCGTGATGCTCTCATAGCGATCTTTCCGAACGAGAAGGTCGAAGGCCGTTCCGTTCTCCCCTTCCACTATATTTTCTATTCGGCAGTCGGCGTTTTTATTCTCAAGCGCCACATAAACGGCGCCCTCGATGCCGGCCAGAAGAGGCTCGTCTCCGTTCAGAATCAGAATGCCGTCCTGAGCAAAGCCCTGCCGGATCTCAAGTTTCGCATCCCGAATGGCCTCCCGCGAGCCGAGCATACCGATATGGGAAGTGCCGATGTTGGTGATAACCGCAATCTTGGGGACCGCGATTTTGGAAAGATAGGCGATCTCGCCGCCGGCGCTCATCCCCATTTCGAGAACGACCGCGTCGTTCTCGGGGGAAAGCCCCAAAAGCGTCATAGGCAACCCGATTTCGTTGTTGTAGTTGCCGCAGGTCTTGAGCGTACTGTACTTTTCGCTCAGAACGGCGTAAATAAATTCTTTTGTAGTGGTCTTGCCCACGCTGCCCGTCACAGCCACCGTAAGAGGACTGATTTTTTCCTTGTACGCCTTGGCCAGCCGTCCGAGGGCAATCCGGGTGTCCTCCACCAAAACCACGCATCCGGCGGCGTTTTCGGGCACCCTTTCGGCAAGAGCACAGACAGCCCCCTTCTCAAAGGCCGGCTCGACATAATTGTTTCCGTCAAAACGATCGCCCCGGATGGCCACAAACAAAGCGTTCTTCGGCACATCCCGGGAATCGGTGGTAATATGCATGATTTTGCGGCCGTCGGGATTTACGACCGTTCCTCCCGTCATCTCCGCCACATCCGCGGCGGTCAGACCTCCCCTTACCTGAATGGTCATCGTCCGATCCCTCCTTCTTCTAAGGAATATCCCTCTCTTTCCCGCCGGCGGAAAACACCGCCGGCGGGAAGCCGGGACACCGCCCGTCCCTCTTTTACGGGAACAGACGTCGTTTGTCCGGCGGAGCGCCGCGCGGACAAACCTGTTTCTCTCTTTTCTCTATAAGGGTTCATGCCAGAAAGCCGTCAGCCCGCAAACGCTCTAAAAGAATTCCGCGTTCCGAGAACGGGTGCCTGCCGTGGCAATCGATCTCGTAATCCTCATGCCCCTTCCCCGCAACCAGTAAGATGTCGCCGGGAAGTGCCGAGTCTACAGCGTATTCGAGAGCTTCCTTCCTGTCTGCCATGACCCTGAACGAATTTGCCTGTTTGTTTTTGCCCATTCCGGCGAGAATATCGCGGATAATGGCCGCCGGATCCTCGCTGCGGGCATTGTCGCTGGTCACGATCACCTCGTCGGCCAACGTCTCCGCGATGCTGCCCATCACAGGGCGTTTGCTCCGATCCCGGTCCCCGCCGCACCCAAAGAGTACGCGAAGCCGGTTCTTTTTCTCCCCGGCGGAGCGCCGAAGAACATCCAAAACCCGCATTAAAGCGTCGGGAGTATGCGCATAGTCGATAAAAATCGTAAACGCGCCGTCATATATTCTCTCCAGCCTTCCCGAAACGCCGCGGAAAGAGGCGATGGCTTCGGTCACCGTCTTTTCATCCAGCCCGTCGACCAGCGCCGCCGAAGCCGCCGCCAGCGTGTTGTAAATATTGAATTCTCCCGCCAGGGGACTTGTAACGCAAAATTCTCTGCCCTCGCGAGATACCCGATAGGCAATCCCTGAAAGATCGTTTTTCAGAATCTCGGTCAGGCGGAAGGCCGGGTCGTTTCTCATTCCGTACCCAAAACAGCGGCACGGACTTGATTGTGATGCAATATAGCTGTAAAGATTGTCGTAATTGAAGATGCCGTAGCGGCATTGCGTGAAGAGCGATGCCTTGGCTGCCGCGTAGTTTTCCATCGATCCGTGGAAATCCATATGCTCGGCGGTGAGATTGGTGTATATGCCGCAGGCAAACGCGATTTCCGCCACCCGGTCGAGAACCAGCGAATGCGAGGAAACCTCGAGGAACAGATACTCCACCCCGTCGTCGACCATCTCGCGCATCCATGCGAATAGGCTCTCCGGCCGCGCCGTAGTATTTTCGGCAGGATAGGCCTTATCGTCCCAAAAGGTACCGAGCGTTCCGCTGCAGGCGGTATGCACCCCCGCTTTGCGGTAGATAGCGTTCAGAAGATTGACCACACTCGTCTTCCCGTTGGTCCCGGTCACGCCGAATATTTTCAGCCTCTTCTGGGGATTTCCGTACCATGCGGCATAGATGCTGGCCGCCGCGCGCCGTGTATCGGGAAGAAGAATCTCCCCCTCCAGTCCCAGTCTTTCCTCGGTGACGATAGCCGCGGCTCCCCGGGCCAACGCCTGCCGGGCAAAGCGATGCCCGTCGTAATCCTTTCCTTTCAGGCAGATGAAGAGGTCGCCCGGCTTTACCGTCCGACTGTCCACCGCAATTCCTGTAATTTCAACGTCCCTATCTACAGAGATCAGTTGAGAAAGCTTCAAGTTTACGCCTCGTTTCAAAACTCTTTACACGTCGCCGAAGGTCAAATTGCCGACTCTTTAATCGGGCAGGATGTTTTCGATGTCGTCCGGCTCGTCATAGAGACACCGAATGGTGATGACCGTGCCGTATTTGACCTGTGTGTTTTCCTCCACGCTCTGAGAGACCACCTTGGCCCCGCTGCCGATAGCGTAGTTGGTAGAACCGGAAATCAGGACGTTCAGTCCTTTGGCCTGCAGCGCTTTGATGGCCTCCGCTGCGGTCAATCCCTCCACTTTGGGAAC